>JAHWJX010000044.1 GCA_019348195.1 Pseudomonadota bacterium | reverse complement strand
ACACGGGCGAGGACGGTTTCGAGCTGCTGGTCCCCCAGCCGCTGATCGAGCGGTTCTGGACGGCGCTGACCGGTGATCCCCGCGTGCGGCCGATCGGGCTGGGCGCCCGCGATTCGCTCCGGCTCGAGGCGGGGCTGCCGCTCTACGGCCACGACCTGGACGGGACGACGTCCCCGGTGGAGGGCGCGCTCCGCTTCGCGGTCTCGAAGCGCCGTCGCGAGGCCGCCGATTTCCCCGGCGCCGACCGTATCCTGCGCGAATGGACGGAAGGGCCGAGCCGGGTGCGCGTGGGCTTCCGGGTGCTGCAGGGCGCCCCCGCCCGCGAAGGTGCGGAGATCGCCGACATGGACGGCCAGGTCGTGGGCCGGGTGACCAGCGGCGCCCCTTCGCCCACGCTCGGCGGCTCGGTCGGGATGGGCTATGCGCCCCCCGCTCTGGCCGAGCCGGGCACGCCGATCCAGGTGCTGGTGCGCGGCCGCGCGCAGCCGGCCGAGGTCGCCGCCACGCCTTTCGTGCCGCAACGCTATTTCAGAAAACCCTCATTCCCGTCGGGAGCTTAGGCCATGCGTTTCACCAAGAGCCACGAGTGGGTGGAGTTGCACGACGACGGCGCCGCGACCGTCGGCATCACCCGATACGCCGCCGACCAACTGGGCGATGTCGTGTTCGTGGAGACGCCCGAGGTCGGAAAAACCGTGAGCAAGGGCGACACCTTCGCTGTGGTGGAGAGCGTCAAGGCCGCGTCGGACGTCTATTCGCCGGTGTCCGGCGAGGTGATCGAAGCCAACCCCGAACTGTCCAGTCAGCCGGAGATGGTCAACGCCGACGCCCAAGGGACCGGCTGGTTCGCGAGGCTGCGCCTGTCGGCCGCAGATGCGGAGCTGGGCGAGCTTATGACGCCGGAAGACTACGACGCCTACATAGCCAGCCTCTGACGGTGTTCGGCAGAGCCCCCCACACCCTCCGCTCTCCCCGGCGAACGCCGGGGCCCATCATGGGCGGAGCACCAGTCGAAGGGCGTCCTCGCGGCGCCGTGGACCCCGGCCTCCGCCGGGGAGAGCGGAAGTTGAAATGCGCTACCTCCCCCTGACCGACGCCGACCGGCGCGACATGCTCTCCGTCATCGGGGTGGAGGGGGTCGACGCGCTCTTCGCCGACGTGCCGCAGTCGGCCCGTCTGAGCGGGCCCGTGGACCTGCCCCGCCGCGCCGGCGAGCTCGAGGTCGAGCGGCGGCTGGGCGCCATGGCCGCCCGGAACGTCACGGCGGGCTCCGCGCCCTTCTTCTGCGGGGCCGGCGCCTACAGGCACCACGTGCCGTCCACGGTGGATCACCTGATCCAGCGGTCGGAGTACCTGACCAGTTACACGCCCTATCAGCCCGAGATCAGCCAGGGCACGCTGCAGGCGCTCTACGAGTTCCAGACCCAGGTGGCGAACCTCCTCGGGATGGAGGTGGCCAACGCCTCCATGTACGACGGCTCCACGGCTACGGCGGAGGCCGTGATGATGGCCACGCGCGTCACCCGCCGGAAAAAGGCGGTGCTGTCGGGGGGGCTGCACCCCCAGTACGTTCACACAACCGAGACGCTGGCCCATGTGGCCGGCGTGCGCACGGAACGGCTGACCCCCGCGATCGACGCCGAGGCCGCGGTCATCGAGGCGATCGACCCGGACACGGCCTGCGTGGTCGTCCAGACCCCGAACGTGTTCGGCACGGCCACGGATGTGAGCGCCATCGCCGAGGCCGCGCACAGGGCGGGCGCGCTGCTGATCGTGGTGGTCACCGAGGCGGTGTCGCTGGGCCTGCTCAAGGCGCCGGGCGCCATGGGCGCGGACATCGTGGCCGCCGAGGGCCAGTCCATCGGCAACCCGCTCACCTTCGGCGGGCCCTATGTCGGCCTGTTCGCCTGCACCGACAAGCTGGTGCGGCAGATGCCGGGCCGGCTCGCCGGCGAGACGGTGGACGCCGACGGCCGCCGCGGCTTCGTGCTGACGCTGAGCACGCGCGAGCAGCACATCCGTCGTGACAAGGCGACGTCCAACATCTGCACCAATTCAGGGCTTTGCGCACTGGCCTTCACCATCCATATGAGCCTGCTGGGCGAGACGGGTCTCCGCCGCATGGCCCGGATCAACCATGCCCAGGCGAAGAAGGCCCGCGACGCGCTTGCGGCTGTCCCAGGCGTGGAGATTCTGACCCCGCGCTTCTTCAACGAGTTCGCCGTGCAACTGCCCCGGCCGGCCGAGGGCGTGGTGGACGCGCTGGCCGCGCGCGGCGTCCTGGCGGGCGTCCCCTATTCACGGCTGGAGCCGGGCGTCATGGACGACGTCCTGCTGGTCGCCGCCACCGAAACCACGACGGATGAAGATATCGAGGCGCTCCGCAGCGGCCTCGCCGAGGTGACCGCATGAGCATGCTGAACGTGGGCCGCCCTACCGCGCCCGAGGCCCTGCCTGACAACGACTACAAGCACCCGACGCTGACCGGCGGCCGTGGTTTGCTGCAGGACGAGGCGCTGATCTTCGAGATGGGCGCCTGGGACAAGACGGGCGTGGACCTGGACGAGGTGGACCTCGACCTCTCCGACCTGGGCGGCCTCACCCGTGACGAGGCGATCGGCCTGCCGGGCCTGTCCGAGCCTGAAGCCATGCGCCACTATGTGCGCCTGTCGCAGAAGAACCACGCCATCGACCTGGCCATCTATCCGCTGGGCTCGTGCACCATGAAGCACAACCCGCGCCTGAACGAGCGCATGGCGCGCTTGCCGGGCTTCGCCGACGTGCATCCGCTCCAGCCGCAGTCGACGGTCCAGGGCGCCTTGCAGCTGATGGACAGCCTGGCGCACTGGCTCAAGACGCTGACCGGCATGCCGGCCGTGGCGCTCAGCCCCAAGGCGGGCGCCCACGGCGAGCTTTGCGGCCTGCTGGCCATCCGCGCCGCGCATGAGGCGAAGGGGCAAGGCCACCGCAAGACCGTGCTGGTCCCCACCTCCGCCCACGGCACCAACCCCGCCACCGCCGCCTTTGTGGGCTATAGGGTGAAAGAGGTCGCCCAGACCGCCGACGGCCGCGTGGACGTGGCGGACCTGGCCGGCAAGCTCGGGCCCGACACGGCGGCCATCATGGTCACCAATCCCAACACCTGCGGCCTGTTCGAGCGCGACGTGGTCGAGATCGCGCGCCTGACGCATGAGGCGGGCGCCTATTTCTACGCCGACGGCGCCAACTTCAACGCCATCGTGGGCCGCGTCCGCCCGGGGGACCTGGGCGTGGACGCCATGCACATCAATCTGCACAAGACCTTCTCCACGCCGCACGGCGGCGGCGGGCCGGGCGCCGGGCCCGTGGTGCTGTCCGAGGCGCTGGCGCCCTTCGCGCCTGCCCCCTGGGTGGTCAGCGACGGCCAGGGCGGCTTCCGGCTCGAGGAGCGGGAGGCGGGCGAGGCCGCCCAGGCCTTTGGCCGCATGTGCGTCTTCCACGGCCAGATGGGGATGTATGTCCGCGCGCTCAGCTACATGCTGAGCCATGGCTCGGACGGCCTGCGCCAGGTGGCGGAGGACGCGGTGCTCAACGCCAACTATCTAAAGGCGCGGCTGGAGACCGAGATGACGGCCGCCTTCCCCGAGGGGCCCTGCATGCACGAGGCCCTGTTCGACGACCGCTGGCTGGACGGGACGGGGATCACCACCCTGGACGTCGCCAAGGCGCTGATCGACGAAGGCTTCCACCCCATGACCATGTACTTCCCCCTGGTCGTGCGCGGCGCCATGCTGATCGAGCCGACCGAGACCGAGCCCCGCGCGGAGCTCGATCGCTTCGCCGAGGCCCTGCTGGCGCTGGCCCGCGCGGCCAAGGCCGGCGAACTGGAGCGCTTCAAGGGCGCGCCCTACCATGCGCCGCTGCGCCGTCTGGATGAGACCCGCGCGGCGCGGCAGCCCAAGCTCCGCTGGCGGCCGGAATCCCCCACGGCGCTCGCGGCGGAGTAGTCAGTCTAGGCTGGCGGAGCCGCCCAGGCTGGCCAGCCGCAGGGCGTCTTCGTCGTCCGCGATGGGGTCGACCTCTTCGGGGTCGCGGCCCTGGTCCTCGGCGCGGGCGCGGAGGTCGGGCCTGAGGACATCGCGCCGGACGTCCAGCTGCAGCTGATCGTCGGCCGGAACGTGGTCGCCATCGCGATGGGCCTGTGTATCGGCCGGGGTACGGGAAACTGGCATGGCCGCGCTATATGGGGGGGCGCCCCGCGGTTTCCAGCGCGAACCCGACGGATGCTACTGCAGCTTGGTCCCGATCTGGGCGATGCCGCGGTCGATCAGGGGGTCGGACCCGCCTTCGGCCACCCTGCGGGCCAGAACCGACTGCGTCAGGTTCGCGGCGAGTTCGGCCGCGGCGGCTTTCACCGCCTGGGCCGCCTGGGTTTCGGCCAGGGCGATGCGGCGGTCGGCGGCGGTGGCGCGTCGCGCGATCTGCTCCTCCAGCTTGGTGCGGGCTTCGACCTCCATGCGGGCGGCCTCGGCCTCCGCGTCGGCCACGATCTGAAGGGAGCGACGCTCCGCTTCGGCCCGTTCGCCCTGCAGCTGGGCCAGCAGGCGTTCGGCTTCGGCGCGCAGGCGCGCGGCCTCGTTTAGATCCGCCTGGATCTGGTTCCGCTTGGCGTCCAGCACCCCCAGCATGGCGCCGCGACCTTTCCACAGCGCGATACCCAAAAAGATGGCCAGTCCGACGCCGACCCAGAACTCGGCCTCTACGGGGTTTAGAAAGGCCGGCATCAACGGCTCCCTTGGGCGGCCAGCGCGGTGTTGATCTCGTCGGAGGCGGCCGGACGTCCGCTCAGCTTCTCCGTGAGCGCCTCGGCGGTCTCCACCGCGATCTGGCGGACGTTGGTCATGGCCTGGTCGCGACCGGTGCGGATGCGATCCTCGGCCTGCGCCAGATACTGCGAAAGCTTGGCTTCTTCGGCCGCGGCGCGGCGCGAGCGCTCGGCTTCCACGGCCGCCTTGGCCTCATTGGCCGTGCGGCTGGCGCGCGCGCGGGCTTCGGCCACCTCGGCGCGGGCGGCCTCGGCCTGGGCGTCGGCCTCCGCCTGCACGGCGCGGGCGGCGATCAGCGCGCCGGAGATGGTGTTCTCCCGCTGGTCCAGGGCCGCGCGCAGGCGGGGGATGAACACGCGCGAGAGCAGGGTGTAGAGCACCGCAAAGAGGATGAGCAGCCAGATGATCTGGCCGCCCCAATACTCCACGCGAAACTGCGGCAGCCCGCCGCCTTCACCGCCGTGGGCGGCGACTTCCGTGGTCCCCTCGGAGACCTCGTGCCCGTGCACCGCCTCCGAGGCTTCCGCGGCGGGAAGCTCGGTGACGGGGCGCGCGCCTTCCGGATTGACAGGGCTGGCCATGGAAGCGGCTTAGGCGTTCAGGGTCAGGATGCCGAGCACGAAGGACAGAATGCCCAGGGCCTCGACCAGGGCGGCGCCCACGAACAGGTTGCCGATCTGGCCGCCGGCGGCCGTCGGATTGCGCAGGGCGCCTTCCATGAACTTGCCGAAGATGTTGCCCACGCCGAGGCCAGAGCCCGCCATGCCGATGGTGGCCAAGCCTACGCCGATGAACTTCACGGCTTCCGATTCCATAGGTTTTCGTCCTTCGCTAGTGAGGGTAGGGGCCGTCGCCGGTCAGTGGTGACCGATGTTCACGACGTCGTTGAGATAGATCGTGGTCAGCACGGCGAACACGAACGCCTGCAGAAAGGCGACCAGGAACTCCAGCGCGGTCAGCGCCACCACGCCGCTGAGCGCCAGGGCGGCGCCCGGGATGCCCAGCCAGCCCAGCCCGCCGCCGGCCGCCAGGCCGCCCAGCGACACGACAAAGCCCGCGAAGACCTTCAAGGCCACGTGGCCGCCCATCATGTTGCCGAACAGGCGCAGCGCCAGGGTCACGGGTCGCAGCAGAAAGGCCACAACCTCGATCGGGACCACCAGGAACAGCACGGGCCAGGGCACGCCCGAGGGTACGAACAGCTTGACGAAGCCCAGGCCATGGCGGGCGAAGCCCACGCCGATGACCAGCAGGATGGTCATGATCCCCAGCGCCGCCGTCACCGCAAGCTGAGAGGTGGCGGTGAAGACCAGGAACAGCCCCAGCATGTTCATGGCCAGGATGAACAGGAATAGCGTCAGGACGAACGGGGAAAACGCGCGCCCCTCCGGCCCGATGAGATTGTGGGTGAGGTTGTCCACGATGCCGAACAGCATCTCGCCCACGCTCTGCACCCGGCCCGGCACCACCGCCGGCTTGGCCGTCACCACCGCCATGAGCAGGACGATCAGGCCCGCGGCCACCGTCATCGCCAGGGTTGAGTTGGTGAAGGCCATGTCGATCGCCCGGCCGCCCCCGATGGGGATATCGGGCAGGTCCACGATCTTGCTGACCTCGAACTGGTGGATCGGATCGGCCATAGGCCTGGGAAGCTCCTAGCTCTGTGGACCCGGCCGGGGGGCCGGGGCGGCTTCGGCCGCCGCCTGTTCGGCGGCCGCCTGGGCCATCAATCGATTCGCCGTACGCCGAGCCATGTAGACGGCCAGTGCGAAGCCCGCCAACACGCCCCCGATCAGCCCCCAAGGGTTGGTGCCGAATAACCGGTCGACCCCGAACCCCAGCGCCAGCCCGATCAGAACGCCGCCGAACAGCTCGACGACGATCCGGTAAGCCTGGTTCACCGCCGCGCTATGCGGAGCGATCCCCTCCGGCCGCGCCGTCCGCTTCGCCAGCGCGTCGGCGCGGGCGGTCAGGTCCGATACGGCGCGGTCTTGGTCCGGCGATGTCGGCATGGCGGCAGGGTCCGCAGGACGGGGTCCGGCGAGCCGGCGTTGGTGCGCGCGCTATCTATCGGCGAGGCCGGGGAGCGTCAAGGACGCCGGCTCGGGGCTAGGGCCGCGGCCGCTCAACGCGTCAGGGCGGCGACCACGGCCGGCGCGGCGGCCTGGGCGAGCTGGTCGAAGGTGCATTGGCGCGGCGCCTTGTCCGGACGCCAGCGGACGAGCTTGGTTCCGTGGCGGAACCGGTCGCCCGTCACATGGTCGTAGCGGACCTCCACGACCAGCTCGGGCCGGAGCGGGACCCACTGGCTCGGGCGGTCACGGTTCCAGCGGCTGGGCTTGTCGGGCGCGCTGCCGGTGAAGCCGGGCGGCTCAACCAGCGCCTCCAGCCGAGCGGTGAGGGCCGGGCGTTCGGCCGCGGTGATCGCCGAGGTGAAGCCGACATGGTGCAGCCGGCCCTCCTCGTCGTAGAGCCCGAGCAGGAGGGAGCCCACCTCGCGGCTTGCCTGGGCGTAGCGGAAGCCGCCCACCACGCAATCGGCCGTGCGCAGGCGCTTGACCTTCAGCATGGCGCGTTCGCCGGGCCGATAGGGCCCGTCCAGCCGCTTGGCCACGACGCCGTCCAGGGCGTCGCCCACGCGCTCGAGCCACGCCTGCGCCTCGGTTCGGTCGTGGGTGCAGGGGGTGAGGGCCAAGCCCGCCTCCGGGTCCAGGCCTGCGCAGAAGCGCTCCAGCTCCGCCCTGCGTGTCGAGAGCGGCTCAGGCGCCACGGCCCGGTTCTCGGGGGTGTGGAGACAGTCGAACAGGATCAGCTTGGCGGGCGTCTCGGCCGCCAGCTTGCGGATGCGGCTTTCGGCCGGGTGCAGCCGGTTCTGCAGCGCGTCGAAGGACAGCGCGCCGCCCAGCGGGATGACCAGTTCCCCATCCAGGACGAAGCGATCCGGGCGGAGCGCGCCCAGGCTCTCCACCACCTCCGGGAAGTAGCGGCCGAGCGGCTTGCCCGACTTGGCCTTGAGCTCGATGGAGGAACCGCTGCGATAGGCCAGGCAGCGAAAGCCGTCCCACTTGGGCTCGAACTGCCAGCCGGGCTCGTCCGGAAGCTCGTCCACCTGACGCGCCTCCATGGGCTCGAACTCGAGGGTGGGAAGCATGGAGGCTGAACCGCCCCTCGTCGCCGCGGTTCCCCGCTCCGCGAAACCTCCGCCGGCCCATAGGGCCCACCCACTCCCTAGAACCCCAAGCTACTCCGCCGCCAGCGCTTCGGCGGCGCGCAGGTCCACCGACACCAGCTGGCTGACGCCCCGCTCGGCCATGGTCACCCCGAACAGGCGGTCCATCCGGCTCATGGTGACCGCATTGTGGGTGATCACGATGAAACGGGTGTCCGTGCGGCCGCGCAGGTCGTCCAGCATGCGGCAGAACCGGTCGACGTTGGCGTCGTCCAAGGGCGCGTCCACCTCGTCCAGCACGCAAACCGGGGCCGGGTTGGACAGGAACACCGCGAAGATCAGCGCGGCGGCCGTCAGCGCCTGCTCCCCGCCGCTCATCAAGGACATGGCCGCCAGCCGCTTGCCGGGAGGGCAGGCGAAGATCTCCAAACCTGCTTCCAGCGGGTCGGGCGACTCGATGAGCTGGAGGTGCGCCTCCCCGCCGCCGAACAGGGTGGTGAACAGGGCCGAGAAGTTGGTGTTGATCACGTGAAAGGCGGCCAGCAGTCGGTCGCGGCCCTCGCCGTTCAGCTCCTCCACGGCGTCGCGCAGCTTGGCGATCGCAGCGATCAGGTCGGCGCGCTCCGCGCCCAGCCGGCCCAGCCGGGCGGCCTGCTCTGCAGCCTCCTCCTCGGCACGCAGGTTCACCGGGCCGATGCCGTCACGCTCGCGTTCCAAGGCGGCCAGGTGTGTCTCAACCCCGCCGGGTTCGGCCGGGACGGCCACCGCAGCCTCGGCCAGCTCACGCGCCAGCGCCTCGGGCTCCAGCTTGGCGACCTCGCGAACCTGCACCGCGGCCTCGTCCAGGCGGGCCGCCGCCGCTTCCAGGCGCACATCGGCTGCGGCACGGGCTTCGCGCGCCGCCGAGGCGGCCGCGTCTGCGGCTCTCGCCTCCCGGTCCGCCCCGGCGTGTTCCGTTTCCGCCGCGCCGAGCGCATCGGTGGCTCGCGCCCGCCGCACCTCGGCCAGAGCCAGTTGGTCCAGCAAGGCTTTGCGGGCCAGGGCCAGCCGCTCCGGCGCTTTGCGGGCGGCGGCCAAGTCGCTGTCCAACCGCTCGCGCCGGGTCTCCAGTTCCGCCAGGCGCGCCGCGGCCGTCTGGGATCGCCGGCTCCAGTCGGCGCTGTCGCGGCGCAGCGCCTGGAGCCGGCCGGTGCGCGCCTCCCGCTCCCGCCGCTCCGCGTCCAGCGCCGCCCGGGCCGCCGCCGCGGCCTCACGCGCCGCCCCGGCCGTCTGCCGGGCCGTCGCAAGGCCGGCCTGCTCCTTTGAGAAATCGAAGCCGGGCGCCTGGAAGGGCGCGGCCTCGGCCAGGTCGGGCAGGGCGCCCCGCGCCTCCGCCTCGGCCGCCTCAAGCCGCTCGAGCGTTTCGTCCAGGGCGGCCAGCCGGGCCTCCCGACGCGCGTCGTCGCGCGCGTGGCGTTCAGCCGTGTCCCGGGCCGAGGCGGCCGTCCGCTCGGCGTCCGCCACCGCGGCGCGGGCGGGCCGGAGCGCCGCCTCCGCAGTCCGCAGCCGGTCCGCCGCTGCCGCCTGAGCCGCGGCCGCGGCCTTGGCTTCCGGCTCCAGGGCCGCCATCTCGCCTTCGAGCTCGCCCAGGCGCGCCCGCTGCGCCAGCCGCACGGCGGCCGGCCGGGGCGCTTCCGACCGCGCGGTGAAGCCGTCCCAGCGCCAGAGCTCGCCGTCCCGCGACACCAGCCGCACCCCGGGCTCCAGGCCTGCGGCCAGGCGCGCTCCATCGGCACGGTCGACCACGCCTACGCGGGCCAGCCGCGCCGCCAGTTCCGCAGGTGCGGCCACGTGGTCCGCCAGGGGCGCGACGCCCGCAGGCCAGGCCGGAGCCCGGACATCCGCTCCGCCCCAATAGGCGGGGGCGGCGCGGTCGAGCGCCCCCTGGAGGTCGTCGCCCAAGGCCGCCGCCAGAGCCGCCTCATAGCCCCGGTCCGGTCTCACCTGGTCAAGAACGGGCGAGTGCGCGCCCGCCTTGGAGCCAGCCAGCAACTGCAGCAGGCCGCGCGCCTCGACCTGGAGGCGCCCCAGCCGGTCCGCCGCGCCCCGATGGGCGGTGCGGGCCGCAGCCTCCGCCTCCGCCGCCTGGCTGCGCTCCGCGTCCGCGGCCTCCAGCGCCGTCCGCGACGCCTCCAGTGCCGCTAGGGCGGCCCCGTGCCGTACGCACGCCGCCTGCGCTTCGGGATCGCGCGCGGCCGCCGCCAAGGCCTCCCGTTCCCGACGCGCGCCTTGCAGCGCGGCCGCCGCCTGGTTCTGGCGCGCTTCGGCCTGTGCGCGACGCTCCAGGGCGGCTCGGCGCGCGGCCTCCGCCGCGGCGCGTTCGGCCGCCGCGCGCGCCTGCTCAGCCGCAACCGCCGAGGCCAACCGCTCGACCTCCGCCTCAGCCTCCGCCCGTTTCCGCTCCGCCTCGGAATGGGCCGCCTCCAGCGTCGGCAAGCGCTCGGGGGCCGCGGCGACCTCCAACTCCAGCGCCGCCGTTTCCGCCCCGATGCGGCTCAGCACGCGAACGGCGTCGTCCACGACCTGTCCTTCGCGGGCGGCGTCGTTGGACAGGTGACGCAGCGCGCCCGTCAGCCGGTCCACATCGGCACGCGCCGCCGCCTCCTCGCGATCGGCGCGTTCCCTGTCCAGCTGGAGCCGGCCCAGCACCGCCTGCGCCACGGCCGCCTCTTCGCGCAAGCGCGGCAAGGCGGCTTCCGCCGCCAGCGCCCGAGTGGACGCCGCCGCTGCGGCCAGCGCCGTCCCTTGCACGGCCGCCGCCGCTTCGCGCGCCTCGCCCGCCGCCGCTTCGGCGCCCGCCCGAGCCGCCCGCCAACGCGCATGGAGCAGCGCCCCTTGCAGGCCCCGGATCTCCGCCGACAGCCGCCGATACTTCTCCGCCTGCCGCGCTTCCCGCTTGAGCCGGTTCAGCGCCCCTTCCAGCTCGCGCGCCACATCGCCCAGCCGGTCGAGGTTGGCTTCCGCCGCGCGCAGTCTCAGCTCCGCCTCGTGCCGTCGGGCGTGCAACCCGGCCACTCCCGCCGCCTCCTCCAGAATGCGGCGCCGGTTCTGCGGCTTGGCCGCGATCAGCTCGCTGATCTGCCCCTGCCGCACCAGTGCGGGCGAGTTCGCCCCGGTGGAGGCGTCGGCGAACAAGAGTTGGACGTCCTTGGCCCGCACCTCCCGGCCGTTCAGCCGATAGGTTGAGCCCGCGCCGCGCTCGATGCGCCGGGTCACTTCCAGCACCGGATGGTCGGTGAAGGGCTGCGGCGCCGTCCGGTCCGCATTGTCGATGGTGAGCGCCACCTCCGCATGGTTGCGCGACGGCCGTGACCCCGAGCCGCTGAAGATGACGTCGTCCATGCCCCCGCCGCGCATGGCCCGCGCGGAGGTCGCGCCCATGACCCAGCGCAGGCTTTCCAGCAGGTTGGACTTGCCGCAGCCGTTGGGGCCGACGATGCCCGTCAGCCCCGGCTCGATACGGAATTCGGTCGCTTCGACGAAGGATTTGAACCCCGCCAGGCGCAGACGCTGAAACTGCACGGCGGGGCCTTCCCGGGCCTTATCCGGCGGCTTGCTTGCCGCGCACCAGCGGCTGCAGGGCGGCGTCGAAGCCTTCGATGGTGATGTTCCCCTCGTGCTTCTTGCCGTTGATGAAGAAGGTGGGCGTGCCCTCGACGCCGCGCTCCACCGCCGCCTCCACCCGCTCGTTCAGCGCAACCAGCGCGTCCTCGTTGCTCACGCACTCCTCGAATTGCTGCTGGTTCAGGCCCGCCTGGGCGCCGATGCGCTGGAGAATGCCCCGATAATCCTGCGTTTGGGCCATCTCCTGCTGGCTTTCATAGATGGACTGCACCACACCTATTCGGCGGTCCGCCGGCGCGCAGCGCGCCAGCAACCAGCCGGCGGCCGCCACCTGATTCGGAGGGGTCAGCATCTCGCGTAGCTCGTAGCGGACCAGTCCGGTGTCCACATACTTGGCCTTGAACGCCGGCCAGACCTCCCGGTCCCATCCGGCGCAGGCCCCGCAGGTCACCGAGGCGTATTCGGTGACGGTGACGGGCGCGTTCGCCGGGCCAAGTACGGCCACGCTGCCGCCAGAGGCTCCGGACTCCCCGCCCGTCTTGTTGCACGCCGTCAGGGCCAGCGCGCCCAGCGCCGCAGCCAGGAGGGCGGATCGGCGTGCGAGGGCGGAAACGCGCATGGCTTCAGACCTCAACCAGCGGCTTGCTTGCCGCGCACCAGCGGCTGCAGGGCGGCGTCGAAGCCGTCGAGGGTGATGTTCCCCTGGTGTTTCTTGCCGTTGATGAAGAAGGTGGGCGTGCCCTCGACGCCGCGCTCCACCGCCGCCTCGACCCGCTTGTTCAGGGCCACCAGCGCATCTTCATTGCCGACACACTGCTCGAACTGCTGCTGGTTCAGCCCGACCTGGGCGCCGATGCGTTGCAGGATCCCGCGGAAGTCGCCCGACTGCGCCATCTCCGGCTGGCTCTCGTAGACGGCGCGGACCACGTCGACATAGCGGTCGTCCGGCGCACAATCGGCCAGCAGCCAGGCGGCCGCCGCGACCTGGTTCGGTGGCGTCAGCATCTCCCGAAGCTCGTAGCGCACCAGCCCCGTGTCCACATACTTGGCCTTGAACGCCGGCCAGACCTCCTTGTCCCACGCCGCGCAGTGGCTGCAGGTGGGCGAGGCGTATTCGGTGACGGTCACAGGGGCGCCGGCCTTGCCGAGCGTGGCGCCGCCCACGGCGGCCTCGGCGGCTCCGCCGCTGTTGCAGCCCGAGACGGCCAGCGCGCCCACGGCGGCGAAGAGGAGGGCGGTGCGGCGGGTGAAGGCGGAGGCGCGCATGGGAGGAGCCTTGGACAGGGTTGATTAGAGCGCGATTCGGCGCGGGCGGGTCATGCCCCGCTTTCGCGACGAAACAGAGGCGGGGCCTCACGTCAACCGGGGAGCCTAGTCCGTCTTCCGCTCCACCGCACGGCCCAGCCGCAAGAGAGCTTCGCGAAGCTTGGGCGAGGCTTCCGACACCTCCGCCGCCAGGCGCGCCTCGACGGCCGCGTCCAGGGGCGCCGTGCGCCGTCGGGCCTTGGCCGCCTGGGCGGGGGTGGGCCCGGCGGGCGCGGCCTTCACCGGCCCTTGCACGATCCTGAGCCGGTCCACCGATCCCGGCCCCAGGAAAAGGTTCACCCGCGCCAGGATCTCCGGCGCCTGATGCTGGATCACCGTCGCGGACGAGCTGCGTACGCGCAGCTCGAGCACCCCGGCGCGGGACAGGCGCACCGGCTCGGTGACCGCGGCCTCACGCTCCCCCACGATCTCGCGCCACCGCGCCTGCAGGGCGCCCGGCCCGGACCCGAACCGCTCGTCAAGCTGCTTGATCAAGGGCCTGAGCGAGCGCCCCATGGGCGGCGGCGGCCGACGCTGCGGCCGCGTGCGCTTCTCCCGCAGGATGCGCATGGCCTCTTCGGGCGAGGGAAGGCGTCGGGCCATCCACCCTCTTTAAGGGTCCGCAGCCGCGCTGACGAGCCCCGCCCACGGTGCCGGTGCGGCGCAGGCGGCGAAGGCCTTCACCTCCGAAGCTGGCGCCGGCGCCTGAGCAAGGGCCATATCGGCTGGAATGGATCTGGTCGCTTTCCGCTCGGCCTTGCTGGCCTGGTACGACGCTGAGGCGCGGGACCTGCCCTGGCGCGTGCGTCCCGCGGCTCGGGGCGCGGGTGTCCGGCCCGATCCCTACGCGGTCTGGCTGTCGGAAGTCATGCTGCAGCAGACCACAGTCCCGCACGCCGCCCCCTATTGGCAGGCCTTTCTCCAGCGCTGGCCCACCGTGGCGGATCTGGCGGCGGCGGAGGACGCCGAGGTCATGGCCGCCTGGGCGGGGCTGGGCTACTACGCCCGGGCGCGAAACCTGCTGCGTTGCGCCCGGGCCGTGGCCGGCGAGCATGGGGGCGCCTTGCCCGACAGCTACGACCGCCTGCGCGCGCTCCCGGGGCTGGGCGACTACACGGCCGCTGCGGTCGCCGCCATCGCCTTTGACCGACCTGCAACGGTGGTGGACGGCAACGTCGAGCGGGTGATCGCGCGCGTGTTCGCGGTGGAGGCGCCGCTGCCGGCCTCCAAGCCCGAGCTGAAGCGCCTCGCCGGCGAGGTGACCGACATCACCCGGCCCGGCGACTGGGCGCAGGCGATGATGGACCTCGGCGCCACCATCTGCACGCCGCGCGCTCCCAAATGCCTGCTCTGCCCGCTGACCGCCCACTGTGCCGCTCGGCGGGGCGACCCGGAGCTTTATCCGCGCAAGGCGCCCAAGCGCGAACGGCCGCGTCGCTATGGGGCGGTCTATGTGCTCACCCGCGGCGGCGAGACCGCGCTGGTGCGCCGGCCCGGTCACGGCCTTTTGGGCGGCATGCTGGGTCTGCCCACCACCGAATGGCGCGACAGGGCCTGGTCGCTGGACGAAGCGGTTGCGGTTGCGCCCACCGCGGCCGACTGGCGCCAGGCCGGCCGGGTGGAGCACCTCTTCACCCACTTCGCCCTGAGCTTGCTCGTCCTGCGGGCCGAGGGCGACGCCGACGCCGCCTGGACCCGCGACCTGTCCGTCCTGCCCAGCGTGTTCCTGAAGGCCGCGCGGGTAGGGCAGGGCGCGCTCCTTTGAAGCTGTTCTGCGACGAGATGCTGGCCGGCCTGGCGCGCTGGCTCCGCGCCGCCGGCCACGACACGGCCCTGGGCCCGGCCGGCGCCCGCGACCGTGACCTCCTGGCCCTGGCCGCCGCGGAGGATCGCATCTTCCTCACCCGCGACCGCAGCGTGACCCAGATCAAGACAACCGCCGAGGTCTGGATCCTGCCTGCCGGGGGATTGGAGGCCGAGGCGGCCGCCCTGCGCGCCCGCGGCCTGGACTGGCGCCTGGCTCCCTTCACCCGCTGCCCGGTGGACAACATCCCGCTGCAGCCCGCCGGCCCCGAGGACCTCCTGCGCATGCCCGAGGAGTCCCGCATCCTGCCCGGCCCGCACCGCACCTGCCCCGGCTGCCGCCGGGTCTATTGGCCGGGCAGCCACGTTCGCCGCATGCAGGCCCGCCTGGAGCTGTGGGCGTCCCAAGGCGGGGATTTAGGCGCCTGCTGAGTTGGGGGGTGTGGCGGGCCCCGCTCGCGCCGAGGGGATCAAGCCGCGCTGATCAGGCCGCCTGCGCCCGGATGCGCGCGCGCAGGTCGTCGATGGGCGCCAGCCCGCGATCGGTGCGGTAGCGCCAGTAGGTCCAGCCGTTGCAGGCCGGCGCCTGTTCCAGCAAGGCGCCTAGCTTGTGGATGGAGCCGCTCTTGTCCCCGTGCACCAGGGAGCCGTCCGCGCGCACCTGGGCTTCGCGCTGGCCCTTGGGGCACCACAGGCTGTCGCCTTCGCGCAGCAGCCCCGCCTCGACCAGTTGGCCGAAGGGGATCCGAGGCTCGGACTTCTTGGACCCGGTCACGGCGAGAGCTCCGGATGGGGAGGGCCGCACCGCTGCGATCCGGCGCTCCGCCGCCTCCAGATAGGCCGGCTCCCGCTCGATGCCGATGAAGCGCCGTCCCAACCGCTTGGCCACGGCGCCGGTCGTGCCCGTGCCGAAGAAGGGGTCGAGCACTAGGTCGCCCGGCCTGGTCGAGGCCAGCAGCAGCCGGTGCAGCAGCGCCTCCGGCTTTTGCGTCGGGTGGGTTTTCACGCCGTCCTCGTCCTTCAGCCGCTCCTCGCCCGTGCACAAGGGAAAGGTCCAGTCGGAACGCATCTGCAGGTCGTCGTTGGAGACCTTGAGCGCATCATAGTTGAAGGTGTAGCGCCCGCCCCGGCTCTTGGAGGCCCAGATCAGCGTCTCGTGCGCGTTGGCGAGGCGGGTGCCCTTGAAATTCGGCATGGGGTTGGCCTTGCGCCACACCACGTCGTTCAGGATCCAATAGCCCAGATCCTGCACCGCCGCGCCCACGCGGAAGATGTTGTGGTAGGAGCCGATCACCCATAGCGTCCCGTTCGGTTTCAGCACGCGTTTGGCCGCCAGCAGCCAAGCCCGCGTAAAAGCGTCGTAGGAGGCGAAATCGGCAAAGCGGTCCCAGTCCTGGTCGACTCCGTCGACCCGCGACTGGTTGGGACGGTGCAGGTCGCCCGAGAGCTGCAGGTTGTAGGGCGGGTCGGCGAAAATGAGATCCACGCTGCGGTCGGGCAGGGACCTGAGCACCTCCAGGCAGTCCCCCGCAACGATGGTTTCCGGCCCGAGCTGCATGGTCGCACGCCTCCGTTCAGAGCCGGAATCCTGCGACGGACGTGGTTAGGGTCCGGTTTGGGAACGTGGTGAACGGGGCGTTAGAACCTCCGCCGGGTTTGGAACCGCGACGAACGCCCGTGGATTGCACCCTCAAAGGAGAAGCCCTCAAGCGCCGCGACGCTGAGCGGGGGCCCCTCCCAGGAGCCCCGCATGACCGATTTCGCCCGCGCCAGCCGTTTCGTCGATCAGCTTTGGGACGCCGACGTGGTGCCCGCGCTGGTGGACTACATCCGCATACCGGCCAAGTCTCCCGCCTTTGACGCGGACTGGGCGGCCAACGGGCACCTGGAGACGGCCACGGCCCTCTACGAGGGCTGGGCGCGCAAGAGTCTGGCCGACACGCCAGGGGCCACGGTTGACGTCATCCGGCTGGAGGGGCGGACGCCGGTGATCTTTATCGACATCCCGGCTTCGGGCGAGGTCGCGGGCAATGTGCTCATGTACGGGCACCTGGACAAACAACCGGAGATGACGGGCTGGTCGGAAGGGATGGGCCCCTGGATCCCGGTCATCCGCGACGACAAGCTGTACGGGCGGGGCTCGGCCGACGACGGCTACGCCATGTTCGGCGCGCTCACGGCGGTGCTGACCCTGCGCGAACAGGGGCTGCCGCATGCGCGGTGCGCCATCCTGATCGAGGCCTGCGAAGAGAGCGGGAGCTTCGATCTTCCGGCCTATATCGAGCACCTGCGCCCCCGGATCGGCGCGCCGGACCTGTTCGTGGTGCTGGACAGCGGTTGCGGCAACTATGACCAGCTCTGGGTGACCACCTCGCTCCGCGGCATGGTCGGAGGCACGCTGTCGGTTGCGGTGCTGGAGGAGGGGGTGCACTCCGGCGACGCTTCGGGCGTGGTCCCGTCGAGCTTCCGGATCGCGCGCCAACTGCTGAGCCGACTGGAGGACCCCGAGACCGGGCGAATCCTGGTGGAGGAGTGCTGGGCGGAGATCCCGGAGCAGCGGACGGATCAGGCGCGCCGGGCGGCGGCGGCGCTGGGCGACGCGGTCTGGAGCAAGTTCCCCTGGGTGGAGGGGATGAGGCCCGTGGATGAGGACGGCGGCGAGCTGGTGCTGAACCGGACCTGGCGGCCGCAGCTGGCGGTCACGGGCGCGGACGGGATCCCTTCCATCGCCAACGCCGGCAATGTGCTGCGTCCGGGCACGGCGCTGAAGCTGTCGCTCCGGCTTCCCCCGGCGCTGGACGCCGAACAGGCCGCAGCGCGGGTCAAGGAGGTGCTCGAGGCCGACCCGCCCTATGGGGCCGCCGTGCGTTTCGAGGTCAAGGACGCCAACACGGGCTGGAATGCGCAACAACTGGCGCCGTGGCTGGAGGAGTCCCTCGATCGGGCGGGGCGGGCGGCGTTCGGCCCGCCGCCGGCCTTCATGGGCGAGGGCGGCTCCATCCCCTTGATCACCATGCTGGGCCAGATGTTCCCAACGGCGCAGTTCCTGGTGACGGGCGTGCTGGGGCCGCATTCCAATGCGCACGGCCCGGACGAATTCCTGCACCTGCCCACGGTGAAGAAGGTGTGCACGGTGGTGGCCGCCGTGCTGGGCGACCACGCGGCGCAGGGCGCGGGCAGGCTGGCCGCGTAACCGAAGCACTTGTTTTCACCGCGACGGCGGAGGCGGCGGATGAGCGCTAGGGCGGCGTGAGCGCCCGCATGGTCTCCTCCACCTCGGCCAGAGTCCCCACCACCGTCACGACCTCGTAGAGGTGGTCGCCTGGGGCGTAGGGGCCGGCTGGGCGAAAGACGACGTTGAGCTTGTTGGTGTCGGGGTAGTGGAAGCGGCCGTAGCGGGCCGGGACATCGCCGATGGCGGCGGTGAAGCCGATGGCGTGGCGACCGTCAGGGGTGGACAAGGCCACAGGGCGGGGCTGTT
>JAHWJX010000043.1 GCA_019348195.1 Pseudomonadota bacterium | reverse complement strand
CGCTGATCGCCTCCCAGCCTTTCGACCTGATCCTGCTCGACTTGATGATGCCGGACCTGAACGGCTTCGAGGTCTTGCGCACCATCCGCGCCACCCGCTCGGTGCGCGAGCTTCCCGTCATCATGGTCACGGCCAAGGCGCAGGACGAGGACATCGTCGAGGCGCTCGCCATGGGCGCCAACGACTATGTGACCAAGCCGGTGGCCTTTGAGGTGGCCCTGGCCCGCATCGAGGCGCTGACCGCGCGCAAGCACGCCGACGAGGCCCATCAGCACGCGGCGGAAGAGCTGCAGGCGGTCACGCTCCAGCTCCGCGACGAGCGCGACTTCCTCCAGAACGTGTTCGAGCAGTTGGACAAGGGCATCGTCATCGGTGAGGGCTCGCGGCTGACGGTGGCCAACGGTCGTCTCCTCGATCTGTTCGGATTGAACGTCGCCCAGTGCTCGGTGGGCGGCGATCTTGCGGCGGTTGCTGCGACGAACGCCCTGGAGGAGTCGGGCGTGACGCCCGTACGGGCCCGCTTCATCGCCGAGCTCACCGCTTGGTTCCTGCAGTCCGGGCCGGAGTACCGCGAGGTGCGGTGTCCCGACGGTCGGGTCCTGGAGCTTCGCCGCAAGGCCCCAAGCAATGGAAAGCACATCGGCACCCTGACCGACGTCAGCGCGAGGGCCACGGCTTCGGACCGCCTGCACCAGTCGCAGAAGATGGAGGCGCTGGGCGAACTCGCGGGCGGGGTCGCTCACGAGTTCAACAATCTCCTGCAGGTCATCGGCGGCTTCTCGCGCGCCGCCTTCGCTCGGGCCGAGGACCCGCAGGCCGTTCGGGCCGCCTTGGAGGAAGTGATGATGGCCTCCGGCCGAGCCGCCGACCTGTCGCGGGAGATGCTGACCTTCAGCCGCAACTGGGTGGGCTCGGGCAAGGTCATCGCCGTCGATCAGGAGCTGCCGCAGCTGGAACGGCTGATCTCCTTCGAATCCCGGGGCATTCGCGTCGAGGTTTCCGCCGAGCCGGACCTCAGGGTGATCATGGACAAGACCAATTTCACCCAGGCCCTCCTGAATCTCGCCATCAACGGGCGCGACGCCATGAGCAAGGGAGGGCTGCTCAGCATCGCCGCCCGCCAGCGCCGCGCCGAGGCGCCGGTCGTCTCCTCGGTGGACGTGGCCAATGTCCTGCCCCCAGGCGATTATGTCGAGATCGCCGTGACCGACCAGGGGGGCGGCGTTCCCAAGGACGTCCTGCCCCGCATCTTCGAACCCTTCTTCTCCACGAAAGGCATCGGCAAGGGCACGGGGCTGGGCCTGTCCTTCGTGTTCGGCGTGGTCAAGCAGGCGGGCGGCGCCATCGACGTGGTCTCGGTTCCGGGCCGCGGCTCCACTTTCACCATCCTCCTGCCTCGGTCGGGCAAGCCGGTGAGCCCCGAGTTGCGGGACGCGGACTATCAAGGCGGGCACGAGACCATACTCGTCGTCGATGACGAGCCCCAGGTGCGGGCGGTCACCAGCACGCTGCTGGAAGAGCTCGGTTACACCGTGGTCCAGGCCAACGGCGGCCTGGAGGCGCTGGAGCTGTTCGACGACGACCGCGACCGGTTCGACCTGATCCTGACGGACGTGGCCATGCCGGACATGGACGGCTTCGACCTGGCCGCCGTTCTGGACGAGATCGGATGCCAAGCGCCCGTGGGCTTCATGACCGGCTGCGTGCCCGACCTCGAGCACCAGGACGACCGGTTCACGGCCGCGCGAACCAACATCATTCAGAAGCCCTTCAACATCAAAAGCCTCGCCGCCTTCACCCGGGACGTGCTGCAGGAGAGCGCCGCATGATCATCTCCGCCGAGCGTCTGCCGCCGCCGCAGACGGACCTGTCCTGGCTCCGCGTCCTGGTCGTCGACGACGAGACTCAGGTGGTCCAGACCCTGCGCGGCATGCTGCGCGACATGGGTGTCACTCAAAGCCACTCGGCCCGCGACGGGCTGGAGGCGGCGGGTTTTCTGCGAAACGACGAGGACACCATCGACGTCCTGATCACCGACTGGAACATGCCCCGCATGAACGGTCTGGAGCTGCTCAGGGACGCTCGAAGCGGTAACCCCGACCTGGCCGTCCTTCTCGTAACCGGCCGCGCGGACCGCGACTCCGTGCTGGAAGCGCGTGAGCTGGGGGTGAGAGGCTATCTCAGGAAGCCGTTTTCGGCCCAGGAGCTGCGAGCCAAGCTGGTCATCCTGACCAAGCAGTTCGAAATCTCCCGCGGGCTCAGACCCAAGGCCGCCTGAGCTCGGCCATTCCGCGCACCAAGCCTGGCCGAACCGGCTCGCCTCCCGCAGCCCCGACAAGCTCCGCCTGTCGGGGATGTCCGGTTCTAACTGAATGTTGAAAAACTCGGCCGAGGCCGGTTTTGGGCCAGTTCGGGCTCATTCTTAGTGGGATCGGGCCATATAAGTCATTGATTTCGCTTCAAGCCTTCGAGCGCGAATCTCGCTCCTGAGCTGGCCCTCTTTCATGCGCCAGCGAGCGAGCTTGCCACTACAGTGAAGATGACCAGGTCAGCGGCGATGTGGGCGATCACAGGCGCGAGCAGGCCTTTTGAGCGAAGCGCAAGCGCGCCGATCATGAGGTCGTAGACGCCCGCCAGGCCCATGCCGACCCAGCCGCTCGGGAAGCCCCCATAGTGAAGCGCGCCGAACGAGACCGCCTGGACGGCGACAGCTATAGGTGCGGCGGTGAGGGTGAGAAGCCAGCGTTGCAGGACGCCGCGCCATATCGCTCCCTCTAGGACGGCGTTTATCGCCGAGAAGGCGAGACCGGCAGCGATCAGGCCGGGCAGTGGCCAGGGCGGAAGCATGCTGTTCAGTCTGGATAAGTCGGGGCGGAACAGGACCGTCCAGGCTACCAGGGCGATGGCGGCCACCACGGCGATCAAGGCGACGAGGGCCCATTCGACCCGGCCGAGCCGGCCGCGTTCAACAGAGGCAAGCAAGTCGCGGCCGAACCCGGCGACGAAGGCTAGGGCGCCCGCCGCGAGGAGCGGGAAGACCAGGTAGAAGGGCCAGATCATCCCCTGGCGGCCAAGGACGATGTACAGGCAGAGCGCGCCCGTGACCGCCCGAGCGGGCCGGCTGAAACGCCCATCTTCGGGCATGGGACGGATACAAGAGGCGAGGAGCGCATTCCCCACGATCGCGGCAACGAAGTTGGGCAAAACCGGGCTGAGGGCGAAGATCACTAGGCCGACGAGAGTCCCAACATCGCCCAGAGGTGGGGTCCGGGAGGTCCGTGGGGCTTGGGCCGTCATCACCGCTTACTCTCGCAGGCGGGATCCTCAACGGCGGTCCACCCGATCGAGCCCTTCAGGTCTGCGAAGCAGCGGTCGCACACCCAGTGGTACTCTGCTCCAAACACATAGTCGGAACACGTCGTAAAGTCCCCCCGCTGCACCTCGGAGTGGTCGAAGTCGGCGAAAATAGCGTTACAGGCCACGCAGTGATCTTGGTCCCAACCGGCCTGGTGCTGGCGCCAGCGCATCCGCTGAAGTTGGATGCCTTCCATACCATAGCTGAGCCGCACCCACTCTAGGCGGCAGTCCTCGTCCATGATCGCCTCCCTTTATGCAAGTGCGGCAAGCTCGGCCCGCGGAGGTCAGGGAAGCACGTCCGTTCGGCGTAGGGCAGGGTGGCGGAGGCTAGGCGCTGATGTCCGCTCCTGGCGGATTCTGTTGAAAAAGTCGGAGTAGGCAATTTCAGCGACTATTAGTTGAGATCGCCGTAGGCGTGGGCACAAAACGTGGCGTGCTGGCGCTCGTTCAGAGGCTCGAAACGGACTTTTTCAACAGAATCCGCCAGGAGCGGACCTTCGGCTCGGCGCGTAGTTCCGACCCCACCCTGCCAACCAAATTAGATCTTGAAGGGTCCCCCCTAAAGGGAGGAGCGGACCCAAGGCGCGCGCGGGGTGTTGCTGCTTGCGTGGGATCGAGGTGGTCTGATGACGGCGGGTTGGAGCCGGCGAAGAGTTCTAGGGGCGGCGGCGGCTGGCGCGGCCGCCCCTGGCGCTTTGGCTCAAGCCGGTGGGGGCGGCCGTTGGCGGTCGGAAGCGCCGCTGCCGTGGGCGGCGCAGGAGATCTATGCGGCCGTTGTGCCGGGGAGCGGCTTCGTGGTCACGGCCGGGGGACTGGCGGGCCGGGCGGATCGGGGGATCGACATCCTGGACCGAAGCGCGATCTTCGACGGGTCGAGGTGGACGGAGGGACCGAGACTGCCGCAGCCGACGCACCATCCGGTGATGGCGGGCGTTGGCGACCGGGTGCTGGCCTTCGGCGGTTACGGTGCGGGCGGCGGGGGGCAATGGAGCAACCGGACGGCGGTGCTCGCGCTCGGGACGAACACGCGGACGGCCGAGCGATTCGAGACGCGTTGGCGGCCCGCGGCGCCCATGCCGGCACCTCAAGCGGAGTGCGTTGCGCTGGAGCATCGCGGGAACGTGCACCTGATCACCGGGCGGACGCCGCGCTCGGAAGGGGTCAATGCGCAGTGGAGCGATCAGGTCGACACGGACGCGCACCGCGTCTTGGACGTCAGCGAAGGGCGCTGGCGCAAGGCGCGGGCGGCGCCGGCGGCGCGCAACAGCGCCGCGGGGGCGGTGATCGGGGGGCGGCTGTATGTGGTGGGCGGGCGGACGGTGGGCGGCGGCAATGTCGCGGACCTGACGCGCTACGATCCACGGACGGATCGGTGGGAGACGCTGCGGCCGATGCCCCAGGCGGCCGGCGGGATCGCTGCGGCGGCCCTGGCGGGGCGGCTGTTCGTGTTTGGGGGCGAGTGGTTCGAGCCAGGCGGGGGCGGGGTGTTCCGGGACGTGTGGGAGTATGATCCAGCGCTCGACCGCTGGCGGGCGTGCTCGCCCATGCGAACGCCCCGGCACGGGCTGGCGGGGGCGGCGGTGATGAACACCGCGCTGCTGATCGGAGGGGCGACGCGATCGAGCGCGAGAGACACGAGCGCGGTGGTCGAGCGGTTCGAGCCGCCGGCGAGAGCGCGGCAGTAAGCCGGTTGCTGGAGGGTTTCGATCTGTTGCGGGTCGGGCGCAGACTAAGGTCGCAAACCCGTGCGTCCTGAGTTCAAAGGTCCGCTTTGCGCCGCAAAGCGGACTCGGCTAAGCGCTGCTTGTCGGCTGGGGGCAGGAGCCCCAGGCACGCTCATGGAGCCTGATCCTCGCCTTGACCCGAATTGATGCCGTGCTCAAAGCAGCGGCGGATGGTCCGGATCCTGAGGCTTCTGACCCCGCTCATCGCCTTGAGCGCGGGCGCAATGCTGTGCGCTTACAAGGTCGTGCGCGCGTTTCAGACCGGCCAAGTCCGAGAGGCGAGCCGACACCAGGCTGATTGGGTGTTTCGCGCCGAAGATCCTGACGGGTTCGCGTTTGAGGTGGCCTTCCAACTCGCGATCAGCGTGGGCCTGAGCGTTCTTCTCGTGGGGACGATCGTTTGGACTCTGCGCAGCGGCTCAAGTTGCCGCCCCCGCTAGAAGGGTCGCCGGCTAGTCAGGGCCGCGCCGGCTAGGAGTTGATGCCCCTCAGCACGGCCCAGCCCTCGGGCGCTAAGCGGAAACCAGTGGCCCCCTCCGGCAGCAGCCAGCCCCAATCCAGGCACTCCTGCGCGGCCTCTTGGTCGGTCACAACCTTGCTCGCTCCGCCTGCCTTCGCCACGTGCCGCAGCACATAGAGTTGACGTGGATTGGGCAAACGACCGACAGGCATGGGCTCTCTTAGCCGGCCAATGCTGACGTAGGGTCAACGGCGAGTCGTTCGCCATCCGGTTCCGCAGAGCTAAATCGTACTCGGACCCAGCGACCATGGTGAGGATTCGCCGGCCTGAAGGTCCGCGTGAGGGTCCGCTCCTCGCGCGAAGCGGACGACTGCAAGGCCTGCGCTCAAGCCGGGCCTCCCGGCCGAGCGGCCTCGGGCGGGGCGGCGATCTCGCGGCGCTCCTTGTAGCCGCCCCGGCCGAACAGGCGGACGGCGCGGAACATCAGGCTCCGCTTCCACCAAGGCACCTCTAGGACGGCCATGGCTTCGAGGAAGATTCGATCGGCGGACGCCCGGTCGCGCTCGCCGGTCTCGTACAGGTAGTCGTGTAGCACCGCGGCCTTGCCGGCGTCGCCCAAGGGCGGCTCGATGATCCAGAGCGGGCGCGGGATGCTGGCGAAGTCCGTCTCGAAGCCCGCTGGAACCACGATGGTGTCACCCGAGCCCTCGGTGCCCACATCGTAGCTGAAGGTCTGCAGAAGGAGGGCCAGCACCCGCTCGTCCCGCTTCTTCTGGGTGATGCGGACGTCTAGCTCCGCCGTGAAGCTGCTCATGCGCCGGCTCCCTGGTCTGGCGTGTCGGGTCGCGCGTATCGCATACGACTTCGATCTTCATGGCCAGGTTGTCCGCTCTTCGAGCGATAAAGATGGCAGGGACCTTGCCGCCCTCATCAGGCCGGGCGACGCGGGAGCCGGTCACGACAATCTCTTCCGTAACGTCCGCCTCTTGTGCGCCAGCCGCTCCCGTCCCGAGCAGCCCCAAGGACAAGGCGCACGCTGCCCAACGCCGTTTGTTCATCCCAACCCCTCTCTTCAACCGGCTACCACCGCTCCTGCTCAGTCGAGCTTGAGCCGAGCCGGGCGGCCTTGACCCGCCTCCGGCACGTTGTTGCATACGTAGCCCTGCTACCCCCACCGAAGCGTCCGGTCGGCCAACTCACTGCTCGCCCTCAGGCGGCTTCGGCGTTGATCTGCTCGCAGGTAGGCCACCCGCAGTTGCGGCGATTGAGCAATATCTCTCCCTTCGCGCCGTTAGCGGCAACTGGAGACGAGCAAGGAGTTGAGGCAGCGAAGAGGTTGGGCGCTGCCAAGAAGGTTTGGCCGCGCCTCTCACACACTCGCAAATAGACTCCAAAGATGTCCACGGGCTACTTGGACACAACGTCGGGAAACTTAACGCCGAGTTGGTCCAGATAGGTGGGGTAGCGCGCCGGGTCGTAGTAGAGTGCGCGCATCGCAGGTCGGTACAAGCTCATGGTGTCGGCGTTGATCTGAACCTGCGGTTTGTCGCCGGAGCCGATCATGGGAACGTACTTCTGGTCCTTTGTCTGGACGTCCGTGAAGTAGGCTTTCGCGGCCGTAAGCAGGTTCGGCGTCAACAGCAGGTCCAGCGCCGTCATCGCCACAACCTTGGAGCCAGTGACGACTCCCTTGTGCGCGATCGGCGTGGCCATGGCGATGGCGTTGGACCAGTGGTGCCCCGGCAGGTTCGGGATATTCGAGGGATAGACGATGGTGACGGTGGGCGCGGTCCAGGAGACGTCGCCGATGTCGTCGGATCCTCCGCTCTCCGGCTTTTCCTTCGGCGGCTCGAACTTCTCTATCTCGAGTTTCAGACCGTCCTTGTCGCCCTCGACCAGGCCCTGCACGGCCTTGGCGAAGGCCTGTTCGTCCGCGGTCCACTTCGGCAGGCCGACGCGCTGGATGTTGGCCTGCGCGGCTTCCGCGATGGGCCGGTTGAAGTGGCGCGGCGCGGCCGTGCCGATGATTTCGCGCGTGACGGTGGTGCCGGTCATCTTGGCGGCGCCCTCCGCCATTGCGTTGGCGATCTCGAAGTTCTTGCTAACGTTCTCGAAATCGAGTTCGCGCACGAAGTACCAGACCGTCGCTTCGGAGGGCACGACGTTGGGCTGGTCGCCGCCGTCGGTGATCACGTAGTGCGAGCGCTGGTCGGGCCGCAGGTGCTCGCGACGCATGTTCCAGCCGACGTTCATCAGCTCAACGGCGTCGAGCGCGCTGCGCCCGCGCCAGGGCGCGCTGGCCGAATGCGCCGTCTCGCCGTGGAAGCTGTACTTCACCGACACCAATCCCGTGCCCTTCGGCGCTCCCCAAGCGGCCGTCAGGTTGTCGCCGACGTGGGTGAACAGAACGGCGTCGACCCCCTTGAAGACGCCGTCGCGCACCATGTAGGCCTTGCCGGCCACCAGTTCCTCGGCGACGCCCGGCCATAGCATCAGCGTGCCCGGGATCTTCTCGCGCTCCATGATCTCCTTAAGGGCCAGGGCCGCCACGATGTTCACCGCTTGGCCGGAGTTGTGGCCTTCGCCGTGTCCCGGCGCGCCCTCCACCAGCGGCTCGCGGCGCGCGACCCCGGGCTTCTGCGAAGTCTTGGGCAGGCCGTCGATGTCGCTGCCGAGTGCGATAACCGGGGCGCCGCTACCCCACCTTGCCACCCAACCGGTGGGCAGGCCGGCTACACCGCGCTGAACCGTGAAACCGTTCTTTTCCAGCTGAGCCGTCAGGTACTTCGAAGTCTCGACCTCCTGGAACGCCAGCTCTCCGAAGCTGAAGACGCTGTCAGTGATCTCCTGGGCCAGCTTCGCCCGCGCTTCGACGCCCCGGGCCGCTTCATCCTTCAGTGCGGAGAGACGCCTCGCCTGCGGGGGCTTGGATTTTGGCTGGGCCAAGGCGGGCGCCGCCGAGGTGATCACGATGCCTGTGGTCAGCGCGCTCGCGAGCAGAGCGAGGCCGGAGAGGAGGCTGGCGGAGGTGCGGGTCCTTGTGGGTCGCGCGCTGTGGAGGAAGAGGTGCGTCATCCGACGCACCTTACGTGCTTTCAGCTAGACAGTCAGCGGTCCGTCTTCGCGGCTCCGTCTGAGGGATCCCGCGGGCGTTGTTGAAGCTCCTTCTCCTCAAGGCTGACCTGCGAGTACGAGTAGCAAGGACCGGCTCCTGCTGCGCGGGTCCGCTTCGACGCGCAAGGTTTCAGTCTGCTCCTGGCGCAGAGCGGACGCCCCGTCCTGAGCCCCCCTCCCGGGAGTCAAGCGCCGCGATCAAGGCCGTGTGCCTCTTCGCGCCGCGCGCAACCGGCGGCCTGTCCGCCCATCCGGTCCGATGAAACCGCAACGCTCCGCTTGGGCGGGGCGTCGCGGCGCGCTAACCCCCGGCGCCATGCCGGACCAGCGTCTGACCCTGCCCGAATACGCGGCACTGTTCGCCATCGTGGTGATCTGGGGCGTCAACAACGCCGCGGCCAAGGTGGTCACCGAGGTGGTGCCGCCCTTGTTCGTGGGCGCCTGGCGTTTCGGAATGGCGGCGCTGGTGCTGCTCCCCTTCCTGCGGCCGCCGTTTCCGCGGCCCTGGCGGCTGACCGCCTGGGTCGCGGCCCTGGGCACGCTTCACTTCGCCGTTGTCTACATCTGTTTCGCCTGGGCCGAAGACCTGACGCCCCTGGCGGTCAGCCTGCAGCTGTGGATTCCCTTCGTGGCGCTGCTGTCCTGGATCCTGCTGAAGGAGCCGCTGCAGCCCGCAGCGGTCGCGGGGCTGGCCGTGTCCTTCGTTGGCGTGGTGGTGATGACGGCGGACCCGTCCGCCTTCCGCGACTGGCGGGCGATCGCGCTCGGCGCCTTCGCCAGCCTGATCTGGGCGGGGGCCACCCTGGCTGCGAGGCGCGCCGCCATGCCGCCGCTCAAGCTGCAGGCGCTGCTCTCTGTTGTGGCCGCCCCCATCCTGTTCGCCGGCTCCTTGGCCTTCGAGCCGGATTGGGACGATGCGTTTCGCGCGGCCACGCCCATGATCTGGGTATGCATGCTGTGGGCCGCCCTGGTCTCCACCGTGGCGGCCACGGGTCTGCTCTTCTGGCTGGTCCAGAAGCGCGAGGCGGGAAGGGTGACGCCCTACCTCCTGCTCACGCCCGTCTGCTCCATCGCCATCGGCGCCGGCTTCCTGGGCGACGTCCTCACCCCCCAGATCCTGATCGGGGCCGCCGCGGTGATCGGCGGCATCGCCCTGGTGAGTCTGGCCGAGCGGGGTCTTCGCTCAGGCGCCGCCCGGGGCTGAGCTTGGCGTCTAACCCCGCGCCTGGATGACCCCGCAGGCGACCCGGTCGCCGGAGCCGCCGATGGGCTGGGTCTTCTGATCGTCCCGCTGAGCGTGGATTACGATGGCGCGCCCGACCACTGACGGGGCCGCCGCGCCGGCCGTCGGCGCGACCGAGGCCGAGACCAGCGCGGCGCTGGCCGTACCGTCCGCGCCCGCCACCAGATTGGGCAGGTCGCCGGCTTCGCCCCCTCTGGGCTGCAGCAGCCCGTGCGGGTCATCGCGCCCCGGGCGCTCCAGGTGCGGCCCGGCCGAGGTGAAGCCCGGCGCGTCGCACACCGGGTTCTGATGAATGTGGATGCCGTGCTCGCCCGGGGTCAGCCCCGTGGCGCGCACCCGGATCAGCGTTCCGCCTCGCGGGGCCCGGGAAAACTCCGCCACACCCACCCGTGCCCCCGCGCCGTCCACCAGATCGGCGCGCGCGGTCACCGCGTCCGTGGCCGATCCGGCCGTCTCAGACATCATGCCGGCGCAGCCGGCCAGCAGCAGCACGGGCAGACTGGCGAACAGGGCAGGGCGCATGGCGAAGACCTCGTGGGACAGCGCCGCCAAGGTGGCGCAAGCCGTGTCCGATTGCTATCTAAGCCGTTCAGTTTTCCCGGCGATTCCCGCCCCAAGCCTTCCGTAGAAGCAGGCCCGTTTGTCCGACACGCCTTCCCCTCCCGCCGCAAGCTCCGCATCTCCGGACGGGATCGCGCCCATCTCCATCGAGGACGAGCTCAAGCGCTCCTACCTCGACTACGCCATGAGCGTGATCGTCTCGCGGGCCTTGCCGGACGCGCGGGACGGTCTCAAGCCGGTGCACCGCCGCATCCTGTATTCGATGCACGAGCTCGGGATGACGCCGGACAAGGGTTACAGCAAGTCCGCCCGGGTGGTGGGCGACGTGCTGGGCCGTTTCCACCCGCACGGCGACGCCAGCGTCTACGACGCCCTGGTTCGCATGGCCCAGGACTTCTCCATGGGCCTCACCCTGATCGACGGCCAGGGCAACTTCGGCTCGGTAGACGGCGATCCGGCCGCCTCCATGCGCTACACCGAATGCCGCATGACTCGGGCCGGAGCCTCGCTCCTGGCCGACATCGACAAGGACGTCGTCGACTTCCAGCCCAACTACGACGGGCGCGAACAGGAGCCGGTCGTGCTCCCGGCCCGCATCCCCAACCTCCTGGTCAACGGCGCCGGCGGCATCGCGGTGGGCATGGCCACCAACATCCCGCCGCACAATCTGGGCGAGATCGTCGACGCCTGCCTGGCCCTTATCGACGACCCGGCGCTGCCGCTGGAGCAGCTGTTGGAGATCGTGCCCGGCCCCGACTTTCCCACCGGCGGCGAGATCATCGGCCGCACGGGCGCCCGCGACGCGCTTCTCACCGGCCGCGGCTCGGTCGTGGTCCGCGCCAAGACCCACACCGAAACGGTTCGCGGCCGCGAAGCCATCGTGGTCGACGAGCTTCCCTACCAGGTCAACAAGAAGACCCTGCAGGAACGCATCAGCGAGCTTGTGCGCGAGAAGCGGATCGAGGGCATCGCCCACATGCAGGACGAGTCCGACCGTCAGGGCATGCGCCTGGTCATCGAGTGCCGCCGCGACGCCACCCCGGACGTGGTCCTGAACCAGCTGCACCGCTTCACCGCCATGCAGTCGAGCTTCGGCGTCAACATGCTGGCGCTGAACCGCGGTCGCCCGGAACAGATGGGCCTGCGCGCCCTGCTCGACCTCTTTCTCGAGTTCCGGGAAGAGGTCGTCGTCCGTCGCACCCGCTTCGAGCTCAACAGGGCGCGGGACCGCGGCCACGTCTTGGTGGGCCTGGCCATCGCGGTGGTGAACATCGACGAGGTGATCGCCATCATCCGCTCGTCCAAGGACCCCACGGAGGCGCGCGAACGCCTGATGGCGCGGGACTGGCCCGTGGGCGACATGGACCCGCTGATCCGGTTGATCGAGGACCCGCGCACCCGCACGATCGAAGATCCTGAGGGCCTGCGTGTGCGCCTGACCGACGAACAGGCCCGCGCCATCTTGGCCTTGACCCTATCGCGCCTCACCGGCCTCGGCCGTGACGAAATCTTCGACGAAGCGCGCGCGCTGGCCGACACCATCCGCCGCCTACTTGAGATCCTGGGTGACCGCGCCCTGGTTCTGGGCATCGTACGCCAGGAGTTGGTGGACGTCCGCGACCAGTTCGCGGTCTCCCGCCGCTCCGTCTTCGTGGACGGCGACGCCGACCTCGAGGACGAGGATCTGATCGCTCGCGAGGAGATGGTGGTCACCGTCACTCACGGCGGCTACGTCAAGCGCACCCCGCTGGCCACCTATCGCACCCAGCGCCGCGGTGGTCGCGGCCGCTCGGCCATGGCCACCAAGGACGAGGACGCCGTGACCCGCGTCTTCTCCGCCTCGACCCACGCGCCCGTTCTGTTCTTCTCGTCCGAAGGGAAGGTTTATACGCTCAAGGTCTGGCGCATCCCCGTGGGCCTGCCCAACACACGCGGGCGCTCCTTCAACAATCTCCTGCCGCTGGAGGCCGGGGAGACCATAACCTCCATTCTTCCGTTGCCGGAGGATCCGTCCTTCTGGGAGCGGACGGACGTGATGTTCGCCACCCAGAGCGGGGGCGTGCGGCGCAACAAGCTGTCCGACTTCCAGCGCATAAATCGCGCCGGCAAGATCGCCATGAAGCTGGACGAAGGCGATCACATCGTGGGCGTGGCGCTCTGCACCGAGGACCAGGACGTGCTGCTGACCACCGCGCTCGGCCGCTGCATCCGCTTCGCCGTGAACGATGTGCGCGTCTTCGCCGGCCGGGAGTCCACCGGCGTCCGCGGCATCCGTCTGCTCGGCGAGGGGGACCGGGTCATCTCCATGGCCATCCTGCGCCGCGTCTCCGCCGAGCCGGCCGAGCGGCTGGCCTATCTGCGCCACGCCAGCGCCATGCGCGCCGCCGCCGGCGAACCCGTCGAGGAGGAGCCCACCGCCGACAACGAGGAGGTCTCCGAATTGGTCGACCTCGAGGACGCGGGCGCCGGTGTGGAGCTTGGGGCCGTCCTCCAGGACGACGCGGCCGAAGCCAGCGTCTCCCCCGAGCGAATCGCGGAACTGGGCGCCGCGGAGGAGTTCATCCTGACTCTGACGGACGCCGGCTACGGCAAGCGCACCTCGTCCTACGACTACCGCCGCTCGCGCCGGGGCGGGCAGGGGATCGCGGCCTTCAACATGGAGCGCCGCGGCGGCCGTCTGGTCGCCAGCTTCCCCGTGGAGGATACGGACGGCGTCCTGCTCGTCACCGACGCCGGCCAGCTGATCCGGGTGCCCGTGGACAGCATCCGCATCGCCGGCCGCAACACCCAGGGCGTGACCATTCTGCGCACGGCCGGCGACGAGCGGGTGGTCTCGGTGGAGCGCGTCGTCGAACCCGCGGGAAGCAGCAGCGGCGACGACGGCGGGGCCGCGCCCGACGGCGGCGAGGGCTGAGCATGCCGCCCAGGGTCGGCCTCTACCCCGGCGCCTTCGACCCGGTCACCCTGGGGCACCTGGACATCATCAAGCGAGCGGTGAAGATCGTCGATCGCTTGGTGATCGGCGTGGCCATCGCCAGCTCCAAGGCCCCGCTCTTCACCCTGGAGGAGCGCTGCGCCATGCTCACCGCCGAAGCGGAGCAACTGGCCCAGGGCACGGAGATCGTGGTCCGCCCCTTTCAGTCGCTGCTGATGCACTTCGCCGAGGAGGTGGGCGCCCAGGTGATCGTCCGGGGTCTCCGCGCCGTGGCCGACTTCGAATACGAGTTCCAGATGACCGCCATGAACCAGCAGCTCAACCGCGAGGTGGAGACCGTCTTCTTCATGGCCGACCCCGCCCACCAGGCCATCGCCTCGCGCCTGGTCAAGGAGATCGCCATTCTCGGCGGAAACATCGACAGCTTCGTGCCTCCGGCGGTCGCGGTGCGGCTGAAAGACAAGCTGGCGCAAGGCGCGGGTTGAGCTAGGCTGGGCGCATGACCCTGCAACTCCCCGCCTTCCTCCCGCTCTCCCCGACGAAAGTCGGGGCCCACCGCGCCGGACGCCGTGCTCTCGCCGGGGGCGCCCCTCGCTGGATTCACCAAACCCGGCTTTCGCCGGGGAGAACGGGATGGGGGGTGGTGATCGCCCTGGCCGTTGGGGCGCCCGCCCTGGGCCAGACGCCCACCCGTCCCACGGCCGCCCGTCCGGCCCCCGTCGCCGCACAGGCCGCATCCCCCGCCGACTACCGCACCCCGGACCCCCAGAACGTCCTGGTGATCGACACCACCAAGGGGCGCATCCTGGTCGAGATGTCGCCGGAGGCCGCTCCCGCCCATGTGGAGCGCATCAAGCTGCTCACCCGCGAGAAGTTCTACGACGGCCTGAACTTCCACCGCGTGATCGACGCCTTCATGGCTCAGACGGGCGACCCGCTGGGCACCGGCGAGGGCCAGTCCACCTATCCCGACGTCAAAGGCGAGTTCACCTTCCGCCGCGACGCCGCCACGCCCTTTGCGCCGGCCGCCCAACTTGCAGGTCAGACTCTGGGCTTCTCGCGCAGCCTGCCGGTGGCCACCCAGCCCGACGACCTGATGGTCATGACCGCGGACAAGAAGGTCGCCGCCTGGGGGCTCTATTGCCCGGGCGTGGCCGGCATGGCGCGTGGAGAGGATAACGACAGCGCCAACAGCCAGTTCTTTCTCATGCGCCAGCCTTACCCGTCGCTGGAGAAGCGCTACACCGCCTGGGGCCGCGTGATCCACGGCTTGCCGGTCGTGCGCGCGATCAAGACGGGCGAGCCGGTCGTGGATCCGGACAAGATGATCCGCGTGCGCCTCCTGGCCGACATCCCAGCGGCCGAGCGGCCGACCGTTCGCGTCATGGACACGACCGGCCCCGCGTTCCGGGCCCTGGTCGAGCGCACACGCGCCGCCCGGGGCGCCGACTTCTCGCCCTGCGACATAGAGATCCCGGCCCAGGTCACCGGCGGGCGGTGACTTGCCCGTTCTCCCCGTCCGCAGGGGACCGGGAGCCGAGCCGCCGAGGGGGAGCGGGCGGGCGCCTCACACCGAGAGCGCGCCCGACGCTTCAGGCTGCCGGACTGTTTTTTCGCGACCTGACGCCTTCGCCCCGCTAAACAGCGCCCGAACGGAGCCCACCATGACCGACATCCCCACTCAGGACGATCCCGAGAACACCCTCCTGCTCGAGCTCAGCTCCGGCCCGGTGGTCATCCGCCTGCGTCCCGACCTCGCTCCCGGCCACGTCCAGCGCATCAAGGAGCTGGCGCGCGAGGGCTTCTACGACGGCATTGTGTTTCACCGCGTCATCCCCGGTTTCATGGCCCAGGGCGGTGATCCCAAGGGCCAGGGCACCGGCGGCAGCTCCAAGCCCAACCTCAAAGCCGAGTTCTCCAAGGAGCCGCACGTCCGCGGCGCCGTATCCATGGCGCGGACCAACGACCCCAATTCGGCCAACAGCCAGTTCTTCATCGTCTTCGACGACGCGACCTTCCTCGACGGCCAGTACACCGTCTGGGGCAATGTCGTCTCCGGCATGGAGGCCGTCGACGCCCTGCCCAAGGGCGAGCCGCCCCGCGCCCCAGGCAAGATCGTGTCCATGAAGGTGGCCGCGGACGCCTGATGGCCGCCAAGCTCAAGGTCTTCTGCGCCAGCAACGGGCTGACACGGTCCTATGTGGCCGTCAGCTCCAAGGCCAAGGCGCTGGAGGCCTGGGGCTCCAAACAGGACTTGTTCAAGGAAGGGCTGGCGGAGGAGGTGACCGACCCCGCGCAGATGGAGGCCGCCCTGGCCCGTCCGGGCGAGGTCGTCACCCGCTCCGCCCTGGACGCCGGTGCGGTCGAGGCGGCGCTGGCCGCCCTGCCGAAGCCCAAGCCGTCCAAGGCCGGCAAGGCGGAATCGAAACGCGGCCCCTCCAGGGAGTTGCTCGAACGGGTCGCCAAGTTCGAGCGCAAGCTGGCCGACAACGACGCGCGCGAGCGCGACGCCCTGGCCGACATCGCCAGCCGCCGGGCGGTGCTCGACGCCGAGGAGACGGAGGTCCGCGGCCAGGCCGCTCGCCGCCGTCGGGAGCTCGACGAGAAGCTGACCGCCGCGCGCGAAGCCGTCGAGGCGGCGAGCCGATGACGCCACAGCTCGAGGCTGCTTACCGCCAACCGCATCGGCGCTACCACACTCTGGCGCACGTCCAGGACTGCCTGGCGCGGCTGGCTCGCGTGGAGGGCCTTGCACCCGAGGAGCGCCGGATTCTGGAGCTCGCCATCTGGTGGCATGACGCGGTCTACGAGCCTTTGCGGGCCGACAACGAGGCGCGCAGCGCCGAACTGGCCTTGGACAACCTGGAGGCCCTGGGCGAGCCCTCGTTGGTCCGCGCCGAAGTGGCCCGGCTGATCCTTCTCACTGCGGGCCATGAGGTGGACTCCGACGACCGCCTCGGCGCCGTTCTTGTCTCCATCGACTTGGCCATCCTGGGCGCCTCGCCGACCGATTACGATCTCTATGCCCTGGCGATCCGCGAGGAGTACGCCCAAGTCCCGGACCCGCTGTATCGCGCCGGGCGGGGGGCCACCCTCCGCCGCTTCCTCCAGCGCGCCATCTTCCCTGACCCAGGCTTCGCCGCGGAGCTGGATGGACCGGCGCGCGCCAATATCGAACGCGAACTCGAGTTGCTCGCCGCGTGATGCGCTTGTCCGATTTCGACTTCGACCTGCCCGAGGAGCGGATCGCACTCCGCCCGGCCCAGCCCCGCGACGCCGCCAAACTGCTCGTGGTCCGCCCCCAGGCGCCGCTGGAAGATCGCATCGTCCGCGACCTCCCGGACCTGCTCAGCCCGGGGGATGTGCTGGTGTTCAACGACACCCGGGTCATCCCGGCCCGCCTCACCGGAATCCGGGATCGCGACGGTCTGACCGTTCCGGTGGAAGCCACCCTCCACCGGCGTGAAGCCCCTGACCGTTGGACAGCCTTCATGCGGCCCGGAAAGCGCCTCCAACCGGGGGACCGCGTCCGCTTCGGCGCGACCTCCGACGGGGCTTGCGAAGCCGCCGCGCTGGACGCGACGGTGGTCGGCAAGGGGGAGGGCGGCGAGGTTGCGCTGGCCTTCGATCTCGCCGGGCCGATGCTCGACGAAGCCGTATCGCGTCACGGGGCCATGCCGCTTCCGCCCTACATCGCCGCCAAACGCGGAGAGGACTCCCAGGACCGTCGCGACTACCAGACGGTGTTCGCCCAGCACGACGGCTCCGTCGCGGCGCCCACGGCCGGGCTCCACTTCACCCCCGAACTTCTGGGCCGCCTGGCCGAACGCCGAATCGGTCATGCCTTCGTGACGTTGCACGTGGGCGGGGGCACCTTTCTCCCGGTCAAGACGGACGAGATCCGCGACCACCGGATGCACCCTGAGTTCGGCGAGATATCTGCCGAGACGGCGGCGGCCCTCAACGCCGCGCGAGCCGGCGGCGGCCGCATCGTCCCGGTGGGCACCACCAGCCTGCGCCTGCTCGAGTCCGCCGCTGACGAGCACGGGGTGGTCCACCCCTTCGCGGCAGAAACCGCCATCTTCATCACCCCCGGCCACCGCTTCCGCGCGGCGGATGCGCTTGTCACCAACTTCCACCTGCCGAAATCGACTCTCTTCATGCTCGTCAGCGCCTTTGCAGGCCCCGCCGTCATGCGCGCCGCCTACGCCCACGCCGTCGCCCGTAGCTACCGCTTCTACAGCTACGGCGACGCCAGCCTGCTCTTCCCAGCCGGGGAGGGCGGTTGATGGGCGCCTTTCCGTTCGCCCTGTCCGCCACCGACGGCGCCGCGCGCACCGGCGTCCTGCACACGCCACGGGGCGAGATCCGCACGCCGGCCTTCATGCCGGTGGGCACGGCCGGCACGGTCAAGGCGCTGACGGTGGATCAGGTGCGCAGCAGCGGCGCAGACATCCTGTTGGGCAACACCTATCATCTGATGCTCCGCCCCACCGCCGAGCGCATCTCCCGCCTGGGCGGGCTGCACCGCTTCATGCGCTGGGAGCGACCGATCCTGACCGACAGCGGCGGCTTTCAGGTCATGTCGCTGTCCGACATCGCCAAGGTCACCGACGAGGTGCGCCTTCCGGGCGGCGGACGTGCCGTGTCGCTGTCGGGCGTCGCCCGCGGCGTGGCCGGCGCCGCCCACAACGATCCAGCGGGACGGCTCCGCGTGGAAGTGGACGAGAGACCGGACGAGACGCCGGTCGACGGCCGCACCCGCCAGCTCGAGCGCGAGTATCGCGCGGTGGTCGAGGAGATCCTCGAGCTGCGCGGCGACGACGGCCGCGTGTCGGCCTTCCTGCGCGCGATCGTGGAGCCCGGCGCCCTCGCCGACTCCTCCGGCTACTCCCCCGACCTAACGTTCGAGCAGCGCGTCGAGCTGCTCGAGACCCTCGACGTCACCGAGCGCCTCGCCCTCGCCCTGCGCTTCCAGCGCGAGCGCCTGACCGAGCTTCAGCTGCGCCGCAAGATCCGCGAGGAGGTCCGCGAGGGCGCCGACCAGCAGCAGCGCGAGTACTTCCTGCGCAAGCAGCTCGAGTCGATCCAGCGCGAGCTCGGCGAGGACTCCGAGTCCGTGTCGCAGGAGTACCGCGAGAAGATCGAGGCGGCGGGGATGCCCGAAGACGTCTCCGCGCAGGCGCTCAAGGAGCTCTCGCGCCTGGAGCGCCTCGGCGAGCAGTCCGCCGAGGCGGGCACCATCCGCTCCTACCTCGACTGGCTCATCGCGGTGCCGTGG
>JAHWJX010000042.1 GCA_019348195.1 Pseudomonadota bacterium | reverse complement strand
GAAGGCCTGCGCGCGCGGGGGATCCCGCTGGGCGAACCCCGCAGCGAGAACAGCGGCCTGCACGGGGTGCGCCGCACGCCGCGGGGACTGGAGGGCGCCGCCGATCCCCGACGGGAGGGCGTGGCGCGGGGTCTGTGAGCCGCCCGGCGGTTCGGCCGCTGCGCGCCTCGGCGGCGAGATAGCCCCGCGGCTAGGCGGCTCCGCCGCTAAGCGGCCCCGCCCGCGATCGGACGCCCGCGCCGCAGCAGGCTGGCGCCCAGCCGGCCGTCGCTGATCAACAGGCCCACGCCGATCAGGGCCATGCCGGCCATCTGTCCGGCCTCGATCCGCTCGCCCAGGAAGAGGGCGCCCAGCAGGATGGCGCTGACCGGGACCAGCAGGGTCACCAGGGAGGCGTTCGAGGCGCCGGCCGTGGCCACCAGCCGGAACAGGAGCACATAGGCCAGGGTGGTGGACAGAACGGCGATGCTGATCACGGCGCCCCAGGCCTCCAGGCTGATCGGGGGCAGGGCCCAGGGGTGGTCCACCGCCAGCGCCAGCGGAAGCAGCAAGACCGCGGCGCAGAGCACCTGGCCGGTGGCCGCGGCCAGCGGCGCCACGCCCAGCGCCGCGAAGCGCCGACTGAGCACGGCCGCTCCGGCGTAGGAGACGGCGGCCAGCACGATGGCCGCTTGGGAGACGAAGTCCCGGGTCAGCCCGCCCAGGGCGTCCGGTCCGATCATCACCCCCACCCCGACCAGGCCGAACAGCACGCCCGCGATCTTGCCCCCCGTGAGCTTCTCGTCCCGCGTCAGGGCATGGGCCAGGAGCACGGTGAACAGCGGCGTGCAGGCCTGCAGCGTGGACGCTGCGCCGGCGGGGACGCGGATCTGGCCCCAGCTGATCAGGGTCCAGGGCAGGGCGGCGTTCAGCACGCCCATGCCCAAGGCCACGGCCCACACCGCGCGCGAGCGGGGAAAGGGCAGGCGCCGAACGCGCATGGCCAAGAGCAGCAGGGCCCCGGCCAGCACCACGCGCAGCGCCACAAAGGTCAGCGGCGGCAGCTCGCGCATGGCGACGCTGTTGAAGAAGAAGGACCCGCCCCACAGCCCGCCCAGGATCAGCAAGAGGGCCCATTCGGAACGGTTCATGGCGGGTCGGGCGGGCAATGGCGGGCTCCGGAGGGCCGCGGGAGTTAGCGCACCCGGCCGCCGCGCGCACGCCGCTTCGTGCCCGCCTATCCGGCGGGCAGCTTCAATTCGAAGGTGGTCCCCTCCGGCCCGGTGGAGGCCAGTTGCAGATCCCCGCCGTTGGCCTGGGCCAGCTCGCGCGAGATGGCCAGGCCCAGGCCCGCGCCCTCCTGCCGGGTGGTGGCCGAGAAGGGCTGGAACAGCCGCGCCTGCGCGCGGGGCGGCAGGCCCGGGCCGTCGTCGACCAGCCGCACGGTGACCACCCCGCCCACGCGTGAGGCGCTGGCGCGCACCCGCCCGTCGCTGCGGCCCGAGGCCTCCACCGCCTCGCGGGAGTTGCGCAACAGGTTCACCAGGATGCGGTGCATGTGCTCCGGGTCCACGCGCACCGGCAGGCGTTCAGGCGCCGCCACCTCCAGCCGCACGCCCTCGGGCGAGAGCCCGGCGTCCTCGCCCGCGGCCTCCAGCGCGGGCCGCAGCGTCAGCGCGCGCGGCTGGGGCGGCGGCTCCTCGCTGCGCCCATAGGCCAGGGTGTTCTGGGCCAGGTTCACCGCGCGCTGCAGCGCGCGCTCCAGGCGCGGCATGGCCTGGGCCACCGCGGGGTCGCCGCTGGCCGACAGCCGGTCGCTGGCGATCTGGGCGGCCGTCAGCATGTTGCGGAGGTCGTGGTTGATCTTGGCCACCGCCTCGCCCAAGGCCGCCAGCCGTGCGCGCGCGTGCAGGGCCGCCCGCAGGTCCGTCTGCATGCGCGACAGCGCCGCCTCCGCGCGGCCGATCTCGTCGCCGCGGCCAGATAAGGGAACGCGGGCCTCCGGATCGTCCGGGTCGGCGCGGAACCGCTCCATGGAGCCGGTGATCCCCTGCATGGGCCGCACCAGCACCAGGTTCAGTGTGAGGTAGACCAGGGTCCCGGCGATCAGGCCGATGAAGACGGTGCTGGCCCCGATGCTGAGCAGATAGTCCAGCAGCCCGGCGCGGAGCGGGCCTTCCTGCACCACGATCTCGACGAAGTCGCCTTCGCGAAAGCGCGGCGAGTCCACCACGCGCAGAAAGCCGCCGTCCGGCCGGGCCAGGGTCTCGAAGGGTCCGGCCAGGCGCCGCAGCCCGCTCGAGCGGCGCAAGTCGATGGTCCGGGGCCGCACCTGCAGCCGGGGCGCGGCCAGCAGCAGGCTGCGCACTCCCTGGTCGCGCACGGCCACCGAGACCACGCCCGCCCCCTCCAGCAACGTGCCCGCCAGTTCGTCCGTGACGATCTGCGCGGGGGCGGCGTCCACGGCCAGGGAGGCCAGCTCAGCCGCGCGCACGCGGTCGTTCAGCCACTGCTCCTGGAAGGCCGCCAGGGACGGCGCCAGGATCAGCAACTGCGCCGTCACCACGAACAGCACGGTCAGAAAGAGCAGGCGGCCCGACAGCCCGCCCGGCCACCAGGGGATGAACCTCCGGCGCCGGGGGCGTTGCGGGCCCGCCTCGGCTACAGGCATGGCGCCTCGAGACAGGGGAGCCCGTGGTCTAGCCGAACAACCTCAACAACGAAACCAGACGCCGCGTACGAGGCGAGAACAGCACGGGCGAATAGTAGGCCGACGCCAGCGCGCGGTTCACGTCGCCGCGGGTGGGGTAGGGCGGGACCCAGCCCGCCATGGCCCTGAGCTTCACCCCGTGCGCCAGGGCCAGCACCCAGGGGGCCAGCAGTTCGTCGACGCCTTCACCCACCATGCCCACGCCCAGGACCCGGCCCTTGCCGTCGGTGACCAGCTTGGCGAAGCCGGTCGTCTCGCCCTCTGTGATCGCGCGGTCGTTCTTCTCGAAGGGGACGGTGACGGCCTTGACCCCGTCCCCGTGCGTTTCGCGCGCCTGCGGCTCGGTCAGCCCCACGGCCGCAACCGCCGGGTGGGTGTAGGTCACCCGTGGGATGACCAGCTTCTCGACATTCACCCGCTGGGCGAACAGCAGTGTCTTGATCAAGAGCGAGGCATGGGCGCCGGCCGCATGGGTGAAGGCCGGCCGGCCGGTCACGTCGCCGGCGGCGTAGACCGCGCGGTTGCTGGTGCGCAGCCGGTGATCCACGGTGATCCCGCGCTTGTCATAGGCGATCCCCGCCGCCTCCAGGCCCAGCTCCTCCACGTTCGGCGCCCGGCCGGCCGCGACCAGCAGGTGCGTGCCTTCGATCCTGCCTCCGCCGAGCAGGTGCAGCGCCACTCCGCCCGGGGTGGGCTCAACCCGGACCACGCCCGCGCCGGTGTGCAGCTCGACCCCGTCCGCGCGCAGGCCATCGATCACGGCGGCGGACAGCTCGGGATCCTCGCGCCCCAGCAGGGTCGCGGCCTCGACGATGACCACCTGCGAGCCCAGCCGCGCAAAGCTCTGCCCCAGCTCGCAGCCGATCGGCCCGCCGCCCAGGATCACCAGCCGCCCTGGCCGCTCCTGCAGCCCGAAGACCGTCTCGTGGGTGTGGAAAGGCGTGTCCTTCAGCCCGTCGATCGGCGGGGCGGTGGGCCGCGAGCCCGTGGCCAGGACCGCGCGGCGGAAGCGCACCCGCGTGCTGTCGCTTTCCAGCGTGCGCCCGTCGGTGAAGACGGCGTGCTCGCGCACGACCTGGACGCCGAGACCCTCGAAGCGCTCCTGGCTGTCGATGGGCGCGATCGTGGCGATAGCGCCGTGGACGTGAGCCATGACGGCCGCAAAATCGATCTCGGGTTCGGAGACGCGGACGCCTAGCCGGCCGGCTTCGCGCGCCTGGGCCGCGGCCTCGGCGGCGGCCAGGAGCGCCTTGGACGGCACGCAGCCGTAGTTGAGGCAGTCGCCGCCCATCTCGCCGGCCTCGAACAGCACCACCTTCAGCCCGAGCTGCGCGGCGCCCGCCGCAAAGCTCAGCCCCGCAGAGCCCCCGCCCACCACGGCGAAGTCGACGGTGAGTTCGCGCTTCATACCGGCCGCCTCCGCACCCGCTTCCAGATCACGGGCACGAGCGAGAGCGCCGCCAGGGCCGCCAGGGGGATCAGGATCTGCGGCTCGAAGATCAGCCCGGCGTCCAGCTTGCGGCCGCCTTCGAAGACCGAACCCAGGCCGGCGCCCAGCCCGGCGTAGATCAGGGTTCCGGGCAGGATGCCCAGAAAGGTCGAAAGCACATAGGTCCGCAGCGGGATGTCGACGAAGCCCGCCGCCAGGTTGAGCACCGCAAAGGGCACGATCGGCAGGAGACGCAGGGTCAGCAGGTAGGAAAAGGCGTCGGTGCGTACGCCTTCCGCGATGCGGCCCACCGTGGGCCCGGCCCGGGTGCGCAAGACGTCGCCAAAGGCGGTTCGCGCCGCCACGAACAGGGCCGCCGCCCCGGCTGTGGCCCCGATCACCGCCGCCCCGCCGCCCAGCCAGGTCCCGAACAGAAAGCCGCCCGTCAGCGTCATGACCAGCCCGCCGGGAAGGGAGAACGCCACCACCAGGAAGTAGGCCAAGATGTAGAGCCCGAGGCTCAGCACCGGGTGGTCGGCGACATAGGCCTGCAAGGCCTCGCGGCGGTCCTGCAGCGCCTCCAGCGACAGATAGTCTGTGACCCCAAAGGCCAGGGCCAGCCCCAGCCCCAGGGCCACCGCCGCCAGCGGCAGAAAGCGGGTCCAGCCCCGGCGGCGCTTGGCGCCCGGCGCCGGTGTCGCATGCGGCGGCTGTATCGTTGACACCCGGGCCGCCTTTCTGTAACCACCCCGGCCTTCCCGCGGCGGTCCCGGAGACCCCGCGCGCAAGCTGTTGTTCCGGAGTTGACGTTGTGAAGCGCACCTATCAGCCGAGCCAACTCGTGCGCAAGCGCCGCCACGGCTACCGCCTGCGCATGAGCACCAAGAACGGCCGCCAGATCGTTCAACGCCGCCGCGCCCGCGGCCGCAAGAAGCTGACCGCCTAATCACCTCGTCCACAGCGAGGGTTGTGGAGCGGCTCCGCCGCCGCCCCGACTTCCTCCAGGCCGCCCGCGCGCCGTCCAAGGCCCAGGGCGGGGTCGTGGTGCAGATGCGTCCCCGCCACGACGACCATCCGCTTATCCGCGTGGGCTTCACCGCCACTAAGAAGATCGGCGGCGCCGTCGTCCGCAACCGCGCCAAGCGGCGACTCCGCGAGGCGGCCCGTGCGCTGATCCCCGAGCTCGGCCGCCCCGGCTGCGACTATGTTCTGATCGCCCGCGGCGGCACGGCGACGCGTCCCTGGCCGCGCTTGATTGACGATGTCCGGAGCGCGCTGATAAGCCTCGCCGCCGCGCACGACCGGCTCCCCCCGGCTTCGCCCCTATCCGGCGACGAGCCTCGCGCCGCTCCCTCGAGTTCCTGATGCAGCCCGCCCAAGACAACGCCCGCAACACGATCATCTTCGTCGTCTGCGCGGTGGCCATCTTCCTGATCTACGACCTGCTGGTGCTGCGTCCCAACCAGCTGCGCCGCGAGGCCGAGCAGCGCAGCGCCCAGGTGGCGGCCGAAGCCCAGACGCCCGGCCGGGTCACCCCCCCGGCCGCCGGTCCCGCGCCCGCGGCCGTGGTCCCGGTGGAGCAGGCCCTCGCGCAAAGCCCGCGCGTGCCGATCGAAACGGCCTACGTGCGGGGCTCCCGCTCGCTCACGGGCGCCCGGATCGACCACCTGCTGCTGCGCCGGTACAAGGAGACCCTCGAAGAGGGCTCGCCCAACGTCGAGCTGCTGCGTCCCGAGGGTTCCGGCGCCGCCTTTTTCGCCGACTTCGGCTGGGTGGGCGCCAACCTCCCCAACCTGCCGGGCCCGTCCACGCCCTGGCGCCTGGCCCAGGGCCGGGTGCTGACCCCGTCGACGCCCATCGTGCTGACCCACGACAACGGCGCGGGCCTGCTGTTCACCCGCCGCATCGCGGTGGACGACCGTTACATGTTCACCGTGACCGACACCGTGGCCAACCGTTCGGGTTCGGCCGCCACCCTACGCCCCTACGGCTCCGTCCAGCATCAGGGCGTTCCGCCCGACTTCCTGAACAACCAGATCATCCACGAAGGCGCCATCGGCGTGCTGGACGGCAAGCTGGACCAGATCAAGTGGAACCGCTGGCGCAAGCGCGACGAGCCGCTGGTGCGCCCGTCCACCGGCGGCTGGCTGGGCATCACCAACAAATACTGGCTGGCCGCCATCGTCCCCGACCAGCAGGCGCCGATCGAGGGCGCCTTCCGCCGCACCCCCGCGGGCGCCGTCAACGTCTTCGACGCCGCCTTCACCGGCGCCCCTCGCACCCTGGCGCCTGGCGCCCAGCTCACCGCCGCCAGCCGGCTGTTCGCCGGCGCCAAGAGCGTGGACGTGCTGAACCACTATGAGCGCCAGCTGGGCATTCCCAATTTCGACGGCGCGGTGGACTGGGGCAATTTCTGGTTCCTGACCCGCCCGCTGTTCAGCCTGCTGCACTTCTTCCAAGGCTTGGTCGGCAATTTCGGCGTGGCCATCATGCTGCTGACCGTCGCCGTCAAGCTGCTCTTCTTCCCGCTCGCCAACAAGAGCTTCGAGAGCATGTCGAAGCTGAAGAAGCTCCAGCCGCGCATGGAGGAGATCAAGGCCAAGTACGGCAAGGATCCCGCCAAGCAGCAGCAGGAGATCATGGCCATGTACCAGAAGGAGAAGATCAATCCGGTCATGGGCTGCGTGCCCGTGCTGATCCAGATTCCCGTCTGGTACGCGCTCTACAAGGTGCTGTCCGTGACGCTGGAGATGCGCCACGCCCCCTTCTTCGGCTATATGAAGGACCTCTCCGCCCGCGACCCGACGACCTTCGTCAATCTGTTCGGCCTGCTGCCCTTCGACCCCGCCGAGGCGCCCGGCTTCATCGGCGGCCTGCTCGACGGGCCGCTGCACATCGGCCTGCTGCCCCTGTTCTACGGGGTGACCATGTGGCTGCAGCAGTCGATGCAGCCCATGTCCGCCGATCCGATCCAGAAGCAGATCTTCAAGTTCTTCCCCGTGATCTTCACCTTCATCATGGCGCCCTTCGCGGTGGGCCTGCTGGTCTACTGGACCTGGTCCAACCTGCTGACCATCCTGCAGCAGTGGGTGATCATGCGCCGCTACAAGGTGGAGAACCCGATCGACGGCCTGATCGCGCGGGTGACCGGGCGGGCGCGGCCCGCCGCCGCCGGGTGAGCGCGCCAGACCCGGACGCCGGGCAGGCCGAGGCGCTCGAAGCCGCGCGCGTGCTGTTCGCGCGCGAGGCCCGCTTTGTCATGGGATGCGCCAAGATCGAGCAGCTCCCCGCGCCCGACCTGCCCGAAGTGGCCTTTGCGGGCCGTTCCAACGTGGGCAAGTCCAGCCTGATCAATGCGGTGGTCGGCCGCCACGGCCTGGCGCGCGCCTCCACCGAGCCCGGCCGCACGCGCGAGATCAACTTCTTCCTCCTCGACGAGCGTCTGCGCCTGGTGGACCTTCCCGGCTACGGCTTCGCCAAGGTCAGCCGCTCCACCGCGCGGGACTTTCAGAACCTCGGCCGCGCCTACCTCCGCGGCCGCGTGAACCTGGCCCGGGTCTACCTCCTGATCGACGCCCGCCACGGCCTCAAGCCCCCGGACGCCGAGGCGCTGGACGCACTGGACCAGGCCGCCGTCTCCTACCAGATCGTCCTCACCAAGGCCGACAAGCTCCGCCCCGCCTCCTCGGTATCCGAGGTCCTGGCCGCCACCGCGGCGGCCGTGGGCAAACGCCCCGCCGCCTTTCCCGAGGTGCTGGCCACCTCCTCCAGCAGCGGCGCCGGCATCCCCGAACTCCGGCTGGCGATCGGGCAGGCCGCCGGCCTGATCGCGCCCGCCCAGACCTGACCGGTGGCGGTGGGCTTCGGCCTCCTGGCGGCCCTGCTCTGGGGCGTGGCCGACCTCCTGATCCGCTTCACTACGCGCCGGCTGGGCGTGGCGCGCGCCATGGTCTACGGCCAAGTCCCGATCCTGCTGATCATGAGCGCCGTCCTGCTCGGGGCCGAGTCCGCTCGCGCCGGCCTCCTGGCCGCGCCGCCGTCCGGCTGGGGCTTCGGCCTGCTTTCGGCCGCCTGCAGCCTGCTGGGAAGCGTTTGTCTCTACCAGGCGCTCAGCCGGGGTGTGCTGGCCCTGGTGGCCTCCATTGTGGCCAGCTACGCCGCCGTCACCACCGCCTTGTCCCTGCTCACCGGCGCTGAACGCCTCTCCGCCACCGTGGGCGCCGGCCTGGCGATCTGCCTGGCCGGAGTGGCCCTGGCCTCCTGGAGCCGACCGGCTCCCGCCGCACGCTCCGGGCCGGCGGCTCCGCCCAGCTCCGTCGGCTGGGCGCTGGGCTCCGCCCTGGGCTACGGCGTATCCTTCTGGATCCAGGGCGCCTTCGTGGTCTCACGATTGGGACCGTTCGCACCCGTCTGGTTGAACGCCGCTGTGAGCGCGGTCTGCGTCACCGTTGCGGCTCTGCTGACGCGGCGTTCGCTGGCCGTGCCGACGGGCGGGGCGGCCTGGCTGGTGGCCGCCACCGGCACCATCGGGAGCCTGGCCTTTATGGCCTATCTGGTCGGCCTGACGACGGGCCAGGTCGCGGTGGTCACCGTGCTGAGCTCGCTGGCCGGCGCCGTGACCGTGCTGCTGGGCCTCATGGTCCTGGGGGACCGGCTTTCGGCGCAGCAGTGGGCGGGGGTGGTCGCGGCCCTGACCGGCGTGGTCCTGCTCAACGCCGCAGCCTAGCCGCCGCCCATCCCTTCCTCCACCACGCCCGTGCCGCCGCAGGTCTGGCATTGCGCCCCGCCCTCCAGACGACCCGTGCCCCGGCACACGCGGCAGGTGTTCTCTCCGACGCCGGGCGTTCCTTCCGCCGCGTCGTCCCCGGGGTTGAGGACCGGCTCTTGATCCGTCATGACGAGCTCCTTTCCACCTGAACCGTTCGCAGCCGCCTTGGTTTCCTGGCGGGCGCCCGCGAGGATCCGCCATGCCCCCACAACCCCCCGAGGTCCCCGGCGGCCCCCACCTGCGAACGGTGGCCATGCCGGGCGACGCCAATCCCGGCGGCGTCATGTTCGGCGGCTGGACCCTGGGCCAGATGGACCTGGCGGGCGCCACCTTCGCGGCCGAGCGCGCCCACGGCCGCGTGGCCACCGTCGGCATCGAGGCCATGAAGTTCCTGCGCCCCATCCCCATCGGCGACGAAGTGAGCTGCTACTGCAGCCTGGATCATCTGGGCCGCACCTCCGTCGCCGTCCACATCGAGACCTGGACGCGAGGCCGCGGCGGCGAGCCGGCCGAAAAGGTCACGGACGGCGTCTTCACCTTTGTGGCGCTGGGCGACGATAATCATCCACGCGAGATCCAGGGCGGGGAGGACAGAGATTGAACGCCCCCGACGCGCGCCACCCCGATCTGCGCCATATCGACACCTGGATCTTCGATCTGGACAACACCCTCTACCCGGCGGAATGCGAGCTGCTGGCGCTCTGCGACGAGCGCATGACCGACTTCACCGCCCGCCAGACGGGCCTCGGCCGCGAGGAGGCGCGCGCGCTGCAGCGCCGCTATCTGCATGAGCACGGCACCACCCTGGCGGGGCTGATGGCCAACCACGGTGTGGACCCGCACGAGTTCCTGGACCACGCCCACGACATCCCACTGGATCGGCTGACGCCCGACCCGCGTCTGGCGGACGGCCTGGCCCGCCTGCCCGGGCGTCGCCTGGTCTTCACCAACGGCTCCGAGAAGCACGCCGCCCGCGTGCTGGACGCGCTCGGCATAGCCGGGCTGTTCGAGGGCGTGTTCGCCGTGGACACCGCGCCCGGCTTCATCCCCAAGCCGCAGGCCCCGGCCTTTGCGAACATGACCCAGGCCCACGCCGTGTCGCCGCGCTCCTCCGCCTTTTTCGAGGACACCGAGCGCAACCTGGGTCCCGCGGCGGAGCTGGGCATGACCACCGTGCTGGTGGGCGCCGCCCTGGCCGCGCCGCCGGCCGACTTCGTCCACCACCACGCGGCCAGCCTCCCCGACTTCCTCCTGTCCGCCCGGGTCCTGGAGCAGGCGGCATGAGCGATCTGCAACGCATCGTCGACGGGGCCTGGGAGGCCCGCGACAGCATCGGCCCGGACACGCGCGGCGCCATGCGCGAGGCCGTGGAGGCCGCCGTCCAGGCTCTCGACCGCGGCGAGATCCGGGTGGCCGAGAAGCTGGACGGCGCCTGGGTCACGCATCAGTGGATCAAAAAGGCGGTGCTGCTGTCCTTCCGCCTGCACCCCAACCGCCTGATGCCCACCGGTGAAGGACCGGGCCAGGGCCTGGGCCCCGCCTGGGACAAGGTCCCGAACAAGTTCGAGGGTTGGGACGCGGCGCGGTTCGAGCGCGCCGGCTTCCGCGCCGTCCCGGGCGCGATCGTGCGCTACGGCTCGCACATCTCCCGCAACGCGGTGCTGATGCCCTCCTTCGTCAACATCGGAGCCCATGTGGGCGAAGGCGCCATGGTCGACACCTGGGCCACCGTCGGCTCCTGCGCCCAGATCGGCCGCAACGTCCACCTGTCCGGCGGCGCCGGGATCGGCGGGGTGCTGGAGCCGTTGCAGGCCAACCCCACCATCATCGAGGACGGCTGCTTCATCGGCGCCCGCTCCGAAGTGGCCGAAGGCGTGATCGTGGGCGAGGGCGCCGTGCTGTCGATGGGCGTGTACCTCGGCCTCCACCAAGATCGTGAACCGCGCCACCGGCGAGGTCCACCGCGGGGCCGTCCCCCCCTACAGCGTCGTCGTCCCGGGCGCCCTTCCCGATGCGAAGGGCGGGCCCAGCCTCTACTGCGCGGTCATCGTCAAGACGGTGGACGCCCAGACCCGCGCCAAGACCGGCGTCAACGAACTGCTGCGGGATTAGGCCAGCTCGATCCCTGTCCCGAAGAGGACGGGGGAGGGGACTACCAGGTGCTGGAGGGCGGGCTCCCACGCCCCTCCACCGCTTGGTGGCGAGGACCAACGGAACCGCCACCCTACCCTGCGGCTTCTGACCGCATGACCTTCTTCTCCCTGCTGCGCGGGTTCTTCGGCCTGCTCTCCTGGCTGATCCTGGCCCTGTCCGGCTATTTGCTGTGGTCCGGTTATGAGCGCTCGGACGAGGATGCTCCCGATGTCCGCCCTGGCCTCATCGAGGAGGGCGACGAGTGGCGCATGTGGGTGGGCTGGGCCCTGCTCTTCCTGTCGCTGTTCGGCCGGTTCATCTGGCCGCTGATCCTGGCCAAGGGGAACGGCCGCAACGACCCGCCCATCCAGCGGGGTGAAGGACGCACGATCCAGGGCGCGGACGGCTCCCAGATCCGCTTGGAGCAGTTCGGCCGCGCGGACGGCCCCGCCATCGTCTTGACGCACGGCTGGGGCCTGGACAGCACCGTCTGGCGCTACGCCCGCAAGGATCTGGGCGAGCGCTTCAAGCTCCTGGTCTGGGACCTGCCGGGGCTGGGCCGGAGCGGCCAGCCCGGAGACGGCCGCTACACCCTGGAGCGCTTCGGCGACGACCTGCGCGCGGTGGCCGACGCGGCGGGCGGGCCCGTGGTGCTGGTCGGCCATTCCATCGGAGGCATGACCTCCCAGACCCTGGCGGGGCTCCGGCCCGAGGTGCTGGGCGACAAGGTCAAGGGGATCGTGCTGGTCAACACCACCCACATGCGGCCGTCCAAGACGACCTTCATGAGCGGCCTGGTCGACGGCCTTTATCCGGTCGCCAGCATCTTCCTGCGCCTGCAGATCCCGCTGGCGCCCCTGGCATGGCTCGTCAAGTGGCAGAGCTATCTGTCCGGTCAGGCGCACATCGCCACGCGCATCGGCGGCTTCGGCAAGCACGTCACCCGCGGCCAGCTGGAGCACATCACCCGTCTGTCCACCAAGGCCAACCCCGCCGTGGAGGCCAAGGGTGTCTTCGCCATGCAGGGATGGGACATCACCCCCAAGCTGCCGGGGGTGAAGGTCCCAGTGCTCGTGCTGGCCGGCGACAAGGACCTGATCACCAAGCACGAGGCCGGCGAGACCATCGCCCGCACCATCCCGGGCGCCCGCCTCAAGACCATGCCCGGCTGCGGCCACATGGGCTTCTACGAGCTGCCCAGCGAATACAACGGCGAGATCGGCGCTTTCGCCGAAGAGGTGCTGGGCGGGCAAGCGGACGGCCAAGCCCGGGCGCCCGTCGGCACGGCCTCGATCACGCCCGTCCGTTAGCTGGCGAGAGCCGGGGTGATCAGGGTGCGCCGCTTGTAAAGGCGAGCAGGGCGCCGAGCATCCGCGCCCGGCCTCCCGCCTCCCAGGTCTGCACATGGCCGCAGCGCGGCAAGATCATCACCGTCCGAGGGCCCGGCGCGCGGGAATGCAGGCGACGCGCCTCCGACAGCGGGATCATTCGGTCGTCTTCGCAGTGCGCGATCAGGACCGGTTCCTGCACCCTGCGGATGCGCGCCTCGCTGTTGTAGCGATCCGAAGCCAGCCAGCGCACGGGCAGGAAAGGGTAGAGCCGCGCCGCCGTGCGCTCGACGGAGGCGTAGGCGCTGTCCAGCACCAGCCCGCCCACTTGGCGCTTGGCGGCCAGCGCCACGGCCACCCCGCTTCCAAGGCTTTCGCCGAACACCGCCGTCCGCTCGGCCGGCGCCCGCGCGCCCAGCCAGTCCAGCGCGGCCTCGGCGTCCGCGATCAGCGCGCGTTCGGACGGCGTGCCCGTGGACCCGTTGTAGCCGCGATAGCTGACCGCCAGCACGCCCAGGCCCGCCTCGGCCATGTCTTCGAACCGGTCGCGGCGCTGGACCAGCGAGCCCCCGTTGCCGTGGTAGTAGAGAACCGCGCCCGCCCCGGCCGGCGGCGGTCGCCACCAGCCGACCAGGGTCTCGCCGTCTCGTGTGGGCAGGGTGACCTCGACGAAGCCTTCCAGTCCCGCCGCTCCTGGGGCCGTTCGGGTGCTGGTGCGCGGATAAAGGAAGCTGCGTTGGTTGAGGTAGAAGACGGCCACCACCGCCAGGTAGAGTCCGAAAACCAGCAGCCCCAGGAGGGCCGCCGGCTTCCAGGGGCGTGGGCGCCCGGCCAGAGGTGCGGGTTCAGGCTCCCGGCTCACTCCGCCGGGAGCACATTGCCCATGTCGCGCCGGGCCATCATGCGGTCGAACTCGCCCCAGACGCCGTCCGCACCGTGCCAGGCGCCGGTGGTGGCCGCCTTGGAGTACTCGGTGGCCCGCGCCTCGAAGAAGTTGGCGTGCTCCACGCCCGACAGCAGCGACTGCAGCCAGGGCAGGGGGTTCTGCTTCACGCCGTAGAGCTCCGGCAGCTCCAGCTGGCGCAGCCGCCAATCGGCGATGAAGCGGATGTATTGCTTGATGTCCTCGGGCGTCATGCCCTCCACCTCGCCGGCCTCAAAGGCCAGGTCGATGAACTTGTCCTCCATCTTCACCACTGTGCGGCAGTTCTCGACGATGTCCTCGCCCACCGACTTGGTGACCGCGCCCGTCTCCTTGTTGAAGGCGTGGTAGAGCTTGATCATGCCCTCGCAGTGCAGGCTTTCGTCTCGCACGCTCCAGCTCACGATCTGGCCCATCCCCTTCATCTTGTTGAAGCGGGGGAAGTTCAGCAACATGGCGAAGCTGGCGAACAGTTGCAGCCCCTCCGTAAAGGCGCCGAACATGGCCAGGGTTCGCGCGATGTCGGCGTGGGTCTCCACCCCGAAGCTCTGCATGTAATCGTGCTTGTCCTTCATCGCCTCGTATTCGAGGAAGGCCGAGAACTCCGTCTCCGGCATGCCGATGGTCTCCAGCAAGAGCGCATAGGCGGCGATGTGGATGGTCTCGATATTTGAGAAGGCCGACAGCATCATCTTCACCTCTGTCGGTTTGAAGACGCGTGCGTACCGCTCCATGTAGTTGTCGTTCACCTCCACGTCGGACTGCGTGAAGAAGCGGAAGATCTGCGTCAGCAGATTGCGCTCGCGGTCGTTGAGGTTGGCCGCCCAGTCCTTGCAGTCCTCGCCAAGAGGAACCTCCTCGGGCATCCAGTGCACCTGCTGCTGCCGCTTCCAGAACTCGTGCGCCCAGGGGTAACGGAAGGGCTTGTACGCGTGGGAGGGCGTCAGCAGGCCGGGAGTCTGGGGAAAGCTGATGATGGAGGCGGACACGGGCGGGCTCCGACGTTGGTGATCGCACAATGGACCACAGCTTGTGGTCCGTCCAGCCTCTCGCCCTACATCTTGTGGACGGATCGCCGCGCACCTGTGGACGATCGCGACCGTCTCGACGGCCGCCGGCCGTGGCCCTAGACAGGCTCCAAGCCCCTCGGAGTCTTCATGCGCTCTTTCCTCGCCGCCGTCACCGCCCTGGTCGCGGCCGCCGGTCCGGCCGCGGCCGACACCGCCGTGGTCACCGCCGACCGCATGCTGGACGTGGCGTCCGGCCGATACCTGGAGCGCCCCGCCATCATCGTAACGGACGGCCGCATCACCGCCGTGGGCCGCCAGGGCGCGCCCGTTCCCGCCGGCGCGCGGAGGATCGACCTCCCGGGCCTGACCTTGTTGCCTGGCCTGATCGACATGCACGTCCACCTGGACAGCTCTCCGCTGTACGGCGGCTACACCGGCCTGCAGTTCAACGATCGGTTCTGGTCGGCCATCCAGGTCACCCACGCGCGACGGACGCTCGACGCCGGTTTCACAACGGTACGCAACCTGGGCTCGGAGGCCTGGAACGACGTGGGCCTGCGCCAGGCGATCGAGGCGGGCCACGTCGCCGGCCCCCGCGTGATCAGCGCCGCCTACAGCTTCGGCGCCACCGGCGGCCACTGCGACAGCACCTACTTCCCGCCCTCCATGGCCGAAGCCAACCCTTACAACATCAACTCTCCCGCCGACGCCCGCCGCTCCGTTCGCGAAGTGCGCAAATACGGCGCCCAGGTGATCAAGATCTGCGCGACGGGCGGCGTGTTCTCGCGCAACACCGAGCCCGGCGCGCAGCAACTCTCGCTGGAGGAGATGACGGCCGTGGCCGGCGAGGCCCACCTCCAGGGCCTCCAGGTCGCCGCCCACGCGCACGGGGCGTCCGGCATCAAGGACGCCATCCGAGCCGGCGTGGACACCATCGAGCACGCCTCGCTCATCGACGAGGAAGGCGTTCGCCTGGCCAAGGCCCGCGGCGCCTGGCTGTCCATGGACATCTACAACACCGACTACACCCAGGCCGAGGGCAAGAAGAACGGGGTTCTCGAGGACAACCTGCGCAAGGACCGCGACATCGGCGAGGCTCAGCGGCAGAACTTCGCCCGCGCCCACCGGGCCGGAGTCAGGCACGTCTACGGGACGGACGCCGGCGTCTATCCGCATGGCGACAACGCCCGGCAATTCGCCGTCATGGTGCGCTACGGCATGACTCCCCTCGAGGCGATCCGGACGGCCACGGTCAACGCCGCAGAGGCGCTGGGAACTCAGGGGCGGGATCTGGGCGCGCTGGCGGTCGGCAAACAGGCGGACATGGTCGCGGTCCGGGGCGACCCCCTGGCGGACGTCCGCGTGCTGGAGACCGTGCCCGTGGTGATCAAGGCAGGCGTGGTCGCCAAGGATGCACGCTGAACGCCGGCCGGCGTTCAGCACTTCGCCTGCGCCGCAAAGCAGGATGACGCGCCGGCCGCGCCCCGCTAAACGGGCTCCAACCCAAGGAGGCGCGCCCGTGTCCGGACATCTGCTCGGCGTCTATAACCGCGCTCCGCTGGCCTTTGACCGCGGGGAGGGCGCCCGGCTCTTCACCACCGACGGCCAGGGCTACCTCGATTGCGTGGGCGGCATCGCCACCTACATGGTGCTGGCGCCCATCCGCTGGTCGAGGCCCTGACCGCTCAGGCCCGAAAACTCTGGCACGTGTCCAACATCTTCCAGATCCCCGGCCAGGAGGCGCTGGCCGACAGACTCACCGCCGCCTCCTTCGCCGATCGCGTCTTCTTCACCAACTCGGGGACCGAAGCCGTCGAGTGCGCGCTCAAGATGGCGCGCCGCTTCCATCACGTCCGCGGGAACCCCGAGCGCATCGATGTGATCGGCTTCACCGGCGCCTTTCACGGCCGCACCTACGCCGCCGTGAATGCGGCCGCCAACCCCAGCTATGTTGAAGGCTTCGGCCCCCCGCTTCCCGGCTATGTTTCCGTCCCCTTCGGCGACCACGAGGCCATGCGCGCCGCAGTGGGCCCCACCACGGCCGCCATCATCGTGGAGCCCGTGCAGGGGGAAGGCGGCGCCCGCGCCCTGCCGGACGTCTGCCTGCGCGGCCTGCGCACCCTGTGCGACGAGGAAGGTCTCCTGCTCATCTATGACGAGGTCCAGTCCGGCATGGGCCGAACGGGGCGCCTGTGGGCCCACGAGTGGGCGGGCGACGCCGGCGAGCCGGACATCATGGCGGTGGCCAAGGCTCTGGGCGGCGGCTTCCCCGTGGGCGCCTGTCTGGCCACCGAGGCGGCGTCCGAAGGCATGACCGTCGGCGCCCACGGCTCGACGTTCGGCGGCAATCCGCTCGCCATGGCTGTGGGCCTGGCCGCCTTTGACGAGATCAGCCGCCCGGAAACGCTGGAGAACGTGATCTCCATCGCCGGCTACCTCGGCCAGCAGCTCCATGGATTGAAGGACCGCTTCCCCGACGTGGTCTCCGACATCCGCGGCAAGGGCCTGCTGATCGGGGTGCAACTGATCCCCAACAACCGCGAGGTCATGGCGCTGGCCCGCGACCAGGGGCTCCTCGTCGCCGGGGGCGGCGACAACTGCATTCGCCTGCTGCCCCCGCTCAACATGACGCTGGAAGAGGCGCGCGAAGCGGTGGAGAAGCTGGAGCGGACCTTCGAAGCGGCCCGCAGCAAGGCCGCGGCGTGACGCCTCGGCACTTCCTCGACCTGTTCAAGCTCGAGCCGGTCCAGCTCCGCGCGATCGTGGAGGAAGCCCGGCGCCGCAAGGCCGCCCGCGGCGCCCGCCCCACCGGCGCCCCGGACGACGACGCCCCCGCCGCCGGCCGCACCCTGGCCATGGTGTTCCAGCGGCGCTCCACCCGCACCCGCCTGTCCTTCGACGCCGCCGTGCGCCAACTCGGCGGCCAAGCCCACATCGTCGACGCTGATGAGCTGCAGATGGGGCGGGGCGAGACGGCCGAGGATACCGCGCGCACACTGTCCCGCCTTGTGGACGCCGTGCTGGTCCGGGCGGAAAGCCATGACGAACTCAAGATGTTCGCCCACGCCGCCTCCGTTCCGGTGATCAACGGCCTAACCGACCGAAGCCACCCCTGCCAGGTCTTGTCCGACGTGCTGACCTTTGAGGAGCGCGTGGCTCCGATCTTCGGCCGCACCCTGGCTTGGGTGGGGGACGGCAACAATGTCTGCGCCAGCTGGATCCATGCCGCCGCCCTGTTCGGCTTCACCCTGCGCATCGCCTGCCCGCCCCAGTACCACCCGGACCTGATGGACCTGGCCAAGGCGGCCGAGCGCGGCGGCCGGATCGAGATGATGGCCGATCCCGGCGCAGCCGTCGCCAACGCCGATGCGGTGATCACCGACACCTGGGTCTCCATGGGCGACGAGGACTACGACCGCCGCGTCGCCGTCTTTGAACCCTACCAGGTCGACGCCGCCCTGATGGCGCAAGCGGCGCCGGAGGCCGTGTTCATGCACAACCTCCCCGCCCATCGAGGCGAGGAGGTGGACGACGAGGTCATCGACGGCCCACGCTCCCTCGTCTGGGATCAGGTCGCCAACCGCATCCACGCCCAGAAGGCGATCCTCCTGTGGTGCTGGGGCCTGCTGGACTGACGGCGGTCCTGCCGGCCCCGTGAGGACCCGCGGTGGAATGGCGCCCTGCCGGTTCTCTCCCTACATCCCCTTCCGACCCCCTTCAGCCTCATCGGGACGGACCGCTTCGCCGCGGGGCCGCAGTGCGCTTTTGACCGACACCGCCTCCATTCCCACCGACGACCTGGTCGCCGGATTCCAGATCGAAAACCAGCAGGTCCGCGGCCGGGTCGTTCGGCTGGGCGCCGCCGTGGACACCATCCTGGCCGCCCACGACTACCCCGAGCCGGTCGCCAACCTGCTGGGCGAGGCCTGCGCGCTGGCCGCCTTGGTCGGCTCCGCGCTCAAGTTCGAGGGCAAGCTCATCATCCAGGCCCAGGGCGACGGTCCGGTCGCCTATGTCGTGGCCGACTACGACACCTCAGGGTCGCTGCGGGGCTACTGCCGCTATGACGCCGACCGGGTGGCCCAGGCCTCGCAGGGCTTCGCCCGCCCTGGCGCCCAGACGCTGCTGGGCAAGGGGGTGTTCATCATGACCATCGATCAGGGACCCGACCGTGAGCGCCACCAGGGGATCACGGCCGTCGAAGGGGAGACTCTGGCGCTCTGCGCCGAGCACTATTTCGCCCAGTCCGAGCAGGTGCCCACTCGGGTGCGCCTGGCGGTGGGCGAGCTCACCACGGGCGAGGGGCTGCGCAGCTGGCGCGCCGGCGGCGCCATGATCCAGAACGTGGCCGAGGACCAGGCCCGCGGCGCCACCGCGGACGCCTGGGAGCGCGCCCAGGCGCTCTTCGCGACCACCGGCGACGACGAGCTGATCGATCCGGAGGTCCCGACCGACCGCCTGCTCTACCGCCTCTTCCACGAGGACGGGGTCCGCCTGTTCACGCCCAAGCCGCTCCGCGCCTTTTGCCGCTGCTCGCACGAGCGCATCATGGACGTCCTCCGCTCCTTCCCCGCCGAGGAGCGCGTCGACATGGTCGAAGCCGACACCGGCCTGATCCGCGTGACCTGCGAATACTGCTCCAGCGTCTACCAGGTGGAGCCGGGGAGCGTCTGAGCACGCTCCCCGCTAACGGGGGGGCGGCCGGAGCCTCCGTGCCGACCCAACCGGTCAGCCGCCCCTAGTTCACCAGCCGCTCAGCGCCGGGCAGGTGCAGCGAAAAGGCCGGGATGGCCGCCTCGAACCGCTCCCCGGCATCGGTGACCAGGCCGTAGCTGCCCACCATGGCCCCGCTGTCCGTCGGCAGGGGACAGCCGGAGGTGTACTGGTAGCTGTCGCCCGGGTGCAGCGTCGGCTGCTCGCCCACCACGCCCGGTCCTTTGACCTCCTCGACATGTCCGCGCGCGTCCGTGATGATCCAGCGGCGGTCGACCAGCTGCACGGTCTCGCGCCCGCCGTTCTCGATCTCCACCGTATAGGCCCACACGAACCGCCGCTCGTCCGGGTCGGAGTGCTCGGGGAGGAAGCTGGGCGCCACGCGCACCCGCACCCCCCGGGTCTCTGCTTCATACAGTTGCGTCACGGGGGCCTCCTCACCTATGCCCAACGGCCCGAGCCGCCCGCGGTTCAGAGGTCAGGGTCCAGAGGTCATGAAGACGGCGCACAGCGCGGGCATCCTCCCATCCCAGAGCATCCAGGCGCTGATCGACGGCGGAGCCGTGAGCTCTCTGACGGCCTTCGACCCGGACCAGGTCCAGCCCGCGAGCCTCGATCTGCGGCTGGGAGAGCGCGCCTGGCGCGTGCGCGCCTCCTTCCTA
>JAHWJX010000041.1 GCA_019348195.1 Pseudomonadota bacterium | reverse complement strand
GCGCACCTACGGGCTGGAGACGATCGGCCTGCGCTACTTCAACGTCTTCGGGCGGCGGCAGGACCCGGACGGGGCCTACGCGGCGGTGATCCCCCGCTGGGTAGGGAGTCTGCTGGCCGGCCGGCCCAGCCACATCCACGGCGACGGGGAGACCAGCCGCGACTTCTGCTACATCGACACCGTGCTGCAGGCCGACACCGGGGCCGACCTCGACTTCCTCGTGGGCGCCTCGAGCTCCGAAGTGACCCGGGAAAGCCACTGATGACCCGGGCCGCGCTCCCGAACGTCGGGGCCTGAGGTGGGCGCCTTTCTGGCCTGCGACTGGGGCACGACCAACCTGCGCGCCTGGGTGCTGGGCGAAAGCGGTTCGGTCCAGGCGCACAAGGAGTTCCCTCAGCTCGGCGTGTCGCGGCTGCAGCCCGGCGAAGCCGCCAAGCGGTTCCGCGACGAGATACGCCCCGCGCTGCGGGCGGAAGGGCTTCCGGCCCTGCTTTGCGGGATGATCGGCTCCACGCTTGGGTGGACGGTCGTTCCCTACGACCGCTGCCCCACGAGCCTGGAGGACCTCGCCGGCGCCCTGCACGCGGTCTTGCCCGACGTCCACATCGTTCCGGGCGTCTCCTGCCCCGGCGTCACCGGCGCCTCCGACGTGATGCGCGGTGAGGAGACCCAGATCCTGGGGTGGGTCTCCATGGACCCCGCCCGCGCCGCCGGCCGCCACCTGATCTGCCACCCCGGCACCCATGCCAAATGGGCGCTGGTCGAGGACGGCCGCCTGGTCCGCTTCGCCACCGCCATGACGGGCGAACTGTTCGCCGTGCTGCGCAAGCATTCCGTTTTGCGGACGGACGACGAGCCCGGCGACGAGGCGGCCTTTGCGGAGGGCGTGGAGGCGGCCGGCGAGGGGGACGCCCTTTCCTCCCGCCTGTTCTCCGCCCGAGGCCGCATCGTGGCCGACGGCAAGCCGGCCGGAACGGCGGCCGACTATCTTTCCGGCCTGCTGATCGGGGCCGAGGTCGCGGGCACGCCCGCCCTGCTCGGGGTGGAGGCCGGCGCGCCGGTGCAACTGATCGGGGACCTCGCCCTTTGCCGCTGGTACCGTCAGGCCCTGTCTCTGCGCGGCGTGTCCTCTGAGGTCTGCGACGGGGAGGAGGCCGCCCTCGCCGGACTGGCGGCCCTGCACGGGAGAACGGCATGACGCTCGAGGACGCCCTGGCCGAAACCCCAATCGTAGCCATCCTGCGCGGGGTGAAGCCCGAGGAGGTGGAAGGCGTGGCCGAAGCCCTGCACGCCGCCGGGGTCCGCGTGGTCGAGGTGCCCCTGAACTCCCCCGACCCGCTGGACAGCATCGGCCGGCTGGCCCGGTTCCAAGGCCGGCTCGTCTGGGGCGCTGGAACCGTGCTCTCGCCTGAGCGCGTCGACGCCGTGGCCGAGGCCGGCGGCCGGATCGTGGTCTCGCCCAACACCGACCCGGCCGTGATCCGCCGCACGCTGGAGCGCGGCATGGTTCCCCTGCCGGGCTTCGCCACCGCGAGCGAGGGCTTCGCCGCCTATGCCGCCGGCGCGCGTCACCTGAAGCTCTTTCCCGCCTCGACCTACGGCGCAGGGCACGTCAAGGCGCTCAAGGCCGTCCTGCCCCGGGACGCCCGGGTGCACGCGGTGGGCGGGGTGGGACCGGCTGTCATGCGCGAGTGGCGCGAGGCCGGTGCGGATGGTTTCGGCCTGGGATCTGAGCTCTACAAGCCCGGCTGGACCCCGGAGCAGGTAAGTGAACGGGCCGCCGCGGCCGTGCGAGCGGCCAAGGCGCTGGCCGGCGAGACGCCCGCCGCTGAGCCCGGAGCCGCCACGGCGCCCTGAGGGAGCGCCCTCCCGGGCGGCTGAAGCGCTACGAGGGTTGGGTGCCAGCGCGCCGCAAGGCCAGGGCGGGGCCGCCTCCGGCGACCGTGCCCTGCCGCGCGGGCCCGACCGCCTATTTCAGGTGCTGGGCCAGATGCTTGTTCATCTGGAACATGCTGATCTGTTTTTCGCCGCCCATGACGGCGGACAGTTTCTCGTCCGTGTTGATCTGGCGCCCGTCCTTGGCGTCCTGCAGCTTGTTGGACTTGATGTAGTCCCAGACCCGCTTGACCGCCTCGCCCCGCGGAAGCTGGTCGGAGGATCCGATCACCGCGGCCAGCTCCGGAGACGGCGTCAACGGCTGTTGCAGCGCGTTTGGCTTGCCGCCCGTGGGGGCGTCGGCTTTGGCTTTGGGGTTGCTGGCCATGGGCGCTTCCTCGTGGTCTTGCGTAGGGGACGCGACGCTAGACCGGTTTCGGGACGGGGCTCAAGAGGCGGAGGTGGTTAAGCGCGAAGGACACGCTCGCGGCTCAGGGCCCGAACAGCCCGGAAGGCGCCGGCTCCGGAACCGCCTTCAATGGGCCGGGCCGGACGGTCCCAGGCTCACGCGGTCCTCTTCGAAGCGGATCTCGGTGGTCAGGAGCGCTCGGAAAGCCTTGTAGCCCACCTGCCCGGGCGGATAGGCGTGCAGGAACAGGCGCGGCCGCCCGTCCGGTCCCGGCGCCACCGAGGGATGGCCCGGGCCGACCCACTCGGCGGTCGAGCCCAGCAAGGGGTCGGGCTGTTTCACATAGATCCCCAGAGGGTGGTCGGCCACGGCCACGCCTATCCCATAGTGCGGCGTGGAGAAGTCGTTTCCCGCGTAGAAGATGTAGCAGCGCCCGTCGTGCTCGGTCGCCCAGACGCCCTCGATCAGATGCGCCTCCCAGGGCTGGTCGTTGACCAGCACGAGCTGGCGCTCGCCCACCAGGCGCCCCCCGTCGGGCGCGAGCCGCTGGGCCCAGACGCGGGTCTTGAGCGCGTGCAGGATGGCCGGGGCGCCCGGAACGTCGCCCATCGCCTCCAGGCGCTCGCGAAAGCCGGAGAAGTCCGCCGTGACGGCTTCGATCAGCGGCTGCTCCACGCAGAACCGCTCCATGGGCTCCAGGGTCTGGGTCCAGGGATCCAGGGTCTGCAGCAAGGCGGCGGTGCGCCGATCCACCTCTTCAGGAAACAGGCTGTCGATTCGGCCAGGCTCATGCAGGAAGTCGGCCAGGAGAGGGGGCCAGACGCCGTTGTCGTCGTCTTTCCACAGCAGCCAGGGCGCGCCGTCGTGATCGAGGCGGATGTGCGGGTCAATCACACCGCCGCCCACCAGAGGCGCCGGGATCGCGTCGAACGGCCCCTCGGGGCTGGAGGACCGGGCCAGACCGATCGCCAGGCTTCGGTCGTGCTCGCGGGCGGCGAAACAGACCCAGTATTCGGCGCCGACCCGATGCATCTCCGGCGCCCAGAAATCGGCCGCGTTCTCGCCGGTGAGCGTCCATTCGGGGGTGCGTCCCTCCGGAAAGACGAAGCCGGTGAGGCGCCAGTCGCGGAGCGTTTCGGAACGCAGGATGGGAAAGGCGTTCGGGGCGTCGTTGGAGGTGACCAGCAGGTACCAGACGGGCGGCTCGCCCGCGCGGTCCACCCGCACGACGCTGGGGTCGCCGTAACCGTAGAGAATGTCCGGCGAGATCGGCTCGGTCAGGAGCGGCTGGAGCGACGAAGCGCCCCTGGGAAGCTCCACCGCCGTGCGGCTGAGGGGCGGCCGCGTGCCGAAGGCCCCCGACAAGACCTGGAACAGGTCCAGCCAAGCGTTCTGGCCCGTGTCGGGAAGGTGGTGCTCGAGCGTCCGGTCGACGCCGTCCCCGCCGGGCCCGGTGACGCGCAGGGTTCGGGAAGCCGCGTGCGGATCCGCACCTCCGATCTCGACCTTGAAGCCGTGCCCCGCGGACGCCGGCGGCTCCAGCACGAGCCCCAAGGCTCAGAGCCCCAGGTTCAGCAGTGCGGGGTCGCCGCCCTGGGCCGTGATGTTGACGCTGACCGCGCGCTCCACCGCGTAGCGGGACAGTGCATGCGGCCCGCCGGCTTTGGGACCGGTGCCGCTGAGGCCTTCCCCGCCGAAGGGCTGCACGCCCACCACCGCCCCGATGATGGAGCGGTTGACGTAGACGTTGCCAGCCGGAACCAGGGCCTGCACGCGGCGCGCGAAGCTCTCGATCCGGCTGTGGACGCCCAGGGTGAGGCCGAAGCCCCGGGCTGCCAGCTTGCCCGCCACCTCGTCCAGCTTGTCGGGGTCGTAGCGCACGATGTGGAGGACCGGCCCGAACACCTCACGCTCCAGGAAGTCGGCGACCGGGATCTCGACCATCAGCGGGGTGAAATAGGTGCCGCGCGCCAGCTCTGGCCCGGGCGTGAGCTGTTTGAGCACGGTGGCGTCCTGCTTCACCCGCTCGGTGTGGCGGTCGAGGATGGCTTTGCTGTCGGCGTCGATGACCGGGCCGATGTCGGTGGCCGGGTCCGCAGGGTCCCCCATGTTGAGCGCGTCCATGGCGCCGGACAGCCCTTCGATGACCAGGTCTGCGCTGGGCTCGGGCAGGAAGAGCAGCCGCAGCGCCGAGCAACGCTGGCCGGCGGAGCCGAAGGCCGACAGGATCACGTCGTCGATCACCTGCTCACGAAGCGCGGTGGTGTCGACGAACATGCCGTTCAGCCCGCCCGTCTCGGCGATCAAGGGAACGATGGCACCGTCCTTGCCGGCCAGGGTCCGGTTGATCAGGCGCGCCGTATCGGTGCCCCCGGTGAAGGCCACGCCCGCGATGCCGGGGTGGGCGGTCAGCGCCGCGCCGACCGTTTCGCCCCGTCCGGGCAGCAGATGCAGCAGGCGCGGGTCCAGCCCCGCGGCGTGGAACAGACGCACGGCCTCCGCCGCGATCAGAGGGGTCTGCTCGGCAGGCTTGGCCAGGACGGCGTTGCCCGCAGCCAGCGCCGCGGCGATCTGGCCGGTGAAGATGGCCAGCGGGAAGTTCCACGGGCTGATGCAGACGAACACGCCGCGGCCGTGCAGGCTCAGGTGGTTGGTCTCGCCCACGGGGCCGTTCAACAGCTCCGGCGCGCCGAACTGCTGCTCCGCCAGAAGAGCGTAATAACGGCAGAAATCGACCGCCTCGCGCACCTCGGCCACGCCGTCGACCAGGGTCTTGCCCGCCTCGCGAACACAGATCGCGACCAGCCGGTCCATGTTGCGCTCGAGCGCGTCACCCATGGCGCGGAGAATGCCCGCACGGGCCCGCCCCCCCGCTTCGTCCCATTCGCGCTGAACCGACTGGGCGGAGCGGAAGGCCGCGTCGATGTCTTCGGGCGTGGCTTCGCGCGCCTCGCCCAGCAGGCGTCCGTGGTCGGCGGGGCTGACCACCGGCAGGACGGGGCTGGCGGAGGCGGGCTTGCCGGCCACGATCGGCGCCGCACCCAGCCGCTCGCCGTCGAGCTTGCGGACGGCGGCCGCCAGGCGTTCGCGCTCCAATGTTGAGGACAGGTCCACGCCCAGGCTGTTCGGGCGGTCGCCATAGACGTTGCGCGGCGTGGGAATCCGGGGGTGCGGGCCGGGACGGGCCTCCACGCGATGGATCGGATCGGAGACGACCTCGCTCGCCGGCACGTTCTCGTCCAGCAGGGCGTGGACGAAGCTGGTGTTGGCCCCGTTCTCCAGCAGCCGCCGGACGAGGTAGGGCAGCAGGTCCTCGTGTCCGCCCACGGGCGCATAGGCCCGAAGCACCACGCTGTTGGAGCTGCGCATGGCGGCCTCGTAGAGCGCCTCGCCCATCCCGTGCAGACGCTGGAATTCGATGGGCACGCCGCGGGCCTCGGCCATGGCGTTCACCGCCGCCAGCGTGTGGGCGTTGTGGGTCGCGAACTGGCCGTAGAGGTGCGGCGAGGCGTCGATGATCGCCTGGGCGCAGACCAGATAGCTGAGGTCGGTCGCCGCCTTGGTGGTGTAGACCGGGTAGTCCGGGCGGCCGTTCACCTGCGCCCTCTTGATCTCGCCGTCCCAATAGGCGCCCTTGACCAGGCGCACCATCAGCCGCCGCCCGGTGTCGCGGGCCAGCCTGGCCACCGCTTCGACCACATGAGGCCCGCGCTTTTGATAGGCCTGGATCGCCAGGCCCAGCCCCGTCCAGGCGCCCAGCTCCGGCTCGCGCGCCAGCCGATCGAGCAGCTTGAGCGAGAGGACCAGCCGGTCCGCCTCCTCCGCGTCGATGCAGAAGTTCAGATCGTGGCGCGCCGCGATCAGGGCCAGCCGCTTCAGCCGCGGATACAGCTCTTCCCAGACGCGCGCCTCCTGCACCGCCTCGTAGCGGGGCGACAGCGCGGACAGCTTGACCGAAACCCCGTGCCCCTGCTCGGGCCCCACGTTCTGGTTCTCCCGCGCGCGGCCGACCGCCTCGATCGCGTCCGCATAGGCCTGCTCGTAGCGCGCGGCGTCCGCCGGCGTGCGCGCGCCTTCGCCCAGCATGTCGAACGAACACATCCAGCCGTCGCGGCGGGCGCGCTTCAGCGCAGCCTCTATGTTGCGCCCCAGCACGAACTGCTCGCCCATGATGCGGATCGCCTGCGCCACCGCCTGGCGGATCACGGGCTCGCCCATGCGCCCGGCCATGCGCCGGAGGAACCCGCCCAGGTCGCGCTTGGCCTGCTCGTCCGGCTCCACGATCTTGCCGGTCAGCATCAAGCCCCAGGCCGAGGCGTTGACCAGCACGTTCTCGCTCTTGCCCACATGGCTGGCCCAGTCGGCCGAACTGATCTTCTCGGCGATCAGCGCGTCCTTGGTGTCCTCGTCCGGCGTGCGCAGCAGCGCCTCCGCCAGCCCCATGAGGACCAGCCCCTCTTTGGTGGACAAGGAGAACTGCTGAAGGAAGCTCTCCACCACCCCCGACCGCTTGGCCGAGCGCCGCGCTTCGATCACCAGCGCTTCGGCCCGCGCCAGCACGGCCGCCCGCTCCGCCGCGTCCAACGGCGCACGTTGCAGCAAGGCCGCCACCGCCTCCGTCTCGTCCTGGTGCTTGAAGCGGTCGAGCGCGTCCCAGTCCTGGGTGAAGGTCGGTTGGGCCCGAGTGGAAAGCGCGTGCATGTGGAGGGATGTAGCCCTTTCCTTTCCGGAAAGGGAGCCTCCAAAGCGCCACGGGGTGACGCCTCGTTCGCCCCGCTCCGCAACCCGTGGGCTCTATCCCTGCAGCGCCTCCGACGCGGCGCGAACCTCCTGGACATCGCCGTCCCGGCGGCCCGAACCTTGGGTGCAGCCCGATCCCGCCGCGCGGCTCCGGGGCGGGCAGGGCCGCGACAGCTTCCGTATCGAGGCGCTGGAGATCAGGTCTTGAGCGCCGCCAAGGCCTCCGCCAATTCGCTCAGGCTGCCACCCTCCAGGTCGGGCTTGCGCATCACCTTCGAGAACGGCCGTTCGACGTTGAGATAGGCCGTGGTCATGCCGGCGGCGTTTGCGCCCTGGATGTCCCAGCTGTGGGCCGCGACCAGGGCCATGGAGTCCAGCCCGACGCCCGCGACCTGGGCGGCGTGGGCGTAGGCTTCCCGCCGGGGTTTGGACAGCTCCACCGCCTCCACCGACACCACATGGTCCACCAAGCCTTCCAACCCGGCTCCGCCCAGCAGCTTGCGGGTGGACGGGTCCGATCCGTTGGTCAGAACCATGACCCCGATGCCCGCGCCGGCCAGGGCGCCGAAGGCCGCGGCGGAGTCCGGGCGCGGCGGCAGGTGCTCCAGCCCCTTCAGCAGGGCCGCTTTGTCCTGAGCCGAGGCGTCCTCCACCCCGTGTTCGGCCAGCACGGCCTCCAGCGCCTGCTCCAGCACGGCCAGCAGGGGTTTGAACCCGCCGGTGGCCGCGAGCGCGAAGCTGTCCCGCAGACCGGCGGCGAACCAGCCCCGCACCGCAGCGGCGGGCAGGCCGAGCCTTTCCACGGCCGGCTGCAGGGGGGTGATCGGAAACAGGGTGCCGATGACGTCAAAGGCCACGACGCGGGGTCGGGGCGGTTTTCCTAGACCGAGCACGCGGCCCTCCTTGTTGTTCGGGTCCGAACCCCCGCCGCCGGGCGGGGTTCCACCTCCTGTCGGCGGGCCCTATAGCCGTTCCATGCGCATCCTGCTTGCGACGGACGCCTGGGAGCCGCAGGTCAACGGGGTCGTGCGGACCCTGTCCCGCACTGTGGCCGAGTGCCGGGCCATGGGCCACGAGGTCGAGGTCGTCCACCCGGGCCTGTTCAAGACCGCCCCGCTCCCGACCTATCCGGAGATCAAGCTAGCCATCGGCGCCTACGGGCCCACCCAGGAACTGTTCAAGGCGTTCGAGCCGGAAGCCATCCACATCTCCACCGAGGGGCCGCTGGGGCTGGCGGCGCGGCGGATCTGCATGGAATGGGGGCTGCCCTTCACCACCAGCTACCACACGCGCTTCCCCGAGTACGTCTCGGCGCGCGTGCCCGTGCTGCCGGTGAGCACGGGATACAGCTACATGCGCTGGTTCCACGGCCCATCGGGGCGGGTCATGGTGGCCACGCCCACCATGCGCGCCGAGCTGGAGCGGCGCGGCTTCCGCAACCTGTCCCCCTGGGCGCGCGGGGTGGACACCGAGCTGTTCCACCCCCGCGGTCCCGCAGACCCGCCGGGCCCTTTCGCCGAGCTGAAGCGCCCGGTGTTCCTCAATGTGGGCCGGGTGGCGGTGGAGAAGAACATCGAAGCCTTCCTGGCGCTCGACCTGCCCGGGACCAAGGTGGTGGTGGGCGACGGTCCCCAGCGCAAGGAGCTGGAAGGCAGGCACCCGGAGGCGGTGTTCACGGGCGCCAGGTTCGGCGCCGAGCTGACGGCGGCGTTCGCCGACGCCGACGTCTTCGTCTTCCCCTCGCTGACCGACACCTTCGGCCTGGTGATCCTGGAGGCCATGGCCTGCGGTACGCCCGTGGCGGCCTTTCCGGCGCCGGGGCCGATCGACATCATCCCGGGATCGGGCGCGGGTGCAGTGTCCGACGACCTGCGGCAGGCGTGCCTGGACTGCCTCCCGCTCGACCGCGCCCACGTCCGCGCCTACGCCGAGCGCTATAGCTGGCGCGCCTCGGCCGAGGAGTTCGTGCGCAACCTGCAGCCCTATCCCGAACCGCAGAAGAGCCGCTTCTGGCGCAGGCTGCGGCGGGTCACACGCTTGCGCCGTCGGGGCGGGCCCTTGTCGCCGTCACGGGTGCGGGGGTAGCACCCTTTTGAAGGGGCGGCCGCATGCGCCGACCACGGCGCCGGCCTCGTCCGCCGTAAGCGGCCGAGCCGCCAGGAGCCTCGCCCCTCCACCGCAAGCGGTCTCCTCCGTCGTGACCGGGGGACGATCGCGGGTCAGCGCGTTCGCTCTTCGCAGGTCTCTCGCGCTTGATCGTTTTCCGCGGGTCGAACGCAGAGCACGATGCTCATGTGACGGCTCGGAGTCTCTGTCCGTGAACCCTGACCTTTGCTCAATCAGGGGGACTGAATTCCTCCGCCGGGCCGACCCCCAACCCTGAGTCGCTTTATTGGGGGGGCCGCGGGCGGGGTTGCGGTCCGCTGGGCGGCGGCGTCCCGGGAATCGGGAGGTCGGACATGGCCGCTTCGTAACTGGACGGGGCGTCGCGGGCTATGCTCTGACCCACTCGGGGAACGGGGGAGGGACCATGGCTAGCCCGAACGCGCCGGTGCTGGAGCTGGACGGGCTGTCGAAGACCTATGGGGGCGGCGTGGCCGCGGTGCAGGGGGTCAGCCTGAGTGTCGGCGCCGGCGAGGTGTACGGCTTCCTGGGCCCGAACGGGGCCGGCAAGAGCACCACGATCCGCATGCTGCTGGGCTTGATCGCGCCGACCGGCGGGGCGGCGCGGCTGTGGGGCCACGACGTGCGCCGCCACAAGGCGGTGCTCAGCCGGGTGGGCTCGCTGGTGGACGGCGGCACCTTCTATCCGTTCATGACCGGGCGGGGAAATCTGGAGGTGCTGGGGCGCACGCAGGGGCGTCATGACCCCGACCGCGCCCAAGCCTTGCTGGCGCAAGTTGGGCTGGCGGACGCCGCCGATCGCAAGGTGAAGGGGTACTCCACCGGCATGCGCCAGCGGCTCGGCGTGGCGGCCGCCCTGTTGAACGATCCGGACCTGGTGATTCTGGACGAGCCGGCGAACGGGCTCGACGCGGCGGGGATTGGCGAGATGCGGGCGCTGATCCAGGGCTTGTCCAAGGACCAGGGCAAGACGGTGTTCCTGTGCAGCCACCTGCTGCACGAGGTGGAGCAGGTGTGCGATCGCGTGGCGATCGTGGACCGCGGCCGGGTGATCCGGGAGGCCGCCGTAGGCGAGCTGACCCGCTCCGACGCGGTGGTGGTCGAGACGGAGACGCCCGAAGCCGGTTTGATGGCGCTGGGCGGGCGCTGGCCGGCGGCGGTCGAGGCGGGGCGGCTGGTCGTGCAGGCAGGGCGCGAGGAAATTCCGGCGCTGGTGCAGGCCTTGGTCGGCGCGGGCGTGCCCGTGTTCGGCGTGGCGGCGGAGCGGCGAAGCCTGGAGAGCGCCTTCCTGACCATCACGGGCGAGGCGGGTCATGCTTGAGCTTTTCTATGCGGAGCGCATCAAGTTGCTGCGCCACCGGGCGACCTGGTTCCTGGTGTGGGTGTTCCCCATCGGGGTCAGCGCGGTGCTGACGGGGCTGACGATCCACCAAATGATCAAGGGCCAAGCGCCCGCTAACGGGCCGGCGGAGACGCCGGCCGGCTGGATCGCGGACTCGATCGTTCCCTGGCGGATCCCGGCGAATGCAGTCGGGCGATACCTGTTGGCGGCGTTCACGGCCCTGGCCTTTGGCGGGGAGTACGGCTGGAACACCTGGAAGCTGATCGGGCCGCACCAGAGCCGGGGGCGGCTGCTGCTGACCAAGTACGCTGTGGTGCTGGGGCTGATCGTGACCAGCCTGGTGCTGATGGCGGTTCTGGGGACGCTTGGCGTCTGGATGAACGGCCTCCTCACAGACAAACCGGCCCCGGCGGGGATCGGTTTCGCGGCGCTGCTGGCCGCGAACGGCAGGGCGGCGACGGCGACCCTGCTCGTCGTGCTGCTCACGGTGGCCTACGCCAGCGCGGGGGCCACGCTCACCCGCTCCACCCTGGCCGGGACCGTGATCGCCATTGTTGCGGTCACGGCCGAGTCTGTGATCGGGCAGCTGGGGCCGCGGTTCCTGAGCCCCACGGTGTACCAGATGCTGCCGCCGTACCACCTGGACAACCTGGGCAGCTGGATTGGCCAGGGCAAAGCGTCGGCGCGACGGTTCCCGCAGGCGGTGGTCAGCCTGCATTGGGGCTGGTCCCTGTTGTCATACGCCGTCTGGACAGGCGGGCTGGTCACGCTGACCGTGACCGCGTTCCGGAAGCAGGACCTGAACTAGGAGCGGCGCCTCCGTGCGCTCCCAGCCGCGGCGGCCAACGTCTGGCGGGGGGGGCGGCGGCCTCGGCGGAGAATACTAGCCCCACCGCGAGCGCGCCCACGCCCTGTCGGTGAACGCAGCGGCCCCGCTGGGCCCTCGGCTCTGGTCCAAGCCGGCTCAAGCAGCTTGGTGCTGAAGTCGGAAAGAGCGGAGTTTCGCTCCTGGGGCGTAAAGGGGGCGCTCATCCCGTTTTCTCAGCGCCCATCACGGCGAGGCCCACGGCGATGCTCTCGAACTCGCTGCCGCTTTCGATGCGGTCTTCGCCGAAGCGTTCAATAAACAGGCGGCGGACCGCGGGAACGAAGGAGGAGCCGCCCGTCAAAAACACGCGGTCGACGGTGGGACGCCCTGCGTCGTCCAAAGCGCGATCAAGCGCGCCTGCGATGGCTGCGAGCTCGGGCGCGATCCAGGCCTCGAAATCCGCGCGCTCTACGACTGTCTCGATCGCGATGCGGCCGGCGCTGAAGGTGAAGGGCGCGGCGTCGGCGGCGGACAAGGCTTCCTTGGTGGCGGACACCGCACGGTAGAGCGGATATCCCTGGTCGTGCTCGAGCAGATCCACGAAGGCGGCGAGGGCGGCGGCGTCGACCGCCTCCCTGGCCACCGACCGGATGTCGCGCATGACGCGAGTGTGCTTCAGGATGGCGAGCTGGTTCCAGCGCGCGAAGGCGGCGTAGTAGTGGTACGGCACGGGGAGGCGCTTGTCCCCGGAACGGTAGTCCGTGCCCTTGCCGAGACGGGGCGAGACTACGCGGTCGATGATGCGGTAGTCGAAGGCGTCTCCCGCCACGCCCACCCCTGCATGGCCCAGCGGCTCCGTACGGAAGCGGCCGCCGGCTGCCCGGATGAAGCGCACCAGAGAGAAGTCGCTGGTCCCGCCGCCGAAGTCCGCCACCAGCACCGTCGCCTCACGCTGGAGCTCGCGGGCGTAGAAGAAGGCGGCTCCGACAGGCTCATAGACAAACTCCAGTTGGTTGAAACCGAAGCGGCCGAGAGCCGTACGATAGCGCTCCTCGGCCAGCGCGGGATCGGGGTCCGCACCGGCGAATGTCACGGGCCGACCGACGATCACCTGCCTTGGTAGGGTCTCCAACCGTTCTCCCGCGTGGGCCCGCAGACGCATCAGCAGCGCGGCCATCAAATCTTCGAACCGCCATCGCTTGCCGTAGATGTCGGTGTCTCGGAACGTGCGGCTCGCCGCGTAGGTCTTGAAGGACTGGATCAGGCGCGTGCCGGTCGGGTCGGCGGCGAACTGCTCCGCGGCGTACAGGCCGCCCTCCACCTCGACCGGCTGGCCGACTCGTTCCGGCTCGCGGAAGCTGAGGAGGGAGCGGAAGGCGGTCAGCTCCCGGTCGCCGAAGGGAATGCGCACCATAACCGGGGGCCGGCCCGCGCGCCCGATGGCCGCCACCGTGTTGGTGGTGCCGAAGTCGAGGCCGAGCACCGCTTCCGCGGACATGGGGAGCACCTTGAGGGGCCGGAGGGCAGAGAGCCATACACGGCTGCGCGGGCGCCCGGCAGCCTCCGGGTTCCTGGCTGCTTGCAGCGGCCTCGGTCGGCCGAAAACAGAGCCATGACTTCGGCCAGAGGCCGTGAGGGTCCGCTCCTGGATCTTCGCACCGCACCAGGGCGGGAGGAAATCTGGTTTGTTGGGGAGAGGATCTTTTGGTCAGGGATCGGCCCGGACGCGCAGATGGCCAAGAACTCAGACCTGTAAACCTAGTCCCCCGGGGGGGGCACGGAACCGGCGTAGACCTGCGCGAGGACAGGCTCGCCGTGAAGGGGCGGCCCAGACGCGCGCCCCTCGGGCCTTGTGGAGCGGACCGTTCGCAGCCGCCCCGTCCACCAGCGATCACGGAACCTACTTCTCCGGCCGGGGCATGTCCGGCAGGTCCGCCAGTCCCGCGCGCGCGGCCAGCAGTTGATCGGCGGGCAGCGGGATCATGCCCTGGTCGGCCAGATAGCCGCCCTTGCCGGAGGCGGCGTCCGACAGGAATTCGGCCAGATAGGCGCGCATCGCCGGCGTTCGCTGGAGGTGCTGCTTCTTCACATAAAGGTACAAGGTGCGCGCCAGCGGATAGGAGCCGTCGGCGATGGTCTCGGTCGAGGGGGCCACGCCGTTCACCGTGGCCGCCTTCACCCGGTCGCGGTTCTGGCCCAGGAAGCTGAAGCCGAACACCCCCAGGGACCCGGGCGTGCGGGTCAGGGTCTGCAGCAGCGCATTGTCGTTCTCGCCCGCATCCACCCAGCCGCCGTCCTCACGCAGGGTGTGGGCGCGGGCCTTGAAGGCGTCCTCGTCCTGCTCTTTCAGCGTGGCCAGGGTGGGGATCTTCTTCGCGCCCGCCTCCATGCCCAGCTCCACAAAGGCGTCGCGGGTGCCCGAGGTCGGCGGCGGGCCATAGACCTGGATGCGGACGGGCGGCAGCGCCGGGTCCACCTCGCGCCAGGTCGCGTTGGGGTTGGGAATGAAGCGGCCGTTCGGCCCCGGCGTCTCGGCGGCCAGAGCGCGGTAGAGCTGCTCCAGGCTGAGCCGGTAGTCGGCGCCCTGGCGGTCGGTGGCCACCACCACCCCGTCCGAGCCGATGCGGACCTCGGCCACCGTCACCCCCGCCTCCCGGCAGTCGTCCCACTCACCGGGCTTCATGGGCCGTGACGCCAGGGCGATGTCCGGCGTGCCCTCACCCACCCCGTCGCAAAAGGCCTTGATCCCGCCGCCCGTGCCCAGGCTTTCGACTCGCGGGGCCGGACGGCCGGTCTTGCGCGCGAAGTTCTCCGCTGTCCGACTGGCGAAGGGAAAGACGGTTGAGGACCCTGCAGCCCACACCGCCGGCTCCGCGGCTTCGCGGGGGCCGCAGGCGGCGAGCAACAGGGGCAGGAGTAAGAGGAACCGCATCGGGGGGCTTTTGCCGTGGGATCGTGACAGAAGTTCGAGTGTCTAGGTTCTAGGGTCTCGGGGATAGACGGTCGTGGCGGTGCGCGTGAGACGGTAGACCTCCGCGGCTAGCGCTATCGCCTTACGCGGGACGCAGTACGATCGAACGCCCATGCTAAACCCTAGAACCTAGAATGGTCACAGCAGCCGCCGCCGGATCAGCTGGGACAGGAAGTCGATCGCGCTCACCGCCGCAATGATCACCAGCACGATGGCGGAAGTCTGGTCAAAGGCGAAGGCGTTCATGGTGTCCACCAGCAAGGCCCCGATTCCGCCGGCGCCGATCAAGCCCAGCACCGTGGCCGAGCGCGCATTGGCCTCGAACCGATACAGGGCGAAGGACGTCCACAAGGGCGCCACCTGGGGGAGCACGCCCCAGACGATCTCTTCGACGCGCGAGGCGCCTGTGGCGCGCACGCCTTCCAGCGGGCCGGGGTCCACCGCCTCCACCGCCTCGGAGAAGAGCTTGGCCAGCACGCCCGTGGTGTGCAGCGCGAGCGCCATCACCCCGGCGAACGGCCCCAGCCCGACCGCGGCCACGAACAGCAGGCCCACCACCAGCTCGTTCACCGAACGCAGCACGTCCATCAGCAGGCGCACGGGCCGCACCACCCACCAGGGCGCCAGGTTGCGCGAGGCCAGCAAGCTCAGCGGCAAGGCGGCCAGCACGGCCAGCACCGTGCCCCACAGCGCCATCTGCACCGTTTCCCAGGTCTCGGCCACATACAGCCGCCATTCCGCGAAGTTCGGGCGCGTGAAGCCCGACAGCAGCTCGGCCGAGCGGGCGGAGTTGGAGAACAGCAAGGGAAGCTTGTTCATCTCCACCGAGCCGAAGCTCAGCGCCAGCAACAACGCTAGTCCCCCCCCCAGGAGCCAATTCAAGGACCGGTCGCGCAGCGACAGGGTGGGTGCGCGAACGGTGGAAGACGAAGGCCTGGCCTCCCCCGCGGCTTCGGAGCTCATGGCGTGGACGGATCGGGAACCGATCCCGGCGGCGCGGGGGGCGGGTTGATCAAGGGCGCCGGCGGAACGACGCCGGCCCGCGCGTCGGCCTCGATCCGCTGGCTGCGGACCCGCTCCAGCTCCGTCAGCGCGGCCTCCTCCGCCGCGCGGTTGCGGGCGTTGCGGGCCGCCAGCAGACGCTCGGTCGCCTCCATCTCACGCACGGGCAGCAGATGGGTGTCGTCGGCGGGGCGGAAGGTCCCAAAGTCCAGCGAACGCAGCACCTCCCGCTGGCGCTCGGCTTCCGGACCGGTCCCCGTGCCATAGGTGAGGAAGAACTGGCGCAGCTTCTCCTTGACCGCCGGATCCAGGTCGCGGCGCCGCACGATGGGGTCTTCCGGGATGGTGGGCGAGGTCCAGATGATCTTGACCCGCGCCCCCGTTTCGGGCCGGGCGGCCGCCAGGCGCTTCATGTTGGTGGTGTTGTTGGTCGCCACATCGAGAAGGCCATTGGCGACCGACAGCAGATTGGCCTCATGGTTGGCCGAGCGCACGGTCGCGAAACAGCGTTCGGGCGCGATGCTGCGCGGCGCGAACAGATAGGTCATCGGCGCCAGGGTGCCGGAGGTGGAGCGCGCGTCCCCCAGGCCGAAGTCCAGGCTGCGGTCGCAGCGCAGCACGTCGTCCACCGTGAGCGGGCTGCGGGTGTTGACGATCAGAACCGACTGGTAGCCGTCCATCCCCGAGGGGTCGGAGGAGCGCGCGAACACCTCGCCTCCACCCCGCCGCACGGCCTCCAGCCCGGATGCGTTGGAGAACCAGCCCGCGTCGATCTGGTCGGCGGCCATGGCCGTCACCAGCGCCGTGTAGTTGGAGGCGTACACCGGCTCCACCTGCAGCCCTGTGAGCCGCTCCATGTCGGCGAAGAAGGGCGTCCACAGCGCGCGCAGATTGGCGGAGTTCTCCGTCGGCAGCACGGAAAACCGCACCACCGCGGGTCGGCCGGCGCCGCGCGTGGCGGCCGCGTCCTCCGGGCCGCCGCCCCGGTCGCAGCCGCCCAGAATCAAAAGGGCGGCCGCAGCGAGCGGCCAAACGCGTGCGATCATGCCGCCTGCTCCTTCCCGAGCGGAACGGGAGCGGCGCCCCCGTCCCAGAACACGTCCTCGATTTCCGGGCCGTAGATGTCGATCAGCAGCCCGCGATCCAGCGCTTCGCGGGGGCCGTCATAGACCACCTTGCCCGCCTTGAGCGCCACCAACCGGGGACAGTAGCGGAGCGCATAGTCCACCTGGTGCAGGCTCACGACCACCGTCATGCCCTCGCGGTTGAGCCCTTTGAGCAGCTCCATCACCCGCCGCGCCGACACAGGGTCGAGCGAAGCCACCGGCTCGTCCGCCAGGATCAGCTCCGCCCCCTGCACCAGCGCCCGCGCGATGGCGCCGCGCTGCTGCTGCCCGCCTGACAGGGTGCCCGCGCGCTGGCCGGCCTGCTCCGCCACGCCCACCCGCTCCAGCGCCGCCATGGCCCGCGCCTTGTCGGCGGCCGGCCATCGCCCGAGCAGGCCGCGCCACGGGCCGAGCCGCCCCATGGCCCCGATCATGACGTTGCTGAACAGGCTCAAGCGCCCAACCAGATTGAACTGCTGAAAGATGAAGCCGACCCGGGCGCGGACGTCGCGCACGCCGGGGCTGAGCCGCCCCTCCACCTGCACCGGTTCGCCGAACGCCTCGACCCGGCCGTCCCCGCCATCGATGCAGACCAGGCCCGTGACCGCACGCAGCAGGGTCGATTTTCCCGAGCCCGACGGCCCGATCAGGGCCACCATCTCGCCCGGCTCCACGCGCAAGGCGACGTCGTCCAGCGCGCGCCGGCGGCCGTAGGTCTTGGCGACGTGGCTGAGCTGCAGAACGGGCTGGGCGGGCATTCGGAGCTGGACGGCGGACCGGTATGCGCCACCAATGGCCGCGCTAAGCGGCTGTTTGAGGGCATCCGCACGGGAGAGTCCAGAGGCCGGCCGTCGCGGCCGGAAGCGGGCGCGGAACGCCGGCGCAGCCTTGACTTGGCGCAGCCCTCCGCCTAATTCCCCCTCTATTAGCACTCACGGGGCACGGCTGCTAACGGCCAGGTCCCGCTTGGGCTTTCACCCTTTATCACGGAGACAGAGCGGCATGAACTTCCGTCCTCTCGGCGACCGCGTGCTGATCAAGCGCGTTGAAGAAGAATCCAAGACCAAAGGCGGGATCATCATCCCCGACACCGCCAAGGAAAAGCCCCAGGAAGGCGAAGTGGTCGCCGTGGGCCCCGGCGCGCGTGACGACCAAGGCAAGGTCAATGCGCTGGAAGTGAAGCCCGGCGACCGGATCCTGTTCGGCAAGTGGTCGGGCACCGAGGTCCGCCTGGAAGGCGAAGACCTGATCATCATGAAGGAAAGCGACATCCTGGGCATCGTCGGCTCCGGCCAGTCGATGCAAAAAGCCGCCTGAGTGAGCGGTGACGCGTGACGGGTGATCGGGGCCGAACCGGACCCCGACGCCGAGCACGCACAGCCCTTCGCCTCTCACGTCACACCCAATATCAAGGAACAACGAAATGGCCGCCAAACACGTCCACTTCTCCACCGACGCCCGCACGCGAATGCTGCGCGGCGTCAACACGCTCGCCGACGCCGTAAAGGTCACCCTGGGTCCCAAGGGCCGCAACGTGGTGATCGAAAAGAGCTTCGGCGCTCCGCGCTCCACCAAGGACGGCGTCACCGTCGCCAAGGAGATCGAACTCGAAGACAAGTTCGAGAACATGGGCGCCCAGATGATCCGCGAGGTCGCCTCCAAGACCAACGACACCGCGGGCGACGGCACCACCACCGCCACCGTGCTGGCCCAGGCCATCGTTCAGGAAGGCCTGAAGTCGGTCGCGGCCGGCATGAACCCGATGGATCTGAAGCGCGGCATCGACAAGGCGGTCACCGCCGTCCTGGCCGAGATCAAGAACAGCTCCAAGAAGGTCACCACCAACGACGAGATCGCCCAGGTCGGCACCATCTCGGCCAACGGTGAAGCCGAAATCGGCGCCATGATCGCCCGGGCCATGGAAAAGGTCGGCAACGAAGGCGTCATCACGGTTGAGGAAGCCAAGTCCCTCGAAACCGAGCTGGACGTCGTTGAAGGCATGCAGTTCGACCGGGGCTATCTGTCGCCCTACTTCATCACCAACGCGGACAAGATGGAGGCCGTCCTCGAAGAGCCCCTCATCATGCTCCACGAGAAGAAGCTGGCTTCGCTGCAGTCCATGCTGCCGATCCTGGAAGCCGTGGTTCAGTCGGGCCGTCCCCTCTTGATCATCGCCGAGGACATCGAAGGCGAAGCCCTGGCCACCCTGGTGGTCAACAAGCTGCGCGGCGGCCTGCGGGTCGCGGCGGTCAAGGCGCCGGGCTTCGGCGATCGCCGCAAGGCCATGCTGGAGGACATCGCCGTCCTGACGGGCGGCCAGGTGATCAGCGAAGACCTGGGCATCAAGCTGGAGAACGTCACCCTGGACATGCTGGGCCGCGCCAAGCGCGTGTCCATCACCAAGGACGACACCACCATCGTGGACGGCTCCGGCGAGCGTGAAGGCATTGAAGGCCGGATCGCCCAGATCAAGCGCATGATCGAGGACACCACCAGCGACTACGACAAGGAGAAGCTGCAGGAGCGTCTGGCCAAGCTGGCCGGCGGCGTGGCCGTCGTCCGCGTGGGCGGCTCCACCGAGATCGAGGTCAAGGAGCGCAAGGACCGCGTCGACGACGCGCTGAACGCCACCCGCGCCGCGGTTGAGGAAGGCATCGTCCCCGGCGGCGGCACCGCCCTGCTGCGCGCCTCCAAGGCGCTGGACGGCCTGGAAGGCGACAACGCCGACCAGAAGCAAGGCATCGCCATCATCCGGCGCGCCCTGCAGGCTCCGATCCGTCAGATCGCCGAGAACTCCGGCGTGGAAGGCTCCATCGTGGTCGGCCGCATCCTGGGCGACACGAGCGGCCCTTCCTTCGGCTTCAACGCCCAAACGGAAGAGTACGGCGACCTGGTGCAGCAAGGCGTGATCGACCCCGCCAAGGTGGTCCGCACCGCCCTGCAGGACGCGGCCTCGGTCGCGGCGCTGCTGATCACCACCGAAGCGATGGTGGCCGAGCGTCCGGAGCGCAAGGCGCCGGCGGGCGGCCCGCCGGGCGGCGGCATGGGCGGCATGGGCGACATGGACTTCTGATCTTCGTCGCCGCGGTCCAAGCACCGGGGGCGGGCTGCGAGGCCCGCCCCTTTCGTTTGGGGCGGCGCCTGCTCCCGCGCGCCCGCGGCCATGCCGGACGCCGCCTGGAGAAAGGGCCGCTCCCGGCGCGTCGGCCAAACCTGCGCCCCACGGCACCGATCGCCGGTGCGGGGACTGTTCCGCTGAGAGCCGCCCGAAGCCGACTCAACGTCGCAAAGCCTCGAGGCCGAGCTCCTGCCACATCCAGCCGAAGTCGTACCCGCCGATCGGGTCCCCGGCCGGGCGCTTGGCCGAGTGGTTCTCCAGCACCTTGAGCCAGGCCGCCACTTTCTCCCGCCCCCTCGCCGTCTT
>JAHWJX010000040.1 GCA_019348195.1 Pseudomonadota bacterium | reverse complement strand
TACGGCCGAGCAGGTCGCGCGCTACTATCCCCAGCGGGCCCTGGAGCGGGAGCAGTCGGGCACGGCCGTGCTGGCCTGTCGCGTCACCGCCGCAGGTGCGGTGGAGGCCTGCACCGTGGCCGGTCAGTCGCCGGCGACGGCGGGCTTCGGCGAGGCCGCGCTCAAGCTCGCCCGCTACTTCCGCATGAGCCCCGAGACCCGTGACGGCCGCCCCGTCGAGGGCGGCACGGTCCGCATCCCGATCAAGTTCGCGCTGCTCGATTAGCCAAGGCGATCGGGCCGGAGCGCGGCGGGCCGCAACCTCTTGGTCGATCAGGAGGACGTCTGCGCTGCGGCTCCGCAATCCAGCGTTCCGCACAGTCCCGCCAGGCCGGCTCCGACCCCGCACACCCGGCCGCCCTGCAGTTCGCTCAAGACGGACCCGCCCGCGGCCGTCGCGGCGGGGCCTTCAGCCCGCGAGGACGCCGCGCGGCCGCCGCGCTTGCCGCCATCCGGACGAAAAGGCGGCGGCGGCGGGCTGTTCTTGGAAGATGACGGTTTTGACCTCGCCTTGCGGGCCGAAGTTCGTGCGAACCATCACAAAAGGCGCGTCGGCGTCCGCATCGTCGATGGCGGCCGTTGAACGGCTCTCGACGAAGCGGTTCAGATAGTCCCCGAAGGCCTGCGCCTCTTCACCCGGTCGCAACGGCAGGGTGATCACAAAATCAGTCATCCCGTCCCCCTAGATCGCACCTTGTAGCACGCGCGATCACAAAGGTTAACGGTGTTCGCGTCCGGGAATGGTACCGCCTCTCAGGCTTGAACTGAGGACCTCCGGTTCCACAAACCGGCGCTCTAACCAACTGAGCTAAGGCGGCCCGACGCGAGGCGGGCATCCTTAAGCCGGGCGCCCGCCTCGATCAAGCGTGCTCAGTTGTAACCCCGCGTGCGGACATAGGTCTCGAGCTGCTGAATCCGGGTCGCATCCGAGGGGTGGGTGGACAGGAACTGCGGCGCGGAGGCCGCGCGGCTGCCTTGGAAGTTGCGCCAAAGCGCCACGGCCTCCGACGGCCGGAAGCCCGCGCGCGCCATGTAGTCCACGCCCAGCCGGTCGGCTTCCAGCTCCTGCCGGCGCGAGAACGGCAGCAGGAAACCCAGCTGAGCTCCGGCCCCGCCGTAACGGGCGATCCGGTTGGCCAGCTCCGGGTCGTTCCGCCCGAAGATGCGCGCCCCCAGGCCCAGACCCAGCTGCGCCAGTCCGGTGCGCCTCGAGCGCTGGGCCGCGTGGTTGTACTGGGCGTGCGCGATCTCGTGACCCAGCACCGCCGCCAGCTGGTCGTCGTTCTGGATGACGCGGAACAGGCCGGTGTTCACGCCCACCCGGCCGCCCGGAAGCACAAAGGCGTTGGGGCTGTTGTCCACGAACACGCGATAGTCCCAGCTCTGCGCGCTGGCGCCGGCGGCCTGCGCCAGGCGGTCGCCCACGCTACGCACGCGCCGGTTCAGGCTGGCGTCGTTGGATTGGGGCGTCCGGGCCAGGATCTGCGCCCAGGCCTCCGCGGCCGGGTCGCGCGCGGGAGCCGATGGATAGCCCGGAGCCGATGGATAGCCGGGAGCCGATGGATAGTAGACCTGCGCGATCGCCTCGCTCGGGGCGCCGCCGACCAGCAAGGCGGCGGGCGCGGCGGCGCACAGCACGGCGGCGAGCCCCAGGGCCCGAAGCGGGTGGGTGGATGACTTGACCATGGAGCTCTCCTTCAGCACCGAACGAACGCCCGGCGCCCGGCCGGGATGCACGCATTAGGCCGATGGGGCGCTGAACCCGCACTGAACACCGGTCCCAGGCTTGGGACAGGAAAAAGCCCCGGCGCTGGGCGCCGGGGCTGATCCGTCTTCCACGAAGGGCGACCTCTATTCGCCCAGTTGCCACACCAGAGGCACACGGACCGTGCCGCCCTCGACGGGCTTGCCGTCGACCTGCTGCGGGCTCATCCGGAACCGACCCGCGGCGCGGATGGTGGCCTGGCCGAAGCCGGAGCCGGAGGGCGTCTCGGAGACGACCGAACACCCGGTGAGCGTGCCGCGCGCGGTCACCCTGCACGAGATGGTGGCTCGACCGCTCACCCCGTCCTCGCGGGCGCGATCCGGGTAGAACCGCTCCAGGTCGGAGCTATCCGGACGCGTGATCCAGTTCGGCCGGGTGATCACCGGCGGCGCCGCAGGCGGCGGCGGCGGCGCCGGCGGGGGCGCGGGGGGCGCAGCCGGAGGGGCGGGCGGCAGCGGCGGCGAAGGGGGAACCGCCCGGGCCACCTGGTTGGGGTCGTACGCCTGGCGGTCCGGAACCGGCGGCAGCTGCAGCGGGGGCGGCGGCTGGACGTTGGTCGGCGGCGGCGGCGTCACGCGCGGCTGGATCGGCGGCGGCGGTTGCTGCGGCGTGTTATCCGGCGGCGGCGGGGGAGGCGGCGGCGGCGGCGGCGGCGGCGGCGGCGGCTGATAGAGCTCCACCTCCACCGCCTCGTCGTCGTAGATGGTCTCCTGCAGGGTGAAGCGGGCCCGGTAGAGGTAGGCCAGCAGGGCTGCGTGCAGGATGCCGGAGATCGTGAGGCCCACGATCATCCCCGTTCCGAGCTTCTTCTTGCGAACCGGCGCCGCGCCGAAATCGGTGACCACATGCGGATCGTGGTGATCCGCTTCTGTGGCGTGCGGCTGGGGAGGTCCGTCTGATGGTTTAGGTACGTCGGTCATGAGCTTGCCGTCGTGTTGTCTTCGCCCACAAGGGCCACGCTATAGAACCCGTTATCCTGCAGTGTGTTCATCAACTCCGAGAATTCGCGATACACAACTTCGCTATCGGCCCGGATGAAGATGCGCTCATTGGTCGGGTCGCGGCGGGGGATGTTGATCCGAAGATCCTCGCCCAGGCGGCCGAGGTCGGTCGGCTTGTCCCCGATATAGAGCGCGCCGCCGGGTTGGATGGAAAGGTAGACCGGCTTGGGCGGAGCCTCCTGGGGAGGCGCCACCGCCGGCGGAAGATCCACCTCGATCGACACGGTGGCCAGAGGCGCGGCCACCATGAAGATGATCAGCAGCACCAGCATCACATCCACAAAGGGCGTGACGTTGATCTCGGCGTTCTGCTCGACTCCGCCCGACCCCCCGCTGGGACCTGAAAGCTTGGCTGCCATGGGGCTTTAGGCTCCCTTGTCCAGTTGGCGCGACAGGGCGTTCATCAGCTCGGCCACGAACCCGTCGGTGCGGGTGCCGAACGCCGCGATGCGTGTCTGGAAGTAGTTGTACATGATCACCGCCGGGATGGCGGCGAAGAGGCCGATGCCGGTGGCCAGCAGGGCCTCGGCGATGCCGGGGGCCACCACCGCCAGGTTGGTGGTGTTCGACTCCGCGATGCCGATGAAGGAGTTCATGATCCCGTACACGGTGCCGAACAGGCCGATGAACGGACCGCCGGAGCCCGTGGACGCCAGGAACTGCATTCCGCCCGACAGCCGCTTGGCCAGGCCGGACTGAACGGCGCCCACCGCAGATTGGGCGCGGCTGATGGTGCTGTCGCGGTGCTCGCCGGAGACGTTCAGCCCGGCTTGCCGCGAGAGTTCGACCTCCTGCGCGGCCGCGCCGGCCATGTCGGCCAGGGGGTTGCCCGCGAACTCCTCGGAGGTGGCGATACGCCCCATGTCTTGGATGGAGCGGGCGCCGCGGAAAGCTTCCAGGAAGCGGTCCGTCTTGCGGTTCAAGCCGTTGAACTCGAGCAGCTTCACGAACAGCAGCGTCCAGGTCAGCGCGGAGGCCAGCAGCAGGCCGATCATGACCACCTTCACGACCGCGGTCGCGCCCATGAACATGCTGATGGGCGTGATCTTGCCGTGCTCGCCGGCGCCGGGTTCTTCAGCAGCGGCCTCGCCGTCACCGTCGTTGTCGGTGGCCGGAGAGGCCGTGGCGGGCGACGCGGCGTCCGGAGCCACGGCCGGCTGACCGGCTTGCACCGTGGCGCCGGGGTCGGTCGGGGCGCCGGCGGGGGTGCCCGCGCCGGTCGTCGGGGCGGCGGCTGGAGCCGCAGCCAGGGCCAACGTGGGCGCCGCGCTTGTCAGCGCCAGGGCGCTGGCGAAGGCTAGGGTCGCCATCTTTCCTTTGAATTCGAGCATGTTCGCTGGTTCCTGCTTGTCTCTCCGGACCGCGCCGCGCGACGCGCTCCTCCCCTTAACGCCTGTAGTTCGATTTCGAGCCGTGGCCCAAAAACGAACCATTCACTCCCACGTGACGGACGACCCGTGACGCCCCAACGTCCTCGCCTGATGCGGGAAGTATGAAGCGCCATTAAGGATTGCCCTTCGCGCCCTTTTGCAAGGGGTTTCTCGGTCGTCAAGGCGACGATCATACGATTGTTCGCGGGAATCGGCCGTCAAGGGAAACAAAGCGGGACCGTTTCACCTAAATGGAGCCTCGCTTGGGGTGGCCAGGCGAGCGGGCCGGGAGCGAAGGTTGAGCGGGATCGTGATCGTGGGCGGGGGCCATGCGGGCGGCAGCGTCGCCAGCCTGCTGCGGCTCTATGGGTTCGAGGGCGCGGTGACCGTCGTGGGCGAGGAGCCGGTTGCGCCCTACCAGCGCCCCCCCCTGTCCAAAGCCTACCTCAAGGGCGAGGCCGATCTGTCAGCACTGGAGCTGAAGGGCGAGGATTTCTACGCCGAGCACGACGTCACGCTCCTGACGGGCGTGCGCGCAGTGGAGCTCGACCGAGGCGCCCGGGCGGTGCGGCTCCTCGACGGCGGCGCCCTGCCCTACGACATCTGCATCCTGGCCACGGGAGCTCGGCCGCGGCGGCTCCAACTGCCGGGCGCGGACCTGCCGGGCGTGCTCGCCCTGCGCACCGTGCTGGACGCCGACGCCCTCAAGGCGGCGCTGGTCCCGGGCGCGCGCCTGGCCGTAGTGGGTGGCGGTTATGTCGGGCTGGAGGCCGCGGCGGGCGCCCGCGCGCTCGGCGCCGAAGCGGTGGTGATCGAGCGCGAAGCCCGGGTGCTGGCCCGGGTGGCCTGCGCACGCTTGTCCGCCTTCTACCAGGACCGCCACCGGCGCGAGGGGGTGGAATTCCGCCTCGAGGCCGAGGTCCTCCGGTTCGAGGCGGGCGCGGACGGCCGGGTTGCGGCGGTGCAACTGGCGGACGGCGAGCGGGTCGCCTGCACCGCGGCCCTGGTCGGCGTGGGCGCCGTTCCCAACGACGAACTGGCGCGCGCTGCGGGCCTCTCCTGCCCCAACGGCGTGGCGGTGGACGAGAACGCCCGCACGGAGGATCCGGCCGTGTTCGCCATCGGCGACGTCAGCTGGCGCCCCCTGCCCGTCTACGACCGCGCCTTCCGCCTGGAAAGCGTGCCCAACGCCTTGGAGCAGGCCAAGCAGGCGGCGGCGGCCATCGTGGGCAAGCCGCGGCCGCCCGACGAGACACCCTGGTTCTGGTCGGACCAGTACGAGGTCAAGCTGCAGATCGCCGGCGTGCCCTTCGACGCGGACGAGGTGCTGCTGCGGGGCGATCCCGAGTCGGGCCGCTTCGCCGTCTTCCACCTGGCCGGCGACGTGATCCGGGCGGTGGAGGCGGTGAACGCGCCGGCCGAGTTCCTGGCCAGCCGCCAGCTGATCGCGCGACGCACGCCCGTGTCCAAGGCGGCGTTGGGAGACCCGGCGGTCAGCATGAAGGCCGTCGCGGCCTGACCGGAGCTCGGCCGGGGCGGGCGGCCCGCTGGAGGTGAGCCGGTCCTAGCCGAACAGCTCGGGCCTTCGCGCCCGCAGCAGGGCGCACAGGGCCAAGGTCTTGAGGTCGTCCACCTCGCCGCGACCCACCCGCGCCCAGAGCTCGGCCAGGGGCAGTTCCACCACCCGGATGTTTTCATGCTCTTCGGCCAAGCCCCCGCCCGGCGAGACCCGGTCAGCCCGGGAATAGGCGGCCAGGAAGAGGTGCAGGCGCTCCGTCGAGACGCCGGCGGTGCTGAAAGGCGCGCCGAACGGCTCCAACTCGGCCAGGCGCACGCCGGCTTCCTCCAGCGCCTCGCGCCGGGCTGCGTCCGCGGGCTGTTCTTCCTCCAGCATCCCGGCCGGCGCCTCCAGCAGATGCGCGTCCTCCAGGCCCAGATACAGCAGCGGCGGCCGCAGATTGCGCACCAGCAGAGCCGTCCGGCGCTCCGGATCATAGGGCAGCACGGCTGCCGCGGCCCCGTGATCCTCGATCTCCCGCTCCGCTTCGGTTCCATCATCCAACCGAACGGTGACCAGCGAAAAGCTGCCCCAGCCCTTGTGGATGCAACGGGTGTTCAGGATCGCGGGTTTCGGGTCGGCCATGCGCGAAGAACGCCAGCCGCCGAGGGCCGTTGCGTCGGCCGCGTGCTCGAATCCGGGGAGTGGTGCCTGGGGGCGGATTCGAACCACCGACACGCGGATTTTCAATCCGCTGCTCTACCAACTGAGCTACCCAGGCCCAAGGCGCGCTTGGAAGGCCGGGGTCTATAGGCGAGGACGCCGGGGGCTGTCCAGCCGGGCTGTCCAGCATCGAGGGCGGTTGCCCGGCCGGGCGCGATCAACCAAGCTCGCCGCAGGCGGAGGGCGGAGTTTGGCGGGATACAGGGATCGCCTGGAGGCCGATCTGGAGCGGTGGATCGCCGAGGGGCTGGTCGACCCCGTTCACCGCGACGCCATCCTGGCCGATGTGGGCGAGCCGCGCCGGCTGGACGCCGCCACGGCGCTGGCCTTTGTGGGTCTGGCGCTGCTGGGCCTGGCGGTGGTGGCCTTTGTGGCGTCCAACTGGGACGGCCTGCCGCGCGCCTTCCGGTTCGGCCTGATCCTGCTGGCCTTCGCCGGGGCGGTAGGCGGGGCGGTCTGGGCGTCCGCCCGGCGGCGGGAGGCGACCCGCAACGCGCTGCTGACCCTGGCGGCCTTCATCTTCGCGGGCGCAGTGGGGCTGACCGGACAGATCTTCGACATCGCGGGCGACCCTCGGGCCTCGCTCTACGGCGCGGGCCTGGCGGCCGGGCTCCTGGCGCTTGCCGGCCGCTCCACGGGCGCCGCAGCCACGGCCCTGGTGCTGATCGGGGCCGGCGACCTGAGCGACGAGATCGGAACGGGGTGGACCTGGCTGCTGCCGGCCGCGGCGGCGGCGGCGGGTCTGGCCTGGAGCTGGCGCTCGGCCCTGCTGGCCCAGGCGGCCGCCATAGCACTCCTGGTGGGGGCCGGGCGGTTCGCGCTCGCCTCCGGGGCGCCGGAACAGGTCGGTTTCGCCCTGAGCCTGGCCTTTCTCCTGCTCGCCGCGGGCGCGCGGTGGGCGGCCGAGCGGGAAGAGGGCGTGGTGGCGGCGACCGTCTACGGCTGGGCGGTCTGGGGAGCGCTGGGCTTCTTCAGCGCCTCCGGGTCCGGCGAGGTGATGGGCGGGGCGCCGCATCGGCTGGCCTTGCTGGCCCTGGCGAGCGCGGCGGTGGCGCTGGGGCGGCACGACCGGCATGGGATGATCACCGCCGGCGGGGTGCTGGCCTTTTTCGGAGCGGTCTCGGCCGTGCTGTTCGACCTGGGACTGGGGCTGATGAGCGCGGCGGGGCTGTTCGCGGTTTGCTCCGTCCTGGCGCTGGGAGCGGGCTGGGCGCTTCGTGGGCGGAGACAGGCGGCGTGAGGGCGGGCGAACCCTTGCGGATCGGGGCGGCCGGCGCGGCGCTGGGGCTGGCCTTGCTGGGTCTGGTCGCCTCGGAAGGGCGCGCCCGGGCGAACGGGCAGGAGGTGGCCCTGCCCATGGAAGCGCCGGACCCTGGCGGTCTGCTGACGGGACAATACGTCGAGCTGGAGTTCCGGGAGGCTTTGCCCGAAGGCGCGCCCTGCCCGCCGGGCGCCCAGGGGGCTCCGGTCGGGTCGTTCGAGGGCATGAGGCCGGCTTGGGTCGCCTTGCACTCGGTAGGGCCGGGGTGGCGCGTGGCGGGAAGCGCCCCCACACGGCGGGAGGCTCTTAGGCTCGGCCGCGTCGCGGTCCGGGGACGGGCCTCCTGCGGCGGAGACCAGGCGGTCGATCTGGACATCGGGATCGATCGCTTCCACGCCGACCAGGGCGAGGCGGAGGCGATCGAGCGACTACTCAGGAACCGGCGCCCTGGCGAGCCGGTCCAGGCCTACGCCCTGGTCTCGGTAGGGCGCGATGGGCGGGCGCGGCTGAACGGCGTCCAGATCGACGGACGCCGGGTGGAGCTGGACTGGTTCTAGGTCCGCCCCCGGTCATACGCGCCGGGCCTGACCCGGTAGGCCCTAATCCTGCCCCGGCGTCCCAGCGAAGCGGCCGGTGTCTTCCGTCTCTTCGTTGTCGACGGCCGGGATGGCGTAGCGGTCGCTCAGCCACCGCCCGAGGTCGATGTCGGCGCAGCGCTTGGAGCAGAAGGGGCGGTATTGGGCCGCGACGGGCTTCTTGGCGCAGACGGCGCAGGCGGGGGCTGTCATCGCACGGTGACGTCGGTGTGGGCGCGGTCCAGCGCAAGGTCGGGCTGGACCTCGAACCGGGGGCCGAGGCGCTCGACCAGGCGGGGCTGCAGGGCGGCGAAGGCGGCGAGCACCTCCGGGTGAGCGCGGGCGAGCAGGCGCGCGCCGCCGTGGACGCGCCCTTCCCGTTCGAGGGTGCGCGCCAGCCGGAGCGCGGCCGTCAGGGCCGAGGGCCGGCCGTCCGGGTCGTTGAGGCGCTCGGCCAGGGGGCGGTCGCGCCAGGGCTTGAGGATCTCCATCGTGCCGAAACGGCTGATCGGGCCCAGGTTCACCCCCGGCTGGTCGGGGTGGAAGGCTTCGCGGGCCGCCCGGCTCAGGGCGTCGCCGTCGTGGCCGCGACCGGCGAGATCGACCACGATCAGCCCGCCCAGGGCTTTCAGGCGGAGCAGGCGCGCTAGTTCGGTCAAGGCGGCGAGATTGGCGGCCCGGGCCGCGCGTTTGGCGTCCGCGCCGCCGCGGGCGCCCAGGTCGACGTCGACGGCCACCATGCCGCGGGTGGGCTCGACGCTGAGCGAGCCGCCTTCGGGCAGGGGGTGGAGGAGCGCCAGCGCCGTCTCCTCGGCTTCGTCCGCCGCCTCGCGAGCGTCCGGGCCGCGGGTGAGGGCGCCGCGGGCGAAGCTCTGCAGGCGTTTCTCAAGGCTCGGAGCGGGGGCCAGCAGGCGGGGGGCCTCGCCCTCGGCCGGACCGAGGACGCGCACGGCGGCGGCCTTGCCGGCGCGCGGCTCGGCGGTGACCTCGACCTCCAGCGCGGCGCCTTCGACCAGCTTGGCCGCCTCAGCCACGGCTTCCACGCCCTCGCCGAGGTCCAGGAAGGCCAGGTTCAGCGTACGGTCCAGCCGGCGCACCCGGGCGGCCACGCGCGCGCCCAGGCGGGCCGAGGCGGAGTCCCCGTCGCGTTCGATCAGCAGGCGTTCGGGACGGCCGCGAAGTTGCACCACCGCGCGGCTTTCGCCGATGCCCTTGTCCAGGAAGAGGGTGCGTGCGCTCATGCCTGCCCGTTCGCCCGCCAGCCCAGGCCGGTGAGGAGGTTGATGGTTTCATACAGCGGCAGGCCGACCACGCCCGTATAGCTGCCGTTGAGTCCGCGAACGAAGGCGCCCGCACGGCTCTGGATCCCGTAGCCGCCCGCCTTGCCGCGCCAATCGCCGGAGGCGACATAGCCCTCGATCTCCGCCTCGGTGAGGCGTTTGAACTGGAGGCGGGTCTCGGACAGCCTCGAGGCCGAGCGGCCGCCCGGCGCGGCCACTGCGACACCGGTCAGCACGCGATGCGCCCGTCCGGAGAGGAGCTGGAGAAAGCGGCGGGCCTCCGCCTCGTCGGCGGCCTTGCCCAGCAGGCGGCGCCCGACCGCCACCACCGTGTCGGCGGCCAGCACATAGGCGTCCGGGCGCAGCCGGTGGACGGCCCCGCACTTTTCAGTCGCGAGGCGCTGCGCGAGCAGGCGGGGCGTCTCCTCCTTCAGCGGGGCCTCGTCCAGGTCGGCGGGGAGGATCTCGTCGGGCGTGACGCCCAGCTGCGCCAGCAGTTCGAGCCGGCGCGGGCTTGCGCTGGCCAGGACAAGGGCCGACTTCACCGGAAGCGCGCCGCGATGCGCGCACGCAGGTCGTCGCGGACCTGACGAAAGGCCTCCAGCTGCTGCTCGCGCGAGCCTTCGGTCAGGGTGGGGTCGTCGATCGGCCAGACTTCCACGGGGACGCCCGCCACCTGTTCCGCCCGGACCGCCGCATCGGGGGTGAGCGCCACGATCAGCTCCGGGCGGTCCTGGACGTCCTCAAAGGTGCGGGGATGGTGGTCGAGAAGGTCGACGCCGGCCTCGGCCATGACGGCGCAGGCGAAGCCGTTGACCTGTTCGCCGGCGTTCAGGCCGCAGCTGACCGCGGGCTCGCCGGTAGCCTGGGCGAACAGGGCCGCGGCCATGGGGGAGCGCACCGTGTTGTGGGTGCAGGCGAACAGGACGGCCCGGGCGCTCACCGGGGCGCTTACGGGCGCGCTCACTGGGGCGCTCGCCGGTGCAGGGCGCAGATCAGGGTGAACAAGCGGCGCGCGGTGTCGTGGTCGGTGTCGATCTTGCCGGCGAGGCGTTCGCGCAAGAGCTCGGAGCCTTCGTTGTGCAGGCCGCGCCGACCCATGTCGAGCGCTTCGATCTGCTGGGGGGAGCTGCCCCGCACCGCATCGAAATAGCTGTCACAGACCATGAAATAGTCCCGGATGACGCCGCGGAACGGCGTTAGCGACAGCCCGTGGGCGCGGTTGTAGCCAGGGCCGGAGACCTCCAGCACCAACCGGTTGTCCTCGCGGGCGATGCGCAGGCGGTAGGGACCGCCCTCCCCGCCTGCGGGCGCGAAGCTGTTGGCCTCCAACAGGTCGGCGATGGCGATCTCGCGCTCCTGCTCGACCTCGGGACCGCCCGGGGCCAGGGAGGCGGCGTCGATGACCACGGCGGCCAGCCGGGCCTCGCTCACCGCTGGACCTCCAGGCGCAGCCGAGCGGAGCGGGCGTGGGCCGGGAGCCCCTCGGCTTCCGCCAGCACCACGGTGGGCGGGCCCAGGACGGCCATGGCGGCCGCCTCGAAGCTCAGCAGGGAGGTGCGCTTGAGGAAGTCGTAGATGGACAAACCGGAGGCGAAGCGCGCCGCCCCGCCGGTCGGCAGGACGTGGTTGGAGCCGGCCACATAGTCGCCCACGGCCTCCGGCGCATGGCGGCCCAGGAAGACCGCGCCGGCGTGGCGCACGCGGCTGGAAAGCGCTTCGGGCTGGGCGGTAGCGAACTCCACGTGCTCGGGGGCGAGGCGGTCCACCAGGGCGGGCGTCGCATCCAGGGGCGCGACCACCACCGCGCCGTGGTCGCGCCAGGAGGCCCGGGCGGCCTCGCCGGTGGCGATTTCGTCCAGAAGGCGGTCGATCTCCGCGCAGACCTGTGCGGCGAAGCCTGCGTCGTCGGTGATGAGAACGGCCTGGGCGGCCGGGTCGTGTTCAGCCTGGGCGAGAAGGTCGGCGGCGATCCAGGCGGGGTCGTTCGCGGCGTCCGCCACGACCACGATCTCGGAGGGGCCGGCGGGGGTGTCGATGCCAACCTGGCCGAAGACGCGGCGCTTGGCGGCCGCGACCCAGGCGTTGCCCGGGCCCACGATCTTGTCCACCGGGCGGATCGGGCCGGCGCCATAGGCCAGGGCGGCCACGGCCTGGGCCCCGCCCACACGCCAGACCTCGGTGACCCCGGCGATCTGGGCGGCCGCCAGGACCGCGGGGTCCAGGCGGCCGGGGGGGCTGACCATGGCGATGCGGCCCACGCCGGCCACGCGAGCGGGCGCCACATTCATCAGAACGGACGACGGATACGCCGCGCGCCCCCCGGGAACATAGACGCCCACCGAGTCCAGCGCGGTCCAGCGCCAGCCGAGGGTGGCGCCCTCCTCGTCCGTCCAGCGGGCGTCGGCGGGCCGTTGGCGCTCGTGGTAGCGGGTGATGCGGTCGGCGGCGAAGCGGAGGGCGTCCCGGACGGGCTCGGGGCACAGCGCGGCGCCTTCGGCGATCTGGTCGGCAGTGACCCGGACGGTGGTCTCGTCGATCTCCGTTCCGTCGAAACGGGCCGTGAAGCGGGCCAGGGCGGGAAAGCCCTCGCGGCGTACGGCCTCGACGATGTCGGCCGTCGCAGAGTCGACGTCAGGAGAGCCGCCGCGGCGTTCCTGGGCGAAGGCCTCGAAGCGCGCCTGGAAGTCGGGCTCGGACGCCCGGAACCAGCGCATCTCAGCCGGCAGCCAGATCGTGGCGGGGCTTGCCGCGGGCGGGCCAAGGCGCCGAGACGTCCGCCAGCACGGCGTCCAGGGCTTCCACCTGCAGCCGGATGTCGGCCCCGCCGGCGAAGGCCAGGGTGACGGTCCCGGAGGGGTCCTCGGGCTGCTCGCCGCCTTGCCAGGTCACGGCCAGGAGTTCGAGCACCGCGTCAGGCGCGTCGCGGCGGATGCGGCGGCTCTCCGCTGCGAGGACGTCGCCGAACTGCAGGGCGGAGCGGATCCGGAGACGGCCGCTCACCTCCCAGCGGAAGCGGTTCAGGGCCAGGGTGAAGCGCCGGGCGGCCGGCTCCCACTGCAGGTCGCCGACCTTGAGCACCGCGTCCTGCAGGGCCGCCGAGATGACCCGGAGGTCGTCCGCGTCCTGGGCCAGCAGGCGAAGAGGGGCGTCCGGGCGGGCCATCAATCGGCCTCGGCCGAGCCGCCGCCCCGGAGCCGGCGCACGGTGGCGCCGCAGTTGTTCAGCTTCTCCTCTAGCCGTTCGAAGCCCCGGTCCAGGTGGTAGACGCGGTTGACCACCGTCTCGCCCTGGGCGGCGAGGCCGGCGATGACCAGGCTCACGGAGGCGCGAAGGTCGGTGGCCATGACCGGGGCGCCGTGGAGCGCGCCCACGCCGCGCACCCGGGCCTCGCCACCGGAAACGGAGATGTCGGCCCCCAGGCGAGCCAGCTCGGGCGCGTGGAGGAAGCGATTCTCGAAGATGGTCTCCCGGATGACGCTCTCGCCGTCGGCCAGGGTCATCAAGGCCATGAACTGAGCCTGGAGGTCAGTGGCGAAGCCCGGGAAGGGTTCGGTGGTGAGCTCCACCGCCTGGAGACGGGCGCCGTTGCGGCTGATGCTGACGGTGTCCCCCTCGTCGCGGACCGTGGCGCCGGCCTCACGGAGCTTGGCGGCCAGCGCGTCCAGCAGGCCGGGACGCAGGCCCGTCAGGGTCACCTCCCCGCCGGCCATGGCGGCGGCGACGGCGAAGGTGCCGGCTTCGATGCGATCGGGGATGACCGCGTGGGTCGCGCCCTTGAGCTTGCTCACGCCCGTGATCGTGACCGTGGGCGTGCCCGCCCCCTCGACCTTGGCCCCCATGGCGTTGAGGCAGTCGGCGAGGTCGCCGATCTCCGGCTCACGCGCGGCGTTCTCCAGCACGGTCTCGCCATCGGCCAGGACGGCGGCCAGCATGGCGTGCTCGGTGGCTCCCACCGACACCACTGGAAAGGCGATGCGGGCGCCCTTCAGGCCGCGCGCGGCGGTGGCGTAGACATAGCCCTCATGGAGGTCGATGTGGGCGCCCAGCGCCTCCAGGGAGCGGAGGTGCAGATCGACAGGGCGGGCGCCGATGGTGCAGCCGCCGGGCAGGCTGACCTTGGCGTGGCCGGTCCGGGCGATCAGCGGGCCCAGGACGTTGAAGCTGGCGCGCATCTGGCGCACTAGGTCGTAGGGCGCAAAGGACGAGGTCAGCTCCGCCGCGTGGATGATGGTCTCCGGGCCGCCCCGGCCCTCCATCTCCACCACCCGAGCGCCCAGACGCTCCAGCAGCTTGCCCAGGAAACGGGTGTCGGCCAGGCGCGGCATGTTCTTGAGGCGCAGCGGCTGGTCGGTGAGCAGGGCGGCGGCCATCAGCTTGAGCGCCGAATTCTTGGCGCCGCTGACGGGGATGGCGCCCACCAGAGGCGCCCCGCCGGTGATGGCGATGCGATCCATGTCGAAGTTTACGCCGGGTCTGGAGTGAGGAGCGGCCGTTCTACAGCTTGTCGGCGCGGCCACAAGCTAGTCGTCGGCGCCCGGCGGAGGTTTGGACGGGGGCGGCGCCTTGCGGCGACGGAGGTTGGCGCGCAGCGCCTGGGCCAGACGAGCCTCGCGGGCCTGGGCGGGCGAGGGTTTGGGATCCTGCTCGGCCAAGAGGTCCTCCCGAGGGGAGTGGTGCCGCCGGGGGGAATCGAACCCACGACCTCAGCCTTACCAAGGATGCGCTCTACCACTGAGCTACGGCGGCAACGGGGCGGGGCTATAGCCGCCTTCCACCACGGGGGGAAGGGGCGTCATGCGGCCGACGCTGGGCGGGGCGGAGGCGAGAAGGCGGTCGGGCGAGCGCGCGCCCGCCTGGCCGCATCCCGACGAAAGAGCCCCTTGACCTGAGGTGCTTCCCCACGGACCCCTTCGCCACGCCCGTTTCCCCCCTCCCCCTGTGGGTCCCTACACCCCGCAGAGCTCGCGCTTGGCGCGGGCGTACTCCTCGGCCAGCCGGGCGATGCGGTCGGCGGCGGGGAGGATGTCGCGGAGGGCGCCCACGCCCTGGCCGGCGCCCCAGACGTCGCGCCAGGCCTTGACCTGGGCGGCGCCGTCGTCCGCCCCGAGCTGCATCTGCGAGGGATCGGAGGTGGCGAGGTTGTCGGGGTCGAGGCCCGCGGCCTCGATCGAGCCGCGCAGATAGTTGCCGTGAACGCCGGTGAAGAGGTTGGAATAGACGATGTCCGCGGCGGTGCTGGAGGTGAGCATGGCCTTGTAGGCGGCTTCGGCGCGGGCCTCCTCCGTCGCGATAAAGGCCGAGCCGATGTAGGCCAGGTCGGCGCCCATGGCCTGGGCGGCCAGCACGGCGCGCCCGGTGCTGATGGCGCCGGACAGCAGCAGCGGGCCGTCGAACCAGGCGCGGATCTCTTGAACCAGGGCGAAGGGGGAGATGGTTCCGGCGTGGCCTCCGGCGCCGGCGGCCACCGCGATGATCCCGTCCGCCCCCTTCTCGATCGCCTTGCGGGCGTGGCGGTCGCTGATCACGTCGTGCAGCGTGATCCCGCCGTAGCTGTGGACCGCCTTGTTGACCTCCGGACGGGCGCCCAGCGAGCTGATCACGACCGGGACGCGGTGGCGCACGCACAGTTCGAGGTCGTGCTCGAGGCGCGTGTTGGTCTTGTAGACGATCTGGTTGACGGCGAAGGGCGCGGCGGGAGCTTCGGGGTGGTCGCAGTCGTGCCGGGCGAGTTCCTCGCGGATCCGGTGGAGCCATTCGTCGAGCTGGGCGGCAGGGCGGGCGTTAAGGGCTGGAAAGGCGCCCACGATCCCGGCCTTGCACTGGGCGATCACCAGATCGGGGTTGGAGACGATGAACAGGGGTGCGCCGACCACGGGAAGGCGGAGCGACTGGAGAACCGGAGGCAGGGCCATGGCTTCCCATAGCCACCCCGCCGGAAAGCGCGAAACCCGTGTCCGGGTGAAGCCGGTTGGGTTGACCCCCGCCCTTCGCAGGCGTTTTTGGAGCCATGGACACGGAGACCACCCCGCTGGCGGAGGACTTTCCGCCCGCGGCCCGCGAGGATTGGGAGCGGGCCGCGCTCAAGGCCTTGAAGGGCGAGCCGCTGGCCCGGTTGCGGACGCGCACGGCGGACGGCCTGGTGATCGAGGCGCTGGAGCCGCCAGCGAAGGCTCAGCCCGCGGCGAGGGCCGACGCGCCAGCGGATCCGGAGCGGCCCTGGGACCTCCGCACGATCGTGGATGGTCCGGAGCCGGCCCGGGCGAACGCGGACCTGCTGCACGACCTGGAGAACGGGGCGGCCTCCATCCTGCTCGCGTTGGACCCGAGCGGTGCGCAGGGCGTAGCGGCCGGGTCGGCGGAGGACCTCGGGCGGGTGCTGGAGGGCGTCCTGCTGGACCTGGCGCCGGTGGCGCTGGACGCGGGATGGATGGGGCCGGACGCCGCGAACTGGCTGGCCGAGGCCGCCAAGGGCGGGCCGGCGGCGCCCTTGGCGGTGCACATGGATCCCCTCGGGACCTGGGCGCGGGAAGGGCTGAGCCCGGGAGCGATCGCGGCGCATGTACAGGCGGCGGCGGAAACGGCGGCGGGACATGCGGCCGTCTATCCCAAGGCCACCTTCTTCCTGGCGAGCGGTCGGCCCGTGCATGAGGCGGGCGGAAGCGAGGGCTGGGAGCTGGGTTTCACGGCGGCGGCGGCGCTGGCCTATGCCCGCGCCATGGCGGCCGCGGGCGTGAACGACCCCTGGGCGCGTATCGTGCTGGGGCTGTCGGCGGACGTCGAGCACCTGACGACGATCGCCAAGCTCCGCGCCGCACGGATGATCTGGGCCAAGCTCACCTCGGCCTGCGGGGTCCGGACTCCGGCTCGGATCGAGGCGCGATCCTCGCGGCGGATGCTGGCCAAGCAGGACAGCTGGAGCAATCTGCTGCGGCTGACGGCCGCCGGGTTCGGGGCCGCGGTGGGCGGGGCCGAGGCCGTTGTGCTGGAGCCGTTCACCGCGCCGCTGGCCGGGCCGGGCGAGCGACCGAGCGGGCTGGCCCGACGGCAGGCCCGCAACATCCAGCTGGTGCTGATGGAGGAGGCTGGACTCGGACGCGTCGCGGACGCAGCCGGCGGATCGGGCTACATCGAGACCTTGACGGACGGGCTGGCTCGGGCGGGCTGGGCGGCGCTGCAGGGAATCGAGGGCGCGGGCGGGCTCGAGCGTGCTCTGGAATCGGGCGTGGTCGCGGGGGCTGTGGCGCAGACCCGGGAAGCGCGCCGAGCCGCCTTTGCGGACGGGACGTTGGGGCTGATCGGGGTGACCCGCTTTCCCCCAGCGCATGACGAACCTCCGGCGATGGCGGAGGTCAGCCCGGCCGGGACGGCGGGGCCGGAGGTGCGACGGCCGGGGGCGGACAGCCTGTGTCCGCCGCTCACGCCGGTGCGTTGGGCGGAGCCCTTCGAAGGGGAGGAAAGGCGATGAACGGAAAAGGCTTCGACGGCCGGTCCTGGACGGAGCTGGCGACGTTCTCCGGGCGCTGCGCAACGGCGCACGACGTGGACGGGGGCGCGGCGGTGTTCGCGCTGGGCGACACCTGGAACGGGCGCACCATGCCCATGACCCTGCCCCAACCCGTGATCTGGTGGGACGAGGATGAGGAAAAGGGCGCCGTGGCCGTCCAGGCGGAGGCGCATGAAACGGAGGACGGCGAGCTGATGGAGGTGCTGGGGCTGGTGCTGCCGGACGGACGCACGGCCGTGGCGCTGCACGAGGACGTGGACGAGGTGGACGCCACCGACCCCGTCTGGTCCGCCCTGGTCGAGGACGATGGAAGCGCCTTCGACGACGAGGAGGATGGCGAGTTGCTGGACATGGGCCTGGACCATCTCGGCGACGGCACCCTGGACGACGAATGACGCAGTTTCCTGACTTCGCGACGCTGGACTTCGATTCCGTCCCGGTTGGGGCGGACTCGGACGGCGGGGCGCCTGGCGAGACACTGGGCGAGCCCTGGGTCACGCCGGAAGGGATCGCGGTGCGGTCTCGTTACGGGGCGGCCGACGCGGCCGGGCTGGATTTCCCGGGCGGCTGGCCGGGGATCGCCCCCTTCGTGCGGGGTCCCTACCCCACCATGTACGCCACCAAGCCCTGGACGATCCGGCAGTACGCGGGCTTCTCCACGGCTGAGGACAGCAACGCCTTCTACCGGCGTAATCTGGCGGCGGGGCAGAAGGGGCTGTCGGTGGCCTTCGATCTGGCCACCCATCGGGGTTATGACAGCGACCATCCCCGGGTGCCGGGCGACGTCGGCATGGCGGGGGTGGCGATCGACTCCATCCTGGACATGCGCACGCTGTTCGACAGCATTCCGCTGGACCAGATGAGCGTGAGCATGACCATGAACGGGGCGGTCCTGCCCGTTTTGGCGCTCTATATCGTGGCGGCGGAGGAGCAGGGCGTGCCGCCCGCCAAGCTTTCAGGAACGATCCAGAACGACATCCTGAAAGAGTTCATGGTGCGGAACACCTACATCTATCCGCCCGAACCCAGCATGCGGATCGTGTCGGACATCTTCGCCTACACGGCGCAAAAGATGCCCAAGTTCAACAGCATCAGCATCAGCGGCTACCACATGCAGGAGGCCGGAGCGACGGCGGACCTGGAGCTGGCTTATACGCTCGCCGACGGGGTCGACTACATCCGCGCCGGAGTGGCGGCCGGGCTCGACGTGGACGGGTTCGCGCCGCGCCTGAGCTTTTTCTTCGCCATCGGCATGAACCATTGGATGGAGGTGGCCAAGCTGCGCGCGGCCCGGCTGCTGTGGGCGCGGCTGGTGAAGCGGGGCTTCCAGCCCAAGGATGAGCGCTCGCTGTCCCTGCGGACGCACTGCCAGACAAGCGGCTGGAGCCTGGCGGCCCAGGACGTCTTCAACAATGTGGCGCGCACGGCCGTGGAGGCCATGGCCGCTGCCGGGGGCGGGACGCAGAGTCTGCACACCAATTCGCTGGACGAAGCCCTGGCCCTGCCCACCGACTTCAGCGCGCGCATCGCGCGCAACACCCAGCTCCTGCTGCAGCTGGAGACGGGGCTGACGCGCACGATCGACCCTTGGGGCGGGAGCTACTACGTCGAGCGGCTCACGCATGATCTGGCCCAGCGCGCCTTGGCGCACATCGAGGAGGTCGAGGCGCTGGGCGGGATGGCCAAGGCCATCGAGGCGGGCGTGCCTAAGCTGCGCATCGAGGAGGCCTCGGCGCGGACCCAGGCCCGTATCGACACGGGGCGGCAGAGCGTGGTGGGGGTGAACCGCTACCGGCCCGCCACCGAGGAGACCGTGCCGGTGTTGAAGGTCGACAACTCGGCCGTGCGGGAACGGCAACTGGACAAGCTGCGCCGGCTTCGGGCCGAACGGGACGGGGCGGAGGTCGAGCGGACGCTCCAGGCCCTGACGAACGGCGCGCGGGGCGGCGGGAACCTGCTGGCCCTGTCGGTTGACGCGGCGCGCGCCAAGGCCACCGTGGGCGAGATCAGCGCGGCGCTGGAGGCGGTCTGGGGCCGGCACCAGGCGGAGGTGCGCGTGCTGCACGACGTCTATGCGCGTGAGGCCGGGAACGACCGGACCGTCGCCCGCGCCAAGGAGACGGTGGCCGACTTCCGCCTGGCGGACGGGCGGGCGCCGCGCATCCTCATCGCCAAGATGGGCCAGGACGGTCACGACCGCGGACAGAAGGTGATCGCCACCGCCTTTGCGGACCTGGGCTTTGAGGTGGTGCCCGGACCGCTGTTCCAGACCCCGCAGGAGGCCGCAGCGCTCGCTGCGGAGCGCGAAGTGCATGTGGTGGGCGCCTCGTCGCTGGCGGCCGGGCATCTGACGCTCCTTCCCGAGCTGAAGGCCGCGTTGGAGGCGCAGGGGCAGGGCCATGTCATGATCGTCGTGGGCGGCGTGATCCCGCCCGACGACGTCCAGGCGCTGCTGGACGCGGGGGCGGCGGCGGTGTTCCTGCCCGGCACGGTGATCGCCGAGGCTGCGATCAAGCTGATCGACCAGCTGAACGCGCGCCTGGGCTACGCCCAGCCGGCGGTCGCGGCTGAGTAGGAACTTCGGGAGAGGACTGCGGATCGGCGAGGGGGCGGCCCGGCGCGCCGAGCTTGGCCAGGACGCCCGTGCGTTCCGTCCCGTTTCTCGCTCAAAGGACCTCTAGAAGCGGCGCGCCTTTAGCGCATCTCGCGGCGGCTGAGATCAATCAGCATCAACAGCAAAGCGAACGCCCCACGCAGGCCGGGATAAGTCGCTGGGTCGACACCACAGCTTAAGCTGGGCCGGGAGGGAACAGCGTACGCCGTCGCCGGGTTGGGCGGGGGTCGGGTGCCTCTGCGCCCACCCACCCATTCACGAGGACGGACCATGCCCGCACAATCCCCACAAGAGCTGCTCCTGACCGAACTCCAGGCCATCCGCAGCGCCGAAGAACAGGTCTCGCAACTTCTGCCCAAGCACGCCGAGAGGGTGCAGGCCGAACAGCTCCGGCCCCTGCTGGACGAGCGGCTGCAACGCGGCGAGCGGTTGCTGCAGCAGCTCGAGCAGGGCCTCCA
>JAHWJX010000003.1 GCA_019348195.1 Pseudomonadota bacterium | reverse complement strand
CGGGAGACCAGCGTCTCCTTCTCGCTCGGACGACCCTCACGCTTGAAATAACCGCCGGGGATCTTGCCAGCGGCGTAGGTCCGCTCCTGATAGTTGACCGTCAGCGGGAAGAAGTCCTGCCCGGGCTTGGGCTGGCGCGCATAGGTCACCGCGGCCAGCACGGAGGTGTCGCCGTAGGTCGCGAGAACCGCGCCGTCGGCCTGGCGCGCCATGCGCCCGGTTTCCAGGGTCAGCGTGCGGCCGCCCCACTCTATGGTCTTGCGTTTGATGTCGAACATTTCGGTCTTTCGGTTCCCCTGGCCGGATTGCCGAGGGGGGCGGACGGATGTGCGGGATGGCCAGTTCTGCGGCCCGAAGTCCTCGTCCAGAGAGCCGCGTCCCATGACGCGGCTCGGGGCTCGGGCTCATGAGGACTTCAACGGAGCCCTCGCGGTTTGGAGCTCGAGAGCGAGCCCCATCCGCCCCCGCGCCGAGCCCGACAGGCGCGCGGGAGCGAAGTCGTTAGATAGGTGCTTAGCGGCGCAGGCCCAGGGTCTCGATCAGGGCGCTGTAACGCGCCTCGTCGCTCTTCTTCAGGTGGTCCAGCAGGCTGCGGCGCGCGCTGACCAGCTTGAGCAGGCCGCGGCGGCTGTGGTTGTCCTTCTTGTGCGTCTTGAAGTGCTCGGTGAGGTTAGAGATGCGCTCGCTCATGATGGCGACCTGCACCTCGGCGCTGCCGGTGTCGGCCTCGCTGCGCGCGTGTTGGTGAATGACTTCGGCTTTGCGTTCGCTGGTGATGGACACGTGTTCAGTCTCCGGCATCGGGGTGAAGGACGCGTACGGGGTTCAACCGTCCGGCCCGCATCTCGCAGAGCGCGACCACCTGATCTCCTGTCATGGCGGAAACGGTGCGATCCTCGCCGAGGCGGGGAGTCAGCGCGTCCACCTGGCGGGGGAGCAGGACGATGGCGCGTCCCTGCCTGAGCCGGAAGGCGTCCTCATCGGTGACGGCGAACGCCGGGATGCCGTCCAGCGCCGTCGACACCGGAAGCAAGGCCTCCGAGCCGCGCCCCTCATACACGAGCTCCTCCAATTGCGCCAGAGAGACGGCCCGGGCCTCGTCGAAGCCGCCCACCCGCGTCCGCCGCAGCGCAGAAACATGGCCCTCGGCGCCCAGCGCGGCGGCCAGGTCGCGAGCCAGCGAGCGGACGTAGGTTCCCTTGCCGCATTCAATTTCGATCTCGACATGGTTCGGATCCGGAGCCCCGCTCACGCGCGCGGCATGGATCACCACGGGGCGGGCCTGGTGCTCGACCGCCTCACCCGCCCGCGCCAGGTCGTAGGACCGCTCTCCGTTCACGCGAATGGCCGAAAAGGCCGGCGGGATCTGTTGGATGGGGCCCACAAAGGCGGCCAGGGCGCGGGCCACCTGCTCCGGCGCGGGCCGCACGTCCGAACGCGCCGTCTGGGCGCCTTCCGCGTCGAGGCTGTCCGTGGACACGCCCCAGGCGACCGTGAACAGGTAAGCCTTGTCGGCGTCCATCAGGAACGGAACCGTCTTGGTGGCCTCGCCGAGCGCGATGGGCAGCAGCCCCGTGGCCAGCGGGTCCAGCGTCCCCGCATGTCCGGCCTTTTGCGCCTCGAACAACCGCCGCACCCGCGACACCGCCGGCGTGGAGCCCAGCCCCAGGGGCTTGTCGAGCGCGACCCATCCGTGAACCGCGCGGCCCTTGCGACGCCGGCTCACCGCTTCTTAGCAGGCGGGGCGCGACGGGAGGTGGGCTGGGATGACTCGGCCAAAAAAGCGTCCACGACCGAGGCGGTGGCTGCGGCCGCCGGCTCCAGGTCGCGTCGCACCGCCTCGCTGGCGAACAAGGCGTCCATCTTCCGCGCCGCCTCGTAGCTTTCGTCCACCATGAAGCGCAGCTCGGGCGTGAACTTCAGCTCGATGTGCGAGCCCAGCCGCCCTCGCAGGAACTTGGCGTGCCGGTTCAGGCCGGCAACCACCTCGGGCGCATTGCCGCCGCCCAGAGGCTGAACGAAAGCCGTCGCATGGCGCAGGTCCGGGCTCATCCGGACCTCGGCCACGGTGACCGACACGCCGCTCAGCGCTGGGTCGTCGATGTCCTCCACGCGCAGCACCTCGACCAGCGCGTGCCGCACCACCTCGCCGGCGCGCAACTGACGTTGTGAGGGCCCGGTGGCCTTGCTCGATCCGTGTCTCATGCCCGCCATGTCGGGGAGGCGGGCCGCGTTGTCCACCCGTCAGGGCTGCCGGTAGCGCATCACTGCGCAAGGCTCGTCGGCGGGCGCTTCGGTGGCGAAGGCCGCGAGCACGATCTCGTACCGCCGTCCCCCGTTGGGGCGGAAGCCTACACCCAGCGAGCGCACGGGCGCGGCGCACGGCCCTTCGCCGCCAGCGGTCACTCGCCGCGTCTCCACCAGGCCTTCCGCCTCCACGCCCAGCAATGAGGCCCAGCTGCGGCCCGGCGCCTGGGCCGTCTCCGCCGCGACCAGGGCGACCGGCGCCGTGGTCCAGCGCGGCCCGGTCTCGAACCGGATCCGGTACCCGTCGAAGTGAACATCGCCCGTTCGAGCGGCCGCGGCGTTGGTCGGAACGAACCGGCCGGAGTAGGCCGGCGGCGTCTCCCGCCCGAAATCGGGCGGTTCGCCCATCTCGCCCTCGACCGGCTCGGCGTAGGCGCGCCGCTCCAGGCTCCACGCCAGCCCCGCGGTCATCGTGTCCGCCACGGGCGTGGTGGGCACGCCGGCGGCGTCCAACAGGTTGGCCACCCAATGATTGCAGACGCGCAGGAGGTTTCCGGTCTCCACGCTGCGGAAGAACAGCGCGGCGGGGTCGCGACCCCGCCCGGCCACGACCGGTCGGCCCGCCTGCAGCGCGAAGGAGCGATCCAGCCGCTCGTTCAATCGCTCGAAGCCGGCGCGTGACAGCGCCAGCCGCAGCACGGGTTTGCCGGTGGTCCCCGGCGTGGGGCGGTCCGACAGGGCTTGGATGTGAATGACGGAAGGATTGTTCGGGGCGAGGAACGACCGCCACAGGTCCAGCATGCGCAGCAGCGTCTTGCCGCGTTCGCGATAGTGCCGGGCGTCGCCCCAGCCTAGCAGGACGTACTCGCCCTGCCTCGGCAAGGCCGCCACCGCCTCCGCTGCGGGCCCGTCCGCGCGCAGGGCCGACACGGGCACGGCTAGGTTGGCGTGCAGCCAGTTGCGCACCACGAACACCTCGAGGGCGGGCTCCTCCTCGGCCGGCGGATACAGGGCAGGGTCGCCCTTCCGCGCGGTCGCCACCGCCGCCGCCGCCAGCGCGGCGAGCGGCAGCAGCAGGGTCCCAGCCAGGGCCAGGCCCCGCCTCACCGCGGAGGGTCGGCGGGCGGCTGCCCCCGCGTCACGTCCCGCATCAGACCTCGCGGGTGGGTCGCCGCCACCGGCCGGATCGGCACGCCCGCCTCGCCCAGCAGATTGCCGATCCAATGGTTGCAGATGCGCTTGATGCTGAAGCTCAGGCTCCCCTCGAAGAACCGGCTCGTGCCGGGCTCCTCGATGCCGGGGCCTGCATCGATCACTCGCCCGTTCTCCAGCTTGAAGCTCTCGTCCAGTTCATCCGCCAGCTTTTCGAAACCCGGTTGCGAGAGCCGGACGGGTGCGATGTAGCGCGCCTCGAACAGCCGCGGCGGGGCCGCCTCCAGCACCTCCAGATTGATCAAGGAGGGGTTGCCGGGCGCGAACATAGCCCGGAGCGCGCTGCCGAAACGCTGGAGGCCGGCTCCGCGTCCCTTGTAGAACGCCGCGTCCCCGAACCCGGCCAGCACCCAGGGTTGGGGCGGAAGCGTCTCCAGCGCCTGCGCCGCCGGCCCGCCGTGCTGCATGATCAGCTCGCGCGGAATCGCCAGATTGGTGTGGTAGCCGTTGTTGACCAGGTACAGCGTCACCGCCGGCTGCCCAGGCTTCACGGGATACAGCGCCGGATCGCCAGGCCGCGTGTAGGCGCACCCAGCGACATTGCCAGTCACCAGCAGGCCGGCGAAAGCGACGGGCGCAAGCAGGCGAGCCCGAAAGCCCCGTCCTGCGGGCCGTCTCATCCGCCCCGACCCGAGTCGATGTTCACGTCACCCGCGTCGATGGCGACCAACTTCCAATCCTGACCGCGCTCGGCGAAGGTGATGGCGCAGGGTCCGTCCTGCGACCGGGGCAAGCACACTTGCCCGCCCTCCACCACGCGCAGCTGCGTGGCGATCTCCGCCGCCGTGGGCGTTCGACTGGGGGCGCCGGATCGTTCCAGCGCAAGCTGGAAGCTTTCCGGCCGGATCAGCTGATCCACCGCCTGCTCCGCCAAGGCCCCGCCCAGCGGGCCGGCCTGGTCGCCGATGGCCGCGCGAACCTGCCCGAGCAGCTGCTCACGTAGCACCGGCCGGTCGATATGGCGCTCGAAGGTCGCCTGGTCGCCTTCGCGGACGGCCACGATGAAGGCGCGCACGTCCTCCGCGGCATCGTACTGGGTGGCCGCCTGCTGACAGGCGGCCACGGCCAGCAGCGCGGCCAGCGCGACCCCCGGCCGGATCAGGCCGGCGCCAGGGTGCGGGCGACCTGCTCGATGTTGAAGCATTCGATCGTGTCCCCGACCTTGATGTCCTGGAAGCCTTCGAAGCGCATGCCGCACTCCACGCCGTTGCCCACTTCGGCCACGTCGTCCTTGAAGCGCTTCAGCGTCTGGAGCACGCCCAGTTCGAGCACCACCACGTCTTGGCGGATAATCCGGACGCGGGCGCCGCGACGCACCACGCCTTCGGTGACCCGAACGCCGGCGATCTTGCCCGCCTTGGTGATGTCGAACACCTCCAGCACCACGGCGTTGCCCAGGAAGTCCTCGCGTTGCGCCGGCGCCAGCATGCCCGACAGCACGCCGCGAATGTCGTCCAGCAGGTCGTAGATGATCGCGTAGTAGCGGATCTCCACCCCTTCCCGCTCGGCCAGGTCGCGCGCCTGCTTGGAGGCCCGGACGTTGAAGCCGATGATCGGCGCACCCGAGCCCTTGGCCAGCAGCACGTCCGATTCCGTGATCCCGCCCACGCCCTGGTGGATGATGCGCGCGCGCACCTCCTCATTGCCCATCGCCTGCAGCGAGCTGGCGATGGCTTCCGCCGAGCCGCCCACGTCCGCCTTGAGCACCACAGGCAGCTCGCTGATCTTCTTGGAGGTCAGCTTGGCCATCATGTCGGCCAGCGAAGCCCCGCCGACGCCGCCGGTGGCCTGGCTCTCGCGACGCTTGCGCTCGCGGTACTCGGTCAGCTCGCGAGCGCGGGCCTCGTCGTCCACCACGGCCAGGGCGTCGCCCGGAGACGGCGTCGAGTCCAGGCCCAGGATCTCCACCGGCTCCGAGGGGCCGGCGGCCTGCACCTGCTGCCCGTTCTCGTCCAGCATGGCGCGCACCCGGCCCCAGGTGGAGCCGGCCACCACGATGTCGCCGCGCTTCAGCGTACCCCGGTTCACCAAGACGGTGGCCACGGGGCCTCGGCCCTTGTCCAGCTTGGCCTCGATCACCGTGCCTTCGGCCGTGCGGTCGGGGTTGGCGCGCAGGTCGAGCACCTCCGCCTGCAGCAGGATGGCCTCGATCAGGTCGTCCAGGCCGAGCTTCTGGGTCGCGGAGACCTCCACGATCTGGGTTTCGCCGCCGAGGGACTCGGCCACGATTTCGTGCTGCAGCAGCTCGTTGACCACCCGCGTAGGGTCGGCGTCCGGCTTGTCGATCTTGTTCACGGCCACGATCAGCGGCACGCCCGAAGCCTTGGCGTGATTGATGGCCTCAACCGTCTGCGGCATGACGCCGTCGTCGGCGGCGACAACCAGCACCACGATATCCGTCACCTCGGCGCCCCGGGCGCGCATGGCGCTAAAGGCGGCGTGGCCGGGGGTGTCCAGGAAGGTCACGCGCTCGCCGTCCGGCAGCTTCACCTGATAGGCGCCGATGTGCTGGGTGATGCCGCCGGCCTCGGCCGCGGTCACGCTGGTTGCGCGCAAGGCGTCCAGCAGGCTGGTCTTGCCGTGGTCGACGTGGCCCATGACGGCCACCACCGGCGGACGCGGCTGGGTGTCGGCCTCCACGTCGGCGGCGTCCAGGAAGCCTTCTTCGACGTCGGCCTCCGACACGCGGCGCACCGTATGGCCGAACTCGGTCGCCACCAGTTCGGCTGTGTCGGTGTCGAGCACGTCGTTGATCTTGAGCATCGCGCCCTGACGCATCAGGAACTTGATGATCTCCACCCCGCGGATCGCCATGCGGTTGGCCAGCTCGCCCACGGTGATAACGTCCGGAATCACGACCTCGCGGGCGCCCACGGCCTGCTCGGACCCGCCGCCTTTGCGCTTTTCCTTCTCGCGTTCGCGCGCGCGCCGCACGGAGGCCAGCGAGCGCATGCGCTCGGCGGCGTCCTCGTCACCGGCCACGGCCTGGATGGTCAGTCGGCCCTGGCGGCGGATGGGTTCGCCCTTGGTGCGGCTGACGGCTCGATCGCCGGCAGGACCCGCCTTGCGGCCCCGGTCGTCGTCGCCCGCGCCGCCGCGCGAGAAGCCGGTGCGGGGGCCGGACCGCGAAGGGCGCGAGACCTCCGGACCGCTGGGTGCGGCGGCGGGGCCGCGAGCGCCGGGGCCCGCGGGCCGCGGGCCGTCACGCCCGGGACCGGCCGGACGCGGATTCAGCGCGGAATAGCGAATGGGCTCGCCGGCCGGGCGTTCGCCATAGGCGCCGCCTGCACCGCCCTCGGGACGAGGGCGTGTGCCGAAGCCGCCGGCCCCCCCGCCTTCCGGACGGGGACGGGCGCCGAAGCCGGCGCCGCCCTCCGGACGGGGGCGAGCTCCGAAACCGGCGCCGCCTTCCGGACGGGGCCGTGCGCCGAAGCCGGGTCGGGCCGCTGAGGCGGCCGCGCCCGGCCGTGCGCCGAAACCTTCACGCGTTGTTGTGGTCCGGGAGGCCGGACCGGCCGCGGGAGCGGCCGGGCGGGGCTCTGGACGGGGCAAGGGGCGCGGAGTCCGCTCCGGCGCATCGGTGCGCTGGTTGAAGCTGGTGCGGGGCTCGGGCCGGGCCGGAGCCGAAGCTGCGGGCGGCGGGGCGGCCGGACGTGCGGGCGCGGGAGGCGCCGGCGCTGCGGCGGCTGTAGGTGCGGGCGTGGCGACGACGGCAGGCTGAACGACGGGCGCCTGCGCCGCGACCGGGGCAGGCGGGGCCGGCTGAGGTGCGGCGGCTGGCGGGGCGGGCGGCTGAGCAGCAGCCTGGGCGGCGGCGCGCTCGGCGGCCTGGCGCGCCTCCTGCTCACGGCGGGCCTCGGCCTCGGCGCGGCGGCGCGCTTCCTCCGCGTCGCGGCGTTCCTGTTGTTCGCGAACGGCGTCCAGCGCGCGTTGCCGCGCGGCCATCTCGTCGGAGGACAGGCCGCGCTCGGCGCCTGCGGCGGGCCGAGCCTCGCGAGGCGGGGCGGAGGCGGGGACCGCCGCCGGACGGGGCCGCGCCACGTCGAAGCCGCCGGCCGGGCGTTCGGCCGCGCCGCCCGGGGCGTCCATCCGCCGACGCTTGGTCTCGACCACCACCGTCTTGGTGCGACCGTGGCTGAAGCTCTGCTTCACCGTGCCGGAGTTCACCGCGCCGCCGCGCGGCTTCAGCGTGAGCGGAGCCCGCTCACGTCCACCGCGGTTCTCGTTGTCGTTCCCGTCGCTCATTCAACCGCCGAATAGGCCTCGGCCAGGGCCGAGGCGTCGTTTCAAAACAGCCGCCCGATCCACGATCGAGCAACCCAATACCAAACAGGACGGCGCGACCATCGCTCCGCCCTGCTGCCGCGCCGACCCGAGGATGAGGCCCTAAACGGGCCAGTCTTGGGGGACGATCCGGCGAAACCCCGCCAGCCTGCGGACCTCTTCGGTCCAACGTCCGGCCCGTCGCCCCGCAAGCAAGGCTACGTGTATCACAGTCTCCCCCCCTGTGGACACACCCAATTCGTGCGCCGAGAAAGCGCCGCAGACGGGCAGGTCCGGTTGAGGAGATTTGGCGCGAACCGCGAACAGCTTGCGCCGCCCGTCCATCGCCCCGTCGGACGCCTCGATCCACCATGCCGCCTTTGCGGACCGTATGGCGGCGGACGTCTTCTCGAAACCGGATATAAGCGCGCCCTCCCTCCGGGCAAGGCCGAGCTGCTCCAGGCACCGGCGTACGAGCAGCTGTTCGACTTGGTCGGCCAGATCCGGCGCGGGCTTCAGCGGCGCCTTGGCCGAGCGCGCGAAGCTGTTCTTCTTGACGGCCGCGGCCACCGCCTCCCGCGTGGCCTCCACCCAGACCCCGCGCCCGGGCAGCTTGCGCCCCAGGTCCGGGACCACCGCCCCGTCCGGACCCGCCACGAAGCGGATCAGCCGGGCTTCGGGCATGACCTCGCCCGAGACCGCGTCCCGCCGTTCTCGCGTGCTTTGCGCGTGCGTTTGCGGTCCCGAGGCCCTGTCTTCGGTCACAGGGGCGGGCCCGCCCCGTCCAGCGCCGTTTGCAGCATCTCCAGCGCCGTCTCGAGGCAACGAAGGCGGACAAGGCCGCGATCCTCCGATCCGAAGTGCTCGCAGCGGTGCAGGGTGGGCCCGTCCCGCTGCGCAAGGCCGAAGTGCACCAGGCCCGGCTCGTCGTTCGGCCCCGCCGGCCCCGCGAACCCCGTCACGGACAGGGCGAAGTGGCCCCGGCTGTTCTTCAGCGCACCCTCGGCCATGGCGCGCGCCACAGGCTCCGAGACCGGGCCGGGGTCGTCCAGGATTGCGCGGTCCACACCCAGCACCTCGGCTTTCGCATCGTTGGTGTAGGTCACGAACCCCCGCTCGAACGCATGCGCCTGACCCGAAACATCCGTCAGGGCCGAAGCCAGCAGCCCGCCCGTGCAGCTTTCCGCCGTCACCAGCATCAACTCCCTGGCGCACGCCGCCTTGAGCACCTGGTCCACGGCGCGGTCGAGGTGGTCGGGAAGGGCGTCGGTCAGGGTCTCTGTCATCGGGGTGAGCTTGGGGCCTGTGTGTGGGGTGTGGGGGTGAGTGAGTGGTCAGGTGTGGGTTGTGCGTGCAGGCTCGGACCTAAGAGCAACGGGCGGATCAGCCAGCCACGCCGCTGGCCCCGATATTCAGACCGTCACCTGGGCGCCCAGCTCCACCACCCGGCCCGGTGGGATGTGGTAGAAGTCGGTCGGGTTGGCGGCGTTTTTCAACAGGAAAATGAACAGCTTGTCCTGCCAGAGCGGCATGCCGCTGGTGGCGCTGGCCACCACGGAGCGCCGACCCAGGAAGAAGCTGGTCGACATGATGTCGAACTTCAGGCCCTGTTTGCGGCACAACCCCAGCGCCTTGGGCACGTTCGGCTGCTCCATGAAGCCGTAGCGGACCGTCAGCTTCCTGAAATCGGGGTTGATCGTCTCCAGGCTGATGCGGTCCTTCTCCGGCACCCGCGGCGTTTCCGCCGTCTCCACCGTCAGGATCACATTCTTTTCGTGCAACACGCGGTTGTGCTTGAGATTGTGCATCAAGGCCACGGGGGCGGTGGACGGGTCGCTGGTCAGGAAGATGGCCGTCCCCGGCGCCCGGTGCGGAGGTCGCGCGCGGAGCATCTCCAGCAGATCGGCCATGGGCACGGCGTCCCGCTTGACCTTGGCCACCACGATTCCTGTGCCGCGGCGCCAGGTCCACATCAGCATGACCAGAGCCGCGCCCAGGACCAGCGGCAGCCAGGCCCCCTGCGGAATCTTCAGCAGATTGGAGCTGATGAAGACCAGATCGATCAGGCCGAAGCTCACCACGGCCAGCACCGCCTGCCACATTGGGCGGTTCCACTTCCAGCGCAGGATGATGAAGAACAGCAGGGTGTCGACGAACATCGAGCCGGTGACGGCGATGCCATAGGCGGCGGTCAGGTTGGAGGAGGTGCGGAACATGACCAGCAGGGTCAGCACGCCCACCAGCAACAGGGCGTTGATCGCGGGCACGTAGATCTGGCCGGCCTGGGTTTCTGAAGTGCGGCGGATGTCGATCCGCGGCAGGATTCCTAGCTGCACGGCCTGCTGTGTCAGGGAGAAAGCGCCGGTGATCACCGCCTGGGCGGCGATGCAGGCGGCGGCCGTGGCCAGCAGCAGCACCGGCCAATAGACCATCTCCGGGATCATGCGGAAGAAGGGGTTCTCCGCCGCTTCCGGCTCGGCCAGCACCAGGGCGCCCTGGCCCAGGTAATTCAACATCAGACAGGGCAGGACGAAGAACAGCCAGGCCGCGCGTATGGGCGCTTTCCCGAAGTGCCCCATGTCGGCGTACAGCGCCTCGGCCCCGGTCACCACCAGGAAGACGCTGCCCAGGATGACAAAGCCCACCAAGCCGTTGTTGATCAGGAAGAGCAGGCCGTAATGCGGCAGCAGCCCGCGGACGATGGACGGGTCGTCGCCGATGTGGATGACGCCCAGTCCCGCCAGGGTCAGGAACCACAGCGCGGTGATTGGACCGAAGAAGCGGGCCACGCTGGCCGTGCCGCGGGACTGAACCAGGAACAGCCCGATCAGGACCGCGGCCGCCGTAGGCAGGATGAAGGGGGCGAAATAGCGCCCCACGCCGGGCGCCTCGCCCAGGCCCTCGAGCGCGCCCACCACCGACACCGCCGGGGTGATGATGCCGTCGCCGTAGAACAGCGCCGCCCCGACCACCCCCAGGAAGAAGACGGGCACCGTGCGTTTGCCGCCCAGCGCCCGCTGGGCCAGGGCCATCAAGGCGAGCGTGCCACCCTCGCCCTTGTTGTCCGCTCGCATCAGAAAGACGACGTATTTCAGCGTCACGATCAGCAGCAGGGCCCAGAAGACCAGGCTGACCACGCCCAACACGGCCAGCTCTTCCGAGCCGCCGCTGCGCGAATGATGCAGGGCCTCGCGCATGGCGTAGAGCGGACTGGTGCCGATGTCGCCGAACACCACTCCGACCGAGCCCAGTGCCAGGCCGAAGAAGCCGGATCCGTGCGTGGCCACCCCGGGTCCCAGGCCGGAGCCGTCCGTATAGCCGGTGGCGCCCGCAGCTGCGGCGCTTTGCGAGGCGCTGTCTCCGCTCTTGGGCGCAGCCGGGGCGCCCGGGCCGGGCGCGACGTCCTCAGCCATGATGCAGCAAACTCCGGGGCGCGTCGGCGAACGGCGGGGCTGATACGCCGGTTGCGGCGCCGCTACAATCCGGCGCGCCGCCCCCAGGGTTGCGCGGCCTTGCACGCGGGCAGCGTGGCCTTAAGTCAGTCGTGTGAGCGACAGTCAGCGATTTCCCGTAGCGGCCCACGCCCTGGCCTATATGGCCCACAAGGGCGCGACCACGCCCGACACGGCGGTGAGTTCGTCCTTGCTGGCCGCCTCCATGCCGACCAACCCTGTGGTCGTGCGCCGGGTCACCGCCATGCTGGCCCGCGCCGGCCTGATCGCGACCCGTCCGGGCGCCTCCGGCGGTTGCTGGCTGCTGCATTCCCCGGACGACATCGGTCTGGACAAGGTGCTTCGCGCCGTGAACGGTTGCGCGCACCTGGGCTGCCCTCCACCCGGCGCGAAGGGCTGTCCGGTCGGGGAGCGCATCCCCCGCGCAGTGTCCGCGGCCATCAAGGCCGCCGACCAAGCGGCTGCCGAGCGCCTCGCCGGCATCACTGTGGCCGACCTGCTTAGCGAGCCGGAGCTGGCCGCGGTCGCCTAAGCGAGCCCCGGCTCGGCCCCGCCCCTCCCTTCCGCTCTCCCGACGAAAGCCCCGCCGCATCCCGCCGCGATCGGCCGCCCCCGGAGAGAACTGCTCCCTCCAGTCGTGAGCCCCCTTGCCCAGGGCCCCGCCCCGTGATGCTTCCACCTATGCGCTGGACCCTTCCGCCTCGCCGCCTCGCCCTGGTGACCGGGGCCTCCTCCGGCATCGGCGCAGCCTTCGCCCGCTTGCTGGCCGGGCAGGGGTTCGATCTGGCCCTCACCGCGCGTCGGGTTGACCGCCTCCAGACGCTCGCGGACGAGCTGCGAGAACTCGGCGCCCAAGTCCTGGTTCTGCCGGAAGACCTCTCCAGGGCCGGCGCCGCCGACCGCCTGCTGGCGGCGGTGTCCGCCCAGGGCCGCACGATCGACGTCCTGATCAACAACGCGGGGCTGGGACTGCCGGGCGCCTACGGCCGCAGCGACTGGGCTGAACAGGCCGGCTCGCTTCAGCTCATGCTGGTCTCGGTCTGCGAGCTCACCCACAAGGTCCTGCCCGGCATGCTCGAGCGCCGCTATGGCCGCATCGTCAACGTGGCGTCGCTCGCGGGCCTGCTTCCCGGGGCTTCGGGGCACACCCTTTACGCGGCGACCAAGTCCTTCCTGATCAAATTCTCGCAAAGCCTGCACCTGGAGACGCGCGGCACGGGGGTGGAGGTCACCGCGCTCTGCCCCGGCTTCACCTTGACGGAGTTTCACGACGCCAACGGCACGCGGGAGCGCGTCACCGCCGGCACGCCGTCTTGGGCCTGGCAGGAGGCCGAAGCCGTGGTCCGCGAAGGCTGGTCCGCCGCCGAGCGAGGCCGCGCCGTGGTCGTGACCGGTCGCGTGAACCGGTCGATCGCCGCCCTGGCCAAGGCGCTTCCCGACGACCTCGCATTGAGCGTCATGGCGCGGGCCGGCGCCCGCATCCGCGAGCCCTGATCAGGTCGGAAAGCTGGTGCGACCGTGAGGCCGCCGTGGGTCGGAGGATCAGCAACTGCCAGAACATCGATCCACCGGGCCCGGTTCTGCTCGCGTATTCAGAAGTCCGTCGGCGGTCAGTGCGCGTATGGGTTCGCCGCTTCAGCGTCGATGAAGCCCGTAGTGGCCTCGCCCAGGCCGATGATGATGAACTGGATCGCCAGAGCGCACAGGATCAGCCCCAACACGCGGACCACGAGGGCCACTCCGATCTTGCCCAGGAGCCTGCTGATCGGCCCGGTGAGGAAGAGGCACAGCAGGATGGTCAAGGCCGCCACGGCCAGCACGCCGATCCCCATGGCGGTTCCGGCCGGCCCGTACTGCTCGGCTTCGCCCGCGAAGATGATCACGGCCGAGATCGCGCCCGGCCCGATCAGCAGCGGCATCCCGAACGGCACCACCAGCCGCTCGAAGCCGCGTCGCGCATAGCCCCGGTAGTCGGAGGGGTCCTCCTCGCTGGCCGCGTCCGCAAATGCGGCGGTGAAGTTCTCCCGCACCATCTCCAGCCCGAGCAGGAGCAGCAGGATCCCGCCCGCGATCCGAAAGGCCGGCAGACCGATGCCGAAGAACTCCAGCAGCCCCAGGCCGCTGAAGTAGAAAAAGGCCAGAAAGGCGAACAGAAACAGCGCAAGATAGGTCGCCAGCGTCCGCCGGCCCTTGCCCGTGGCGCCTGAGGTGGCGGCCGCGAACACCGGAACATTGCCGATCGGATCCAGCAGGGCGATCAGGGCGATGAAGAAGTTGACCGCGAACTCGCCCAGCCCCATCGCTCCACCCCCCGCCCTGGCTGGATAGATCAAGCTTGAGCGAACGGGGCAACGGAGGACCCTCAATGAGCGACCCCCGCCTGATCGTCGGCCTCGACTTCGCCGAGGTCGAGGAGGCGCGCCGCACGGCCGAGACGCTGGACGAGCTTGTCTGCGTCTACAAGATCGGCCTGACCCAGTTGGCCGGCGACGGCCTCCAGCTCTCCCGTGAGTTGAAGAGGGCGGGCAAGCAGGTGTTTCAGGACTGGAAGCTCCACGACATCGGCGCCCAGGTGGAAGGGGCGGCCCGCGCGATCGCGGCCAACGGTTGCGACTTCATCACCGTTCACGCCGAACCGCAGGTCATGGAGGCCGCGGTTCGCGGGCGCGGGGACGCCCCGCTGAAGATCCTGGCCGTCACCGTGCTGACCAGCCTGGGCCCGGAGGCCTTGCAGGAGATCGGCTACGCCCTGTCCGTTCAAGACCTGGTGGAGCGCCGCGTGCGCCAGGCGGTCGAGTCCGGCTGCGACGGCGTGGTGGCCAGTCCCCGCGAGGCCGCGCTCGCCCGCCGGATCGGGGGCCCGGACTTCCTGGTGGTGACGCCCGGCGTGCGCCCCGCCGGCGCTTCCCTCGACGACCAGGTGCGCGTGGCCACCCCTGCAGCCGCGCTCGGCGCGGGCGCCAGCCATCTGGTCGTGGCCCGTCCGGTCATCCGGGCGGCGGACCCCCGCGCCGCCGCCCGTCGGATCCTGGCCGAGATGGCCTAGCGGCGGAAGCCGCCGTAGCCCGTAGTCCCGATGCCCTGGCCGTGAACGCTCGGCTTGAAGCCAAGATAGCCGCCTGCGTTGTAGCCGGGCGTGGGTCCGTAGCCGAAGCCGTGGCCGTAGGTTCCGCCATGCACGCCGTAGCCGTAGCTGGCGCTTCCATAGGCCTGGGCCGAGGAATGGGCCGAGGCTGAAGAGCCGCCGAAGCGGGTCACCCGCGCGCCGGGCGAGAAACGGCCCCCCGGGACGATGAAGACATTGCCGCCGCTGAACACGGGCCCGCCGTCCACGCCATAACCCACACCGCCCGTCAGGGCGCCATGGTGGAAGCCCGGCTGGATCATCGCCGTCCCGCCGTGGCCGTAGCCGTAGCCGTACGCCGATCCATGCTGTACGCCATAGCCGTACGCCGCGCCGTCGACATAGGGCGTTCCGCGGCTGTAGCCGCAGGGGGCCTGCGGGTGGCAGCCGTGGTGCGGGGCGATGTAGCGCTCGCTATAGCTGGTGTAGGGCCCCGATACGTAACCGTTCACCTCCTGGGTGAAGCTGGTCTCCACCGTCTCCAGCTCCTCGTATTGCACATGGGCGGCCGCATAGCCGTGCGTCTTGGGCCGGTGCACCCGGGGCTTGTGCCGCGCCTGCTTGACCGGCTTGGCGGCCGGCTTGGCCACCGGCTTGCTGGCCTTCGTGGCCGGCTTGGCCTGCATATAGGCGGGGCGGGCGTTGTAGCCGTCGGCCAGGGCGGCCGTGGCGGGAAGCGCCAGGGCGAGCGCCGCAGCGCCCGCGGCGAGCAGAAGATGCTTCATGGTTTGAACCTCTCGGGGGTGGTCCCGACAGGGTTAACGCGCGGCGAGCTGATCCGTTAACCATTGCACCCATCGGGCGAACGCTTAGGAGAAGTCCACCGCCAGACCCTTCTTCTCCCAATCGCCGAAGCGCGTGGGGTCCGGCCCGTCCCGCCCACCCTCTTCGGGCGGCAGGTCGGGCTGAGTGGCGGCTGCACGACGGGCGGCCGCCTCCTCCAGCGCGCGCTGCGCTTCGGGCGTGAGCGCCTTGCCCGGTGCAGCGCCCAGCGTAGTGTCGTGATCGGCCATGGACGTCAGATAGGAAGCAGGCCACGCGGCTGCGAACCGCGCGGCCATGCGCCGCCTGCCTAGTCCACCCCAGCCTGGTCCTCGAGGCGGACGGCTCGCAGGTCGAAGCGATCCGCCTGCATCACCTTGGTCCAGGCCGCGATGAAGTCCTCCACGAACTTCCGGTCCGCGTCGTCAGAGGCGTAGACCTCCGACAGCGCCCGCAGCTGAGAGTTGGAGCCGAACACCAGATCGGTGCGGGTGCCCGTCCAGCGGCGTTCGTGCGTCCGGCGATCCGTGCCCACGAAGAGATCGCGCTCCACTTCCTTCCAGGCGGTGCTCATGTCGAGCAGGTTGCGGAAGAAGTCGTTGGTGAGCAGCCCCGGGCGGTCGGTGAACACCCCGTGCGGAGAGCCGCCGTGATTGGCGCCCAGCACCCGCAGCCCGCCGATCAGCACCGTCATCTCCGGCCCGGTCAGGCGCAGGAGCGAGGCGCGGTCGATCATGAGCTCCTCGGTAGGCACGCTGAACGTGACCTGGAGATAGTTGCGGAAGGCGTCGGCCTTGGGCTCCAGCACCGCCATGTTCTCCGGGTCGGTCTGCTCGGCCGTGGCGTCGGTGCGGCCCGGCGTGAACGGAACCTCCATCGGGTGGCCCCCGTCCGCCGCCGCCTTCTCCACCGCAGCGGATCCGGCGAGCACGATCAGATCGGCCATCGATATCTTTTCGCCCCCGGCCGCGGAACCGTCGAACTCGGCCTTGATCGCCTCCAGCACCGGCAGGACGCGGGCGAGCTGCTCGGGCTCATTGACCTCCCAGCCGTTCTGGGGCGCGAGGCGAATCCGGGCGCCGTTGGCGCCTCCGCGCCGGTCGGAGCCGCGGAAGGTGGCGGCCGAAGCCCAGGCGGTCTTCACCAGCTCCGACACGGACAGGCCGGAGTCCAGGATGCGGGCTTTCAGGCGGGCGATGTCGTCGGCCTGCACCAGTGGGTGATCGACCGGCGGAAGCGGGTCCTGCCAGATCAGGTCTTCGGCGGGAACCTCCGGCCCGAGATAGCGGATCTTCGGGCCCATGTCCCGGTGGCAAAGCTTGAACCAGGCCCGGGCGAAGGCGTCGTCCAGGCCTGCCTGATCGTTGCGCCACCGCTCGGAGATGGCTCGGTAGGCGGGATCGACCTTCAGCGCCAGGTCGGCCGTAGACATCATCGTCGGAACCTTGCGGTCCGGCGTGTGCGCCTGCGGCGCCATGCTCTCCGGCCCCTGGTTCACCGGCTGCCATTGCCAGGCCCCGGAGGGACTCTTCACCAGCTCGTACTCGTAGTCGAGCAGCATGCGGAAGTAGGTGTCGTCCCAGGTGATCGGCGTGGGCGTCCAGGCGCCTTCCAGGCCGCTGGTGATGGCGTCGTCGCCGAAACCCGTCCCATGGCTGGAGGTCCAACCGAAGCCCTGGTTGGCGATGTCCGAACCTTCCGGCTCCTTGCCGACCTTGGACATGTCGCCGGCTCCGTGCGCCTTGCCGAAGGTGTGGCCGCCGGCGATCAGGGCGACGGTCTCTTCGTCGTTCATGCCCATCCGGCCGAAGGTCTCGCGAATGTCGCGCGCCGAGCCGACCGGGTCGGGTTTGCCGCCGGGCCCTTCCGGATTGACGTAGATCAGGCCGTGCTGGATCGCCGCCAGGGGGTTCTCCATCGCCAGGCCCGCCTCCTCGTCGATGCGGGTTTGACCGAGCCACTCCTCCTCCGTGCCCCAGAAGATGTCCTTCTCCGGCTCCCACACGTCGGCGCGGCCGCCGCCGAAGCCGAACACCGGCCCGCCCATCGATTCAATGGCGACGTTGCCGGCCATGATCATCAGGTCGGCCCAGCTGAGCTTGCGCCCGTACTTCTGCTTGATCGGCCACAGCAGGCGGCGCGCCTTGTCCAGGTTGCCGTTGTCCGGCCAGCTGTTCAGCGGCGCGAACCGCTGACCGCCAGAAGAGGAGCCGCCGCGCCCGTCGCCGGTGCGATAGGTGCCGGCGCTGTGCCAGGCCATGCGGATGAAGAAGGGGCCGTAGTGGCCGTAGTCGGCAGGCCACCAGGGCTGGCTGTCAGTCATCAGCGCCTGCAGGTCGCGCTTCACCGCGAAATAGTCCAGGCTCTGGAACTCGGCCGTGTAGTCGAAGTCCTCGCCCATCGGGTTCCCGTGGGCGCCGTGCTGGTGAAGGATGTCGACCGGCAACTGGTTGGGCCACCAATCGCGATGGGTGTGGCCGAGCAGCGACCTGAGCGCCTTCTGATCCTTGACCGGGCACTGGGGACCGGCGTCGCTGGGCTGGTTGCCGTCCATCTTCAGTTCTCCTGAACCTTGCTCGCGCGCTTCTACGCCCCCAGAGCGCCAGAGCGCCAATCGATTGTTCCAGAGCGTAAGAACGAAAAAACCGATAGCCTCGCCCTGGGACCTTGGTCTCGCACGCTCGACGCAGGCCCAAGCGTCGGACCTATCTGGATGCCACGTCGGCATCGACTATTTCGATGCTTCATGATCCTGCCCACCCTTCGCCAGCTTCGTTATCTCCAGCTTCTCACGCAGCACGGATCGTTCAGCCGCGCCGCTGCAGCGGGGCACGTCACCCAACCCACCCTGTCCGCCGGGATCCAGGAGCTCGAGCGCGTGCTGGGCGGTCCCGTGGTCGAACGCGGGCGCTCCGGCGTGATCCTCACGCCTATCGGCGAGGGCGCCGTGCAACGGGCGAGCGACATCCTCGCGCGCGCCGAGGACCTGGTTGAGGCTGCGCGGGCCGCCGGCCGGCCCCTGTCCGGGCGGTTCCGCCTGGGCGTCATCCCGACGATCGGCCCCTTCCTCCTCCCAAAGGTGCTGCCGCGCCTGCGTGAGCGCCATCCGGAGCTGAAGCTGTTCCTGCGCGAGGAGCCCACGGCGAAGCTGCTCGCGGCGCTCCGGGCCGGCGGGTTGGACGCCGCCCTGATCGCCTTGCCTTACGACACCGCCGGGCTCGAGCTGGCCCCTGTCGGATCCGATGAGCTGGAGGCGGTGCTGCCGGCGGGCCATCCCCTGTCCGACCGGTCACGACTCGACCCCGCCGCGCTCGACGGGCAGGATCTGATCCTCTTGGAGGACGGCCACTGTCTTCGCGACCATGTGCTGGGCGCTTGCGAACTGTCCGGCCCGCGTGCGGAAGGCGCCTTTGCGGCGACGTCCCTGGGCACCCTGGTGCAGATGGTGGGTTCCGGCCTGGGCGTGTCGCTTCTGCCCGCCATGGCGGTCGAAGCCGGACTGGCGCAAGAGGCGGCGGTCACCGTTCTTCCCTTGGCCGGCTCCGGCTCGACCCGGCGCGAGATCGCCGTGGCCTGGCGGGCGGGTTCCAGCCGGGGCTCGGACGCCCGCCTGCTGGCCGACGCGTTCCGCGACCGCTGAGCGCAGCTCGGAACCTCGGCCGCCCGGGCGCGTCCTGGTCCCGAGGAGCCTCCACATGTCCATTCTGCGGGCTTCGGCCCTGTTCGGCGCCGCCGTCCTGGCGAGCGGCTGCGTGAGCCTGTCTCGGAGCGAGGCCGTCTCGCCCCTGGACGCCAGCGTGGCTCAGGAGGGGCGGATCACCGAGATCCTGCTGGACAAGGGCGAGATCCGCGTCACGCCCGAGTTCGACGCCATCTTCCGGCAGCGCGTGCAGAGCAAGCTCGACGGCTGCGCACGAGGGCCACGCCCGCTGCGGCTTGAGGCTCGGATCGAGCGGCTCAGCAAGGCCAATCCGCTCCTGACGGCGGCTGTGGCGGGGGCGAACGTGCTCCGGGGAACAGCGCGGCTGGTCGACCTCGGGACGGGCGAAGCGGTGGGCGAGTATCGCATCGGGCAGACGGTGGTGGGCGGCCGCATCGCGGTGATCCGCATGGCCCAGGCCGAGGAGCAGATGAGCGACGGCTTCGGGCAAGAGCTCTGCCGGCAAGCCTTTGCCCCCCGGCGGCCCGCCTCCCTGACGGGCAAGCCCGCATCGCAGACCCCGGAGCCAGCGCCGGCCGCTCCGCAGCCGGAGCCCTCGCCCGAAGAGCCGGCGTCCTCGGGCGAGCAGCCCACGCCCGCCGCGCCCGCCGTCGAGCCGCCCCCGGTGCAAGCGCCCGCCGTCCCGGCGCCTGCTCCAGGCTAAAGCGCGACCCTGCCAGGCCGCAGGCGAAGAACCAGCTCGGTCGCCAAGCCGAAGGTCATGTGGGCGAGCAGGCCGCGCAGGTGCGTGCTTGCGGGATAGTCGGTCGGCTTGCCGCCCGCGCCGGTGAGCGCGTTCAGCCCCTCGTCCTGCACCAGCCACAGCAGGGCTCCGAACACGGCCCCCGCGCCCAGACCCGCGGCTGGGAAGCGCCGGCGCAGCGCGGCGTAGCCCATGGCCGCACTGACGCCCAGGCCGTAGTGGACCCCGATCCCGGCCGGGTTCGGCTGACCCGGCAGCTCGCGCCCGAACAGCCCCGCAACCGTGGCGGCCAGATTGTGCGCCGGGTCCATGCCGTTGGGCCGGGCCTGAAGCGTCTTCTGCTTAGCGGTCGGGCTTTCACGCTCGTACAAGGTCCAGTCCACCCGATCGAGCGCCCAGACCCCGACCACCCCCGCCACGGCCCCGGTGATCAGGTCGACCAGGATGTTGTCGTCGGGGGAAGTGGTCATGGGGGCGCGTCCTCGAAGATGGAGCCTCCGCAACCCGCCTCTCCGGCAGGAAGTTCCGGGCGGGTCAGGCCGAGCAGCTGGCTCCGCCCAACACGCAGAACTTGGCGCAGTGGGGGTGGTTCAAGGCCACGGGGCCGAGAGCGTCCGACAGGGTGGGACCGGTGTCGAAGCCCATCTCGTAAGGCACCAGGGTGCAGGCCACCACGCTGGCGTGGGCGGAGCCCTTGCGGCGCACCACCATGCGCGAGCTGCTGCACATGACCGAGGACGGACTCTTGCCCAGTATGCCCCAGCAGGCTTCGGTGATCTCGGGAACGTCGTGGCTGGCGTCCATCTCGGGAAACAGGACCAGCCGGCCGGGGTTGGCCGCGTCCACGGGCACGGCGAGGCGGTCGAACATGGCCTGATAGGCGCTGCGGGCTTCCGCCTCCGGCTCGTGCGCCAGCCTGCGCCCCGCCACCGCCAGGTTGAAGCCGTGGCGGCCCAGCCATTGCAAGCCGTCCAGCGTCTTGCCCCAGGTGTTTAGGCCGCGCTCGGCTTCGTGGATGGCCCGGGTGTGGTGGTCCAGGCTGACGCGGATCGCCAGACGGGCGCCGAACCGTTCGCGCAGCGCGAGCAGGGCCGCCTCATGCCGGCGCATGGGGCGCATCGCATTGGTCAGGACCAGGGCTTCGAACCCCCGACCTAGGGCGTCCTCCAGCATGGGGAGGAGGTCGCGGTTCATGAAGGGCTCGCCGCCGGTGAAGCCGATCTCGCGCGTGTCCAGGCCCAGCAGGGCGATCTCGTCCAGATAGGCGGCGGTCTCGGCCGCGGTGAGATAGACCAGGGCGTCGTTCTTCGGGCTGCTTTCGATATAGCAGTTGGCGCAGGTCAGGTTGCAGAGCGTGCCCGTGTTGAGCCAGAGCGTCTCCAGGCGCTGCAAGGGCACGGTGGCGCGACGCTCGCCCTTGGCCGTGACGACCGCGTCCTGGAACTTCGCCGGGTTCAGGCGCGGCGCCTCCGGGGCCAGGAAAGGCGAGATACGGGCGAGCAGGGTCAAACGCGGTCTCCCTCAGCCGGCCTGGCCGGCCCGCCGGACCGCGGCGTTGCGCAGGCCGCGGAGCGAGGCGGGGGCGTCGCGACGGATCGCCTGGCGAGCAATGGGGCCGGGCACGGGCGTCTTCGGCTGAGAGCGGGACTGGTAGCGCACCCGGGTGGCCTTGCCGCCATCCAGGGGCTCCAGCCGCCACTCGCCCTGGCTGGCCTTGAGGTCGCCGCCCACGCGGGAGATGCGGATGCGGGTCTCGCCCGTGTAGTCGGAGCGGAAGACGTGGCGGATGCGGCCCAGCACGCCGTAGTCGAACACGTGCTCGCGCACGTCCCAGCCGCCGCCGGGGCCGGTCTGGACCACGCGGCAGGCCTTGAGCTTGGGAACATAGCGGAGCGCCTCGCCGCAGTCGTGCATGACCTTCCACACCACGGAGGGCGGGGCGGGAATGTCGATGCCCCCCTGCACCCGCGCGCCGCCGGCGGGATCGGGATCGACCTGCAGCACCAGGTTCTCGGGAACTTGCGCCCGCACGGGTCCGGCGATCAACAGAAGGGCGGCGACAGTCGCAGCGGGGACGTTCATCGGCTGGCTCCACGCAAGGACGGCGTTCCGCGGAGGGCGGTCGCCGCCTGTCCGCTCTCCAGACTAGGCCCCGAGGCGCCCCTCTGGAAGTGCGGCCGATGATCCGGCCGGTAGAAGCGCAGCAGCCGCCCAGGCCGCACGCCCAGCCGGTGCAGCAGCAGGATCCAGGCGTTAAGGGCGAAGCGGCGCAAGGTCCCTTCCGCCTCGAACCGGCGGGCGGAGGTGTGCACCGCCGACTCCAGCTTCATGAACCGGCCCAGCCGCTTCAGCCGGCGGCGCATGTCGACGTCCTCCAGGAAGGGCTCCTCGGGAAAGCCGCCGGCGGCGGCCCAGGCGCTCCGCCGCATGAAGAAGCCCTGGTCGCCGAAGGTGGTCAGGCCCGTTTCGAAGCGGGTGAACCAGGCCGCCAGGCGCAGGGTCGGGCCGCCGCCCTCGAAGGCCGCACGGAAGGCTCCCCCGGCCACGGTCGGATCGGCCAAGGCCTCTCGGATCAGGCGGGGGGCGTCCGACGGCGGCAGGGTGTCGGCGTGCAGGAAAAGCAGCAGCTCCGCGCCGCAAGCCCGGACGCCTGCGTTCATCTGCGGCCCGCGCCCGCGCGGAGCCGCGACAACCTCCACGCCCCGCGCTCTGGCGATCTCCGGGGTCCCGTCCGTGCTGCCGCCGTCGGCCACCACCACCTCGTCCCAGCCGGAGAGCGCGTCCAGCAGCGGCCCGATCCGGACCGCTTCGTTCAGGGCGGGGACGATGACGGCCAGCCGCACGGGCTAGCGGGATAGGCCGCGCACCGCCTTGACCGTCTCCGGCACGGTCAGCGCCAGGGTGGCGAAGTGGGTCAGGGCGTCCACGATGCAGTAGGGGCACCAGGCCTTCTCGACCTTGGGCATCTGATAGAACAGGTATTTGGCCGCGACGGCCGCCTGGGCTGCGGCGCCCAGCGTCGCCAGCACGGGCAGCCAGGGGCGGTTGCGCCAGCGATCCGGCGGACCGGCGGCCGCCAGGCTCATATTGGCCCCGTGGGCGAACACGGTCAGCGGAGCGTCCGGCATGCCCCATCCGTAAGCCTCGTCGGAGGAGTTGACCTGGTCGGAGCGCCAGTTCGGGCGCTTGGTGGGCGGATCGGGCAGGTGCTTGATCGCGCCCATCTGGAAGAGGCTGACGACCGCCATCGAGGTGATCCCGACCAGGGACACGGCCGTGATCGCCCGGCGCAGCGCCATGTCCCGGCCGTCGTCCTCCTGGATGGCCCGGCGCAGGTCGGAGGGGCTCAGGTCCCCGCTGGTGGCCCACATGAGCGGGTTCTTCATCGCGCGCCTCCGACCGTTGCGGAAGCCGAACCCGCGGTCGAGGCCCGGGTTCCGTCCATCAGCCTGCGGCTGAGATAGGTGTAGTGGCGGGCCCAGCGCTCGGCGTTCATTACGGGGTCGCTGTCGTTGGAGTGACCGCCTTCCGTGTTCTCGTAGTAGAGGGCGGGGTAGCCCATGGCCTGCATGCGCGCGGCGAACTTGCGGGCATGGCCGGGGTGAACGCGGTCGTCCAGGGTGTTGGTGGTGATGTAGGGTTCCGGGTACCGCCTCCCGGGCTTGAGGTTCTGGTAAGCCGAGTAACGGGCGATGAAGGCGGCCTCCTCTGGGATCCGGGGGTCGCCGTATTCGCCGATCCATGAGGCGCCGGCGGGCAGCTCGTGGTAGCGGAGCATGTCCACCAGCGGACTTTCGATCACGGCGGCGTCAAACAGCTCGGGCCGCTGGGTGATGGACACGCTGGTCAGCACGCCGCCGTTGCTGCGGCCGTAGACGCCCAGCTGCTCGGGCGTGGTGATCCCGCGCCGGATCAGGTCCTCGGCCACTGCGGCGAAGTCGTCGAAAGCGCCCTGGCGGTTCGCCTTGAGCACCGACTGGTGCCAGGCGGGACCGAACTCGCCGCCGCCCCGAATGTTGGCGTTGACGAACACGCCGCCGTTCTCGAGCCACAGCTTGCCCATCTCCGGGATGTAGACCGGCGGCTTGGCCACGGCGAAGCCGCCATAGCCGAACAGGATGGTGGGCGCGCCGGACGCGGGGATGCTCTTCGGCCGGGTGACGAAATAGGGGATCCGGGTCCCGTCACGTGAGGTGGCGGTGAATTGCTCGACGGTGGCCTCCGCCGCGTTGAAGCGGGCGGGCAAGGCCTTGATCTGGACGGGAGCGCCGCCTGCGGCGTCCGCCAGGAACAGGGTGGACGGCGTGATGAAGCCCTGCACATTGACCAGCATGCGGTTGCTGGCGGTTGTGGTGGCCGAAAGGGTCACCGTTGAGTTGTCGGGCAGGGGAATGTTCGTGGGGGCGGCGCCGGTCGGGCCCATGTCGAAGCTGATCAAACGGCCGCGCACTTCATCGTAGACGACGGCGGCTATGCGTTCGGCGGTGATGGCGACCTGCTCCACCGCCTGGCGAGGCGTGGGGGCGAACAGGAGCACCGTCGAGGCGGAACCTGCAGGGGCGTCGTTCGCGAAAGCGGTCCCCAGCAGAGCGCCGGCCGGAAAGGACTTCCACGGCTCGCCGCTGGTGAAGATCAGGCGACCCTTGTGCCAGCCGTGCAGGGTGGCCTTGGCGGGCAGGTCCATCCGCTCCGAACCCGAGGGGGTCAGCCGGTGATGCTCGGCGTTGAATGTGTCGATCGGGCGCTCGATCACGACGCCCTGGACCACGCCCTTCGCATCACGCAGAACCAGCGGGTCTACCCCGTAGCCCCCGTCTTTGGCCGAGCCGCGGAACACTTCCCGGGCCTGGGCCAGGCTCTGACCGCGCTTGAGCTCGCGAACGATGTAGGGATAGCCGCTTTCCGTCAGCGTGCCCGGGCCGAAGTCGGTGGCGACCAGCAGGGTGTCGCGGTCCAGCCAGCTGAAGCGGTGCTTGCCTTCGGGCAGGGTGAAGCCGTCGGCGACGAAGCGCTTGGTCCGGGTGTCGAACTCGCGAACCGTCACCGCGTCCTTGCCGCCGTCCGACAGGCTGACCAGGCAGAGGCGCTCAACCGGCTCCAGGCAGCGGTCGCCCTTGAAGATCCAGTTGCGACCCTCGGCCTTGGCCAGGGCGTCGATGTCGAGGATCGTCTCCCAACGCGGCTTGGCGGTGCGGTAGCTGTCCAGCGTCGTGTGGCGCCAGACGCCTTTGACGTTGGTCTTGTCCTGCCAGAAGTTGTCCACCCCGCCGGCGCGGAACGAGGGGCCGGGGATTCGATCGGTGGCGGTCAGGATCGACAGCGCCTGGTCGCGAAAGCGTGGGTAGCGCGGATCGGTGGTGAGCACCGCCGCCGTGCGGGCGTTCTGCTCGCGGACCCAGGCCAGGGCGCGGGGGCTGTTCACCTCCTCCAGCCATAGGAATTCGTCGGCCGCCTTGACCGCCTCGGGAGAAAGGTCTGCGCGAGGGGCGGCGGGGTTGGGTTCTTCGACCGCGATCGAGGGCCGAGGCGGGACCCGCAGGTCCGACTCGAAGGGCGGAGCCGCCGTGGCGCAGGCGGAAAGCAGAGCGGAGCCCAGGGCCATGACCGCGCCTCGCGAGAGCGGCGCAGCGGCAGGGCGGCGCCCGCGCCCGTTCCCGACAAGGGTGGCGGGTCGGTCACCTGCAGTCACGCGCGCGGAAGAGGCCGTCGGCTTAGGCGATTGATCGATCATGAGGCGCTCCAGTGATCAGCCCACAAGCCTAACCGGCGTGGGAGGGAGTGGGCGGACAGGGGGAGAACAGAGGGGAAGGTGGGCGGATGCAAGGCGCTGGGGTGGCGGGGAGCGTGGCTGGGGCAAGCATGATGTCGCGCCTCGCTCTTCCCCAAACAGAACGTCACCGTCGGACTCGTTCCGAGGGCCCATGGCGCTGCAAGCCCGACGGCATGTTCGGACGCGACCTGATCGCCGCATACCTCAGGGCCCACAGGAGGACACCTATCCGGGGCTGGGCCGCTTGCACGCGTGGTGCGGAGGAACGGGCCCTGGGAACAAGTCCGAAGGTGAACGCTCGGGCACCCGTTTGGATTGCTCCTCAATCCTTCAGCTTACGCGTGAGATAGGTGTACTCCAGCGCGGCGCGTTTGGCGGACTCCTTGAGGTTGGCCGCCGCGGAGTGCCCGCCGTCGGTATTCTCGTAATAGAAGTAGGGGTAGCCCAGCTGCTCCAGCCTGGCGGCCGCCTTGCGGGCGTGGCCGGGGTGGACGCGGTCGTCCTTGGTGGAGGTCAGGATAAAGGGCTCGGGGTAGCCCTTGCCGGCCGCGAGCTTCTGATAGGGCGAATACTCGGCGATCCAGGCGCGCTGCTCGGGAATGTCCGGGTCGCCGTATTCGGCGATCCAGCTGTTGCCGGCGAGCAGCTTGTGGAAGCGCATCATGTCGAACAGGGGCACCTGGATCACCGCGGCGTTGAACAGCTCCGGGTGCTGCGTCATCGCCACGCCCATGAAGAGGCCGCCCTGCGAGCCGCCCATGATGCCGAGGCGGCGCGGGGAGGTGATCTTGCGTGCGATCAGATCCTGGGCCACGGCTACGAAGTCCTCGTGCGCCCGCTGACGATTTGGGCCCTGGGCGGCCTGGTGCCAGCTCGGTCCGAACTCGCCGCCGCCGCGGGTGTTGGCGACGACATAGGTCCCGCCGTCCTCCAGCCAGAGCTTGCCCACCGTGCCCGAATAGCCGGGCAGCAGCGAGTTTTGATAACCGCCGTAGCCGTAGAGCAAGGTGGGGTTGGAGCCGTCCATCTTCGCAGCCTTGGGCCGCACCACGAAATAGGGGACCTTGGTGCCGTCCTTGGAGGTGGCCTGGTGCTGCTCCACCAGGTGACCGGCGGTGTTCCAGCGCTCGGGCAGGGACTTCAGCTTCTCGACCTTGCCGGACGCGGCGTCGGCCAGCCAGAGCGTGTTGGGCGTGGTGTAGTTGCTGACGGTGAAGAAGACCTGGTCATTCAGCTCCGACGCCGAACCGATGTTGACGGAACCGTTCTCCGGCAAGGCCAGCTTGCGCCGGGTCCACCGCCCGCCCTTGCGGTCGTAGACATAGGCGCCGCCTTTCACCTCGTCATAGAGGGCCACCACGAGCTTGTTTCGGGTGGTGGTCACGCCTTCGATCGACTGGCGGGGGCCCGGGCGGACGATCAGGTAGGGCTTGGGCCGAGTGGGCGCGGCCTTCAGCTCCGAAAGGTCCAGCCCCACCAGGTCGCCGTTGCGGTAGTCGCCCCAATTCTCCTCCAGCGTCAGGATCAGCTGGTCGTCGACATAGCCCGCGATGGACACCTTGTTGGGCATGGGCAAGCGCACCGCACCCTCCTCGGTGAGCAGGCTGTATTCGGTCTCGAAGAACTTGGGCGAGCGGTAGAGCAGGACGGCTTGCAGCTTACCGTCGGCGTCGCGGATGGCCGAGGCGCCGGCCGACACGTCCTCCGGCTTGCCGCGGAAGACCTCTTGCGCCTGCTCGAGCGTCTGGCCGCGCATCATGCGCTTGACGATGAAGGGATAGCCCGAGGCCGTCAGCGTGCCGGGCCCGAAGTCGCGCGACACCAGCAAGGTGTTCTCGTCGGTCCAGGTCGCGCCTCCCTTGCTCTCGGGCAGTTTGACGCCGTTCGGGACGAAGCGCTTGGCCGCCACGTCGAACTCACGCAGCTCCACCGCGTCCTTGCCGCCGTTGGACAGGGCGATCAGGCAGCGGGTCTGGGCCGGGGGGAGGCAGTTGCTGCCCTTGTAGACCCAGTTGGCGCCTTCGGCCGCGGACAGAGCGTCGACGTCGAGGATGGTCTCCCACTTGGGATCGGCGCTGCGGTAGCTGTCGAGGGTGGTGCGGCGCCAGAGGCCGCGAACCTGCTGCGGGTCCTGCCAGAAGTTGTGAATCTCGTCGTTGACGAAGCCTGGGGCGGGGATGCGGTCCTTGGCCTCCAGGATCCGGAGCGCGGCGTCCTGGAACCGGGCGAACCGCGGGTCGGCCTGGAGAACGCCTAGAGACCGGTTGTTGCGGGCCCGGACCCAGTCCAGCGCGCGCTCGCCTTCGACATCCTCCAGCCACAGGAAGGGGTCGTCGGACGCAACTTCCGCGGCGCCGGCGCCGGGGGCCGTCTTAGCGGCTTGGGTCTGAGGCGCAGGACTCTGGGCCGGGGGAGTCTGGGCGGAGGCGGCGGTCATGAGGGCGAAGGAAGCCGTGGTCGCGGCGAGAAGAAGGCGCATCAGTATCCCCAGACGTCCGGTTCACATTAACCCCCGGCCCGGACCGGGCCAAGCTGGCGTCCCCGCGCTGCGACGTCACGCTCAAATGGCGGCCAAGGCCGCGCCGCAACGGCGGCAATGCCTGGCGTCCGCCTCGTGGCGGTCCAGCCGGCAGTCCGGGCAATGCAACCGGCTCTGTGCGGGCTGGAAAACCGCCTGGGCCAGACGCAGAAAAAGGGTCACCCCGCTGACCATGATAATGATCGACAGCAGCTTGCCGGCGGTGCCTGGCAGGGTCACGTCGCCATAGCCCGTGGTGGTCAGGCTGGTGATGGTGAAATAGAGCGCATCCACATAGCCGTCCGGTCCACCCTCGCTCCGTCCGAAGACCGCGTAAACGAAGCCGGTGGTCACGAAGACAAATGTGAGCAGGGCGCCGACCGCGCGAGTGACCTCCTCCACGCGCGTGTCGTCGAACCGCTTCAGCACCGTGTCCCAGAACACCTCGCTGTTCACCAGGGTGTAGAGCCGCAAGACGCGCAAGAAGCCCAGGTTGAAGAACTGTTGGGGAAAAAGCAGCGTGACCAGGACCAGAAGGTCGATCCAAGCGGCGGGCCGGCGGAAGAACTCGCTCAGCCGCTCGCGCGCCAGCGCCCGGGCGGCGAGGTCGACGGCCAGCAGGGCGGCCAGCGCATAGTCGACCGCGAGGAAGAAGGCGGTCTCCCGGATCAGGGGCGCGGCGATGAAGAAGCCGATGATCAGCAGGTCGATCACCACCCAGGCGGTTCGGAACCGAACGGCCGTTGGCGTGCCGCCGTGATACAGCGTGTGCAGCGCCCTTCGCAGGCGGGAGCGCGGCGGAATGTCGACGGGGAGTGGAGCGGCGTCGTCCATCCCTCGGCTATAGGCGCCTGGGAGCCGGCGCGCATCTCGCAGTTGCGAAATGGGCGGGGAACTTTCGCGCCAAGCTCCGCGTTGGAGGCGGGTTCCACCCATCGGCCCTTTTCGGGACGGGAGACTTCCCCATGACTGACACCACCGGCTCCAGCGGCCTCAACGACGGCGCCCTGGACGCGTCGGAGATCACCCAAGGCGGCACCGCCGGCCTGTCCGGCAAGGCGTCGGACCTCAAGGCTCGCGCGCAGCAGGCGCTGAGCCAAGGCAGCGATCAGGTCCGTCTCCAGGCGATGCAGGCCAAGGACTACGCCAACCAGCAGTTCGGCCAGTATCAGCAGCAGCTGACGGACAGGATCGTCGAAAAGCCGTTGACCTCGGCCCTGGTCGCCTTGGGAGCCGGCGTGGTTCTGGGCCTGGCGCTCACCTCCGGCCGCGGCGATCGGGATTGATCGATCGCTTGAAGAAAACGGCCGTCTTCGGGGCGGCCATGGCCGTCGCCGGCGTTTTCGCGCTGGCGGCGGCTTTCTGCGCCCTCTATGGCCTGCTCGAGATGGTGGTGGACGGGCCCTGGGCCGCGGCCATCACCGCCCTGACCTTTGCGGCGGTGTTCGGGGTTTTCGCGCTCACGCACAAGCCGCCCAAGAGCAAGCGGTCTTCCGGTGACGACGGGGAGCACCACGGCGCCCTGGCTGGCGCGGCGGGTGCGGCTTCGCACCTGCCTTCACAGCTAATCGCGATTGCGCGCCGCTACCCGGCCGCGGCGGTGGGCGTGGGGGCGGTCGCCGCCCTGATCGCGCTGCGTCGTCCCGCCTTGATGCTCATGGCCGCCACCCATCTCCTGGGTCGGCGGAAAAAGACCCCCTGGGAACGCGCCCGGGATCTGCTGCCCTTTTAGACAGCTTTCAGCCGATCGAACGGGGCGGGGCGTGTGCGCCCCGCAGTGGCGAGCGACCCCCTCCCCACAGGCTCAGCATGGGGAGGGGCGGATGTTCATCCTCGCGCCTGCTCGAACAGCTGCTCAGCGTATTCCCAATTGATCAGGTGATCGAACCAGGCCTCCAGGTACTTGGGCCGGGCGTTGCGGTAATCGATGTAGTAGCTGTGCTCCCAGACGTCGACGCCCAGGATCGGCACGCCGCCCGTGGCCAGCGGGTTCTCGCCATTGGGGGTCTTGGTCACGGCCAGCTTCCCGTCACGCCATTCCAGCCAGGCCCAGCCTGAGCCGAATTGCGTCTTGCCGGCGTCGATAAAGGCCGCGCGGAACGCGTCCATGCCGCCCAGGTCTTGCTCAATCTGGCGCTGCAAGCCGCCGGGCGCTGCGCCGCCGCCACTCGGCTTCATCCAGTTCCAGAAGTGCAGGTGGTTGTAGTACTGGCCGGCCTGGTTGAAGAGCTTGGGATTAGAGCGGAAGCTCTCCACGACGACCTGCTCGATCGGGGCGTTCTCCAGCGGCGTGCCCGCAATCATGGGCAGCATGGCGTCGAGATAGGCCTTGTGGTGCTTGTCGTGGTGGAATTCGAGCGTCTCCGCCGACATGAAGGGCTGCAGCGCGTCATAGGCGTAGGGCAGGTCGGGCAGCGTGAAGGCCATCGCGTTCTCCTTGGATGCGGGTCGAAAGCTTAACTGCGGACGGCTCGGTCCGAGCGCAAGGCGACCTCAGACCCCGGTCGGTTCCCTAGGCGCGGTCTCCGCGACCGCCGGCGCCCCCTGGGCCGCCGCGATCTCGGGCGGGGTGGTCTCGTGCCGGGTGGGGTCGAGCGCGGGCAGGCCCTCGGGTGTGGCGAGCTCCGGCTCGTTGTGGCGTTCCTTCAAGGGAGCGAACGGTTTGCGCCGCTTCAAGGCCCAGCTCCGGCCGGGGCAGATCCGTCCGCCGTCGCAGTCCATGGCCTGGACTCGGATCTCCGTCGGGTCGGCCTCGATCACGCCGAAGCTCAACGGAACTCCGCGGCGCCGCGTCGACAGGGTGCCCGCGCCCACCCCGTGGGTGCGCTCGTCCACCACCGGATAGGTCGCGGCGAAGGGGTAGTGGAAGTGCCCGCCGAGCACCAGGTCGATCCGATGCTCGGCCAGGATGGCGGCGGCTTGCTTGCCGCGGGTGACGTCGCCGGTGATCGGCTCGCCCAGAACCTCCATCAGCGGATGGTGGCACACGATCACCTGCAGGGTGTCGTCGGAGCAGTCGTTCAGCGCCTCGGCCGCCGCGCGGAAGTCCTTGAGGTCCGCCCGCCCCTTGGACCAATTCCTCCGCATCTGGATGCCGCGCGCGGTGTTCAGGGTGCGCACGGCCAAGCCAGGACTGCGGTGCTCCTGCCCCTCCACGGGCCCGATCCAGTGCTTGAACCTGCCCCATGGTTTCAAAATGCGCATGGCCACGTTGTAATAGGTGGTGTCGTGATTGCCCGCACAGGTGATCACCGGCCCGGGCAAGCGCTTCAGCCATGCGGCCGCAGCCTCGAACTCCGCGGGAACGCCCGTTTGAGTGAGGTCGCCGGAGACCACCGTCAGGTCGTGGGCGTTCTCCTGGGCGTAGGCGGTCGCCGCCTCGACGGCGCGGGAGTCCTCCGTGCCGAAGTGCACGTCGGTGAAATGCAGGATGCGCACGGTCACGGGTTGGGTCTCAGACTCGGGGCTCGCCCACGTCGCGCCGGGGCTCGAGGGCCCGGAACGCCTGGGGAATGAAACGGATGGAGGCCGGCGAGCTCAACCGGATGGGCTCCCCGTCGAGGATGGCCGGGATGGTGCGGCGGGCGTAGACTTGACCGTGCTGAACGTGGCGCACGCTCACGGCGGGATCGTCGCGCCACTCGCCCCACATGGTGCGGAAGCCCAGTCGGAAGGCTTCGATCGCATTGGCGGGGTCGACCACGGCGGCCTCCAGGGCGGTCTGCTCGTCCATGGCCCTTGAGATCAGGGGACACAGGAGCGACAGCGCCTCGGCCCTTTCCACGGGTCCGCCGTTCAAGGCGAACCGCAGGCGTCCGTGAAACGCGCGTCGGGCGGCGCGCAAGCCCCTGCGGGCGGCCGTGAGCACCTGCCGCTCCCGGACCGCCTCGCGCGCTTCGGCCCACAGCGCCGGCGCGCCCAGAATGGCGGCGACATAGAAGGTGCGTCCGCTAAGCTCGCCGCCGGAGACGACGCGCACCACGGGGTCGGCGAGAGCGCAGCGAAGGGAGTCCTGCCAGCTGCGGTCGCCGTAAAAGGCCTTGGGCAGCATGTTCATCGTGCCGCCGGGCAGGGTGGAGACCACCGGCCCCTCCGGTCCGCAGAGCGAAGCGGCCAGGCGCGCTGTCCCATCCCCCGCCAGAACGATCACCAGGTCGGGCTTGGCGGCCACCGCTGCGCGCACCGCGGCCTCGATGCCGGAGGGCGGCACGTCTCGAACATTGACCTCCAGCCCGTGCTCGCGGACGATGGCCTCCAGCTCGGCGGCGGCGCCGGGGCCGGTGGAGCCCGAGGCTTGATTGATCACGGCCTCCGCCGTGCGGAAGCGCACCGGTTCCGCCTGCAGTTCCTCTTTCGCAATCAGAAGCGCGCCGGCGTCATCCATCGGTCCGGGAACGTAGGCTGACGGGCGCGGTTCCGCCCGCCACGGACCCGATCAGGGCCGTTGCTGCGCCGGGCGGGCCTGGCCGCCGCCTTCGCCCGCCTGCTCCATCTGCCGACCGGCGTCCTGAAGGCCTTCGCCCGCCTCGTCGGCGACCTCGCGGCTGACCTCGGCGGCCTCCTGCTGCGCGCGGTTGGTCACCTGATCCAGGTCGCGCCCCGTCTCCGTGAAGGATCCGCCGTTGTAGATGTACAGTCCGATCACAGCCAGGCCGAACACCGCCGCCAGGGCGATCAGCAGCGTCAGCAGCGGGCTCCGCTTGTGCCGCGCCCGCTCGTCGGCGCGTCCGCGCTCGTAGGCGTCCTTGCGCACCTCCTTGGTCAACCCCGGCTCGTGCGCCACGCGCTCGTGCGACGTGCGATCGGCGGCGTCGACATGCCCATCGTGGTTGCGGTCGCGCCTCGCATCCTTGGGGTCGTAGCCGGTGGCCATGCCGTTCTCCCGAGCGTCTTCGCCGAGCGTAACGGCAAAGCTCGGCCGGGGTTCCGACCCGCGGCCGTTCAGCCACGGGTCACCTCGGCCGGGGCAGGGTGGGCGGAACCTCGCTCAACCGGGACCGTTGTGTCGGCTCAGGGGCGGGCCAATAGGAGAGCCGAAATGAAGACGACGATTATCGCCCTCGCCGGAGCCGGCCTGATCGCCGCCGGCTGCACCGCCACGGGTAATGTTGAACGCAACTCCGCGGGCGGCGCCGCCCTGGGCGCCATCGCCGGGGCCGTGATCGGCAACAACGTGGGCGGCGAGAGCGCGGCTACGGGCGCTGCGATCGGTGCGGCCATCGGCGGCTCGGCCGGAGCCATCCGGGGTTGCCGTCAAGACGGCAGCTGCGGCGCCAACACCACCAGCCGCCGCCAGTACTATGATCAGCGCGTGGGCCGCTATTACTACTATGACCAGCGCACGGGCCGCTACTACTGGGAGAACGGTGAGCCGCGCTAACCCGCAAGCCCGGCAGGGCCTCGGAAAGGCGTTTGATTTCGAGGCGGCCGGCGTGAGAACGTCGGCCGCCTTTTTCGCAAGCGGGACAGCTCCAATGCGTCAAACCACCATCGCCATTCTTCTCGTTGCAGCCACAGGGCTGGGCGCCTGCGCCACGGTCGACGAGGGGGTCCGTCGGGTCACGGGCCGCAGCGCCGTCGTGACCGCGCCGGTGTGTCAGGACTTCGCGTTTCCACTGTATTTCCGCACGGGGTCTGAGCAGCTGACCCCTGAAGGTCTGCAGGTGATCGACAACTATTCCTCGCGGGTGCGCGCCTGCCGCGTGGCGGAGCTGCGCGTCACCGGCCTGGCCGATGCGGAGGGCGGGGCGGTGTCGAACCTCGAGCTGTCCCAGCGGCGGGCCACGACCGTGGCCCAGATCCTGGCCGCCCGAGGCTATCCCACCCCGACCTTCGAGGTGGCTGCTCAGGGCGAGGCCGGCGCGGCCACAGCCGCGGGGCGGACGGAGCCCCTGCGCCGCCGCGCGGAGGTCAGCGTCCGCTTCGCCGCGCCTACGCCGGCCTCCTAGCGTCGAGCGCACACGGAAACGCCGGCCTGGAGGTCCAGGCCGGCCTTTCCCCTCGACTAGTGAAAGTTCAGCGGCGGCGTCGGGTCAGCAGGAAGGTCACCGCGGCCAGGCCCAGCATGGTGGCCACCGGCTTCTCGCGCGCTACGCCCAAGGCCTTGCGGGCCTGGGGCCGGACCTGCTCCGGCACGCGGTCAACCTGTCCGTCCAAGGCGTCCACCGCCCGGCCGAAGGCGTCGAGCAGGGCGCCCTTCGCTTGTTTGAACTGGCCCTGGACTTGGCTCTTGCGATCGCCCGTCACGGCGCCGACGCCCTCCTGCAGCCGTCCCCCGAGCTGATTGGCGCCGCCTTCGATTCGTTCTTCGGTCATGAGTGATCCTTTCGGCGCAAACAACCATCGAAGGCCGAGGTCGTTCCCCAGAGGCCGTCCCCTGGGCGGCTCCGCTTGCCAGGCCCCCCTATGCTCGGCCTAGAACCCCCGTCCGCTTCCGGAGGTCCCCCATGACGCACACCCATGGTTACGCCGCGTTCGATCCCCGGTCGCCGCTCGGACCGTACGACTTCGAGCGACGCACGCCCGGGCCACGGGACGTGAGCATCGAGATCCTGTTCTGCGGGGTCTGCCACTCGGACCTGCACACGGCGCGCAGCGAGTGGGGAGGCGCCAAATATCCCGTCGTGCCCGGCCACGAGATCGTGGGCCGCGTGACCGCCGTCGGGTCCGAGGTCACGCGCTACCGCGAAGGCGAGCTGGTCGGCGTGGGCTGCATGGTGGACTCCTGCCAGCACTGCGCCGGCTGCGACGAGGGGCTGGAGCAGTACTGCCTGAACGGCTTCACCGGCACCTATGACGGGATTGAAAAGGAGACGGGCCGGACCACCCAGGGCGGCTATTCCGACAGCGTTGTGGTGGACGAGCGGTTCGTGTTGCGGATTCCGCAGGGCATGGACCCGGCCGCGGCCGCGCCCCTGCTCTGCGCCGGCATCACCACCTATTCGCCCCTGCGCCGCTGGAAGGTGGGACCGGGCAGCAAGGTGGGCGTGGTGGGCTTGGGAGGGCTCGGCCATATGGCCGTGAAGCTGGCCCGCGCCATGGGCGCGGAGGTGGTGCTGTTCACCACCTCGCCCGGCAAGCGCGAGGACGCGTTGCGCCTGGGCGCGCACGACGTGGTGGTCTCGCGCGAAAGCGAGCAAATGGCGGCCCACGCCGCCAGCCTGGACCTGATCGTGAACACCGTGGCCGCACCCCACAATCTGGACCCCTTCCTGGCGCTGCTGAAGCGCGACGGGACCATGGTTCTGGTGGGCGCCCCGGCCGAGCCCCACCCCTCGCCCACGGTGTTCAATCTGATCCTGCAGCGGCGCAGTCTCGCGGGCTCGCTGATCGGCGGCATCGCGGAAACTCAGGCGATGCTGGATTTCTGCGCGGAGCACGGGATCGTCTCCGATATCGAGACCATTCCGATCCAGGCTATAAACGACGCCTACGAGCGGATGCTCAAGGGCGATGTGAAGTACCGCTTTGTGATCGACCTGGGGTCTTTGAAGGCCGCCGCCTGACCCGAGGGGTGAGCGCCCCGCCGAGGCTCCCCACGCGAGGATATGCCGAGGCGCCTTGAGGGCGTCGGGATCGGAGCCGGGGGGGCGTCCGGAAAGAGACGCTCCTAGGACCGATCACGCTCCCGGCCGCACTCACCTTGCAAGCGGAGGCGAGCGCACCCGGCGTGCGCCGCCGACCTTGCGGCCCTGGTGAGCCGTGAGACGGACCCGTCTCAGCCGCCACGTCTTGCCCAGCCTGGGGTTCGGGATGAGGGCAGGCCGCCTGGCCCTTCTCCGCCCGAACCCGGCGGTTGCTAGACGGTGTTCCAGCGGTTGAGCGCCAGTTGGCGCCCGCCCCAGCTCAAGGTTTGCGGAGCCTCGGCCGAGGGGTCGAGGATGCGCACGCTGAGCAGGGCGCCGTAGCCGCCGGACTGCTGAGGATCGATCCACCAGCCGGCGCTGGCGTCCCACAGCTTGATCTCGTCGCCCTCCACGGTGACCGCGCAGCCTTCGTGATAGATCACATCGCCGTCGATCCAGCCGGCGGGGACCTGATCTTCGCCCCACTTGTGGCCCCAGTGTCGCGTGGCTTCTTCACTGAACTGCTGAACGAACTGGGCCGGGCGGCTTTGCACGCCGCGCGCGGTGAACAGCTCCTGCGAGATCGCCTGGTGGGCGCCGCAGTCGAGCTTCTTGCGGCCAACCGCCTCGCACCAGTGCATGGGCCAAGGCGACGGTCCCCACGGGTATTTTTTTGGCAGCCAGCGCGGGCCGGTCAGGGCCGCGGCGTCGCCCAGTTGGGAGAAGTCGTTGGCCAGCATCCACTCACGCGCAATCTCGCAGCAGGCCTGGCCATGGTGGGAGATGGTGGACGCCGGCCAGCTGTCCCACTTGACGGTGCAGGAGGTGACCTCCGGGACTTCGGTCGCCTGGACGGCGCGGGTCTCAACCTCGGCCAAATACATAGGACATGCTCCTGTCGTAACCGCCCGCGTCACAGAAAACGAGAACATCGCCGGCGCGCGTGCCTTCCGGGAGTTCGATATTGGCCGCCACCACGTCGTGCTCCATGCACAGGCGGCCCATCAGCTGGCTCTTGCCGCGCTTCAGGGTCTTCCAGTCGCCGCCCCGGTCCTGGGTCAGAACGCGGTGCGGATAATGGAAGTACATCGGCAGTTCGGCGATGGAGGCGTCGACCACGGCTTCGGTGATCTCGCCGTCCTCCTCCTGGGTCTCCAGCACGCGCATGGCAAGCGCCATGGTGGGCTGGGCCATGGCCTTGCCGGGCTCGGAGATGATCTGGCCGACGTTGGGCAGGGCGGCCTGGGCGCGTTTCACGGCTTTGGCGAAGTCGCTGTGGTCGACGCTGTGCCAGTCGTCGGGGAACCACCCGCCCCCGATGTCCAGCACCTCGATCGTGCGGCCGGTCAGCCGCTCCAGCGACTGGCACCAACGCAGCATGGAGTCGAACAGCCGCCACCACGCCTTCACGCCGATGTTGCTGCTGGCCATGTGGAAGTGGACGCCGAAGCCGGTGTCCTCGGGCAGGGTGGCGATCGACTCGACCAGCGACTTGAAGGTCTCGGGGGTGTCCAGAGCGATGCCGAACCGCGACGGGATGTGCGGGGTACGGATGCGGACGCCCACGATCTTGGCCTTGAGTTCGCCGCTGTTCAGCGCCGCCACCGTCTTCTTCAGGTCCGGCGCGGAGTCACAGAAGACGGCGTGGATCTGCTCCTTGGGGATCATCCCCTCCGGCCACCACTTGCCGGGGCCGTTGAGAATGAGCTGGTCGGGCCGGAAGCCTACCTCCAAGGCCTTGTGCAGCTCCAACAGGCTGATGCCCTCGGCCATGAAGCCGGAGTCGAGCGCCAGCTTGATGAGGCGGGCGTCAGGATTGGTCTTGATGCTGTAGGCGTTGGTGACGCGCGTCTGGTTGGTGCTCAGCGTGTGCGCCATGGCGGCGGCGCGCTTGAAGGTATCGGCGGCGGTGCTCTCCATGAACACCCAGGCGGGGGTCTCGATGCGGTTGAAGTCCTGTGCGAGCAGGTCCTCGACCATAGTGTTGGGAACGGTGGGGGCGTCGCCGCCGCTTGAAGTTTCGTTGTCGCCGCCGTCCAGTACGTTTAGCTTGTGCAGGCGCTCGGCCAGGGCGGGCAGACCGGACGGGTGTTTGAGCGAGTGACCGGTCCCGCCGCCCAGGTGTTCGGGCAGCGGCGGCAGCGGAAACTCCGAGCGCACCGGCACCTCGACCACAACGCGGGTGAACTCTCCACGGCCGGGCTCAGGCCGCTGCGCGGCTACGCCAGTGGCGCCTTCAACAAGCAAGGCGGGCAGGTTGACGCCGGCGATCGTGGCCCCATGAACCCAGGCGGGGAAGCGCGGGTTCATCTCTAGCAGCCAAAGCCGGTGGTCCGCGTCGCGGACCATCTCCAGCTCGCCGCCGCCGGTCCAGTTCAGCTCGCGAAGGATGCGACGGAGCGGGGTGAGGAAGGCCTCGTCTACTTCGGAAACGTCGCCGGCCCAGGTCTTGCCTTCCTCGGTGATCTCCCGCTTGCGCATCCGCACACAGCCCAGCAGCTCGCCCTCGTAGGCGCACAGCATGACGGACTCTTCGTAACCGGTGACGTGCGCCTGCAGGAACAGCCGTTCGGTGTTCCACACCTTGGCCAGCGTGGTGCGCACGGCCTCGAAAGAGTCCCACGAGCGGGTGCGCACGGCGTCGTAATAGGGTCCCTTGAGCCACACCCGCCAATCGTGCTTGCGGCAAAAGGCGTGCAGGTCCCAGTCCGAACGGTCGGTCGGGATGTAGGGCGGGATCTGCACCGGCAGGCCCTCATGCGCCTCCACCTGCGGCTTGGTGATCCGCGCCAGGGCGGCCGCGTTCGGGGTCAGCAGATTGGCATGGCCCTCGGGGAAGACGCTGGCCAGCCACATGGTTTCCAGGTCGCTGCCGGAGATCCAAAGGGCTCCGCCGTCCAGCAGGGCGCGGATAGCCTCGCCGTGGGCGGAAAGGTTCAGCTCGTCCCACGGACGCTGCAGCCAGACCTCGTCCAACTCGGGCCAATGGATGCCCGAGCTGCGGTTGGAGTATTCCACCCCCACCAGAGTTGCGTCGGGGTAACCCTGCCTTAACGACCGAGTGATGCCCACGCCCGGCTGCGGATTGCCGCCGCTGTACAGGCCGCTAACGTATATCTTCATGGTTTCCTTGGGCGGCAGCGAAGAGCCGCAGCTTTGCGCAAGCTGCAGCAGCGATTCAGGTTGTACTTAAGCGTTGAGTCGGCTTTCCAACGGGATATGGGCCGCCGTCAGAGACGCGGCCGGATCGCCATCGAGAAGCAGGAACGTCCAACTCTCGCATGAGTTCAAAGGGCAGGACGCCAGGCTGGAGGACCCTCATGAGTCCGCGCGCTGGAGACGAGCTTTGGAACGCGCAACGAGAATGCGCCCATGATTAGCGGCGCCCATTGCGAACAGTTGGATCCGCGGATCAGCTATCCCTCCTACAAGTCCTTCGACGAGTTCGTCGATGTCGACGCACTGAGAGCTCTGGACGGATATGTCCGAAGCCGCATCGAGCGACGCTTGGCCGCGGAGCAGGATCGGCGATTCTACACCGGGCCCTTCCTGCTAGATTCGTCCGCCGCCGAACTCCCCGGCACACGGATGATCTACTTGTCGCGTTCCACGCGGGCGGAGGACTACTACGATCTGGACAACACCGACGTATGGGAGCCGACAGAAGCGGCGGAGGAGTTCTCGCTGCTGATGGACTTCATCGCCACCCTGCCGTTCCGCCGCACGGGCCGGATGATGATCATCTACGACGATGTGGCCCGGCCGGTCTCCGCCCATCGCGACCACGCCAGCCCGGACCTTTGCCACGAGTTCGTGTGGTTCCGGACCAATCTGGACAAGCCCTTCTATATGCTGGATCCCGCAACGGGAGAGCAGGCCTATGTTCGATCCCATTGCGCCTGGTTCGATACGGTGAACCAGTTTCACGGCGGCGACGGCCGGGACGGCCTGACCTTCAGCATTCGCGTGGACGGTGTGTTCGACCACGCCTTTCGCGCCCGCATCCCCGTGCCGGCACACAATCGAGCGTCCACGCCCGCCTTGTGGGCCGCCCTGGAGCAAGGCGCTGGCTAGAGCGCCTTCTTGAGGAAGTACCGCGCGCTTCCGGGGGGATAGTCGTCGATCTGGCCGAAGAGGCGGTAGCCTAGCCGTTCGTAAAAGCCGCGGGCCTGGAATTCGAAGGTGTCCAGCCAAGCGCCCGTGCAGCCCCGGGCGCGCGCCTCCCCCTCCGCCCTCCGGACGATGTCGGCGCCCAGGCCTCGCCCACGGAAGGCGCCGGGCACAAACAGCAACTCGGTAAAGAGCCAGCCGTAGGAGGTGACGCCCCACAAGCCTCCGGTGACCGCCTCGCCCTCCTGGATGAGCACCGCGAGACGGCGCCACTCCCCGGGCCCGGCCCGCTCCGTGTTGAAGGCGCCGAGACCGGAGGCGATGACCTCGCGTGCATGGGCTTCCGGCGTTTCGGTGAGATGGATCTGCATGCTTCACCTAGACTGACCTGAGCGCAGGGCGGAAGCCGGGCGGCTCGAGCAAAGCACAGCCGGCCGCTCGGGACGAGCGAATCGGCGTTCGGCGGCCTACGACCTGGGCTCGTCCCACCGCTACTGTCAGCCGCTATTGGCCGCAGACCCCCGCAGCTGCGGTCAGGCTGACCGCGCTCAGACAGATGTGAGACGGCCCTCTTGATTGGGGGTGGGGGTCCCTGAAGCTTGGGTTTGCCGACTCAAGGGACAGGAGACCCCCGTGCAGGTTTTTGGCCTACAAGGATCGATCTATCGCGGCGCGGGCTGGGCGTCACGCCTGGGCGCGCAGACCTCAGACATCGGAGCGGCCAGGCGTGACGTTCTTGGCCGGTTTGAGCGGGCCCGCCGGGATGGACTGAGCGCGGAGCAGGCGGCCCGCGCCGTGGGGGCGAGCCGGGCCAGCCTGCACCGTTGGTCCGAGCGGCTGGAGCCCAAGAGCCGCCGGCCGCTCCGGGTGCGGCCCAAGACCTGGAGCAGCGCCCTGATCCGGGCGGTGGAGCGGCTGCGGGACGACTTTCCCATGTGGGGCAAGGCCAAGCTGGGGCCGCTGCTCAGGGACGAGGGGTTCGAGGTCTCCGACTCCACCGTGGGCCGCATCCTCCAGAGCTTGATGCAGCGGGGCCGGATCCAGCCGGTCGCCCGCCTGCGCAAGAGCCCCGCCGTTCGCCGCAGCTGCAGGCGACGTCACGCCGTGCGCCTGCCCAAGGGCCTCAAACCCGACCGGCCAGGCGCCGTGGTGCAGATCGACACCGTGTTCGTCACCCTCGCGCCAGGAAGGCCGATCAAACACTTCACCGCTTACGACCCAGTGGCCAAATGGACGGTGGCCAAGGCCTCACGCGCCGCCACCGCCCGCGCCGCCAGCCTGTTCCTGGACAAGGTGCTGGCCGAAATGCCCTTCCCCGTCAGAGCCATCCAGGTGGACGGGGGATCGGAATTCAAAGCCGAATTCGAGGAGGCCTGCGCCGCCAGGGCTTGGTCCTCTACGAGTTGCCGCCCAAACGACCCCAGCTGAACGGAGCCGTGGAGCGCTGCAACGGCGCTTGGCGATACGAATTCTACGCCGTCTACGACATGCCGAGCTGCATCGAGGCCCTCAACCCGCTGCTGGACAGCTTCCAGCACCTCTACAACCACCACCGACCCCACGGCGCCCTTGACGGAATGACCCCGGCCCGCCACCTCGCCAAGCTCCAAGCCGAAGAGACCCCGCCGTCTCATATGTGCTGAACCCGGACAGGCACTTGAAGCTCCACCGTCTCCGTCCTAGCTTGCCACGCTGCCCGCGGGCATCCCACGCCGCTTGCCGGCCTCAACTGCGAAGTCCATGGAAAAAGTCCCGATGACGTCGGAGGGCTACAGCGCTCTCGACGAAGAACTGAAGCGGCTCAAGTCGGTGGAGCGCCCCAGCGTGATCGCCGCCATCAGCGAAGCCCGCTCGCACGGCGATCTGTCGGAGAATGCGGAGTACCACGCCGCCAAGGAGCGCCAGGGCTGGATCGAGGGCCGCATCGCCGAGATCGAGGACAAGATCAGCCGCGCCCAGGTGATCGACGTCTCCAAGCTGTCGGGCAAGCAGATCAAATTCGGCGCGACCGTCACCGTGGTCGACGAAGACACGGAAAAGCAGGACCGCTATCAGATCGTGGGCGAACACGAGGCCGATGTGAAGAAGGGGCGCGTGTCCGTCACCTCTCCCATCGCGCGCAGCCTGATCGGCAAGGAAACCGGCGACGTGGTGGAGGTGAACACTCCAGGCGGCGTGAAAGCCTACGAGATCACCGCCGTGGAGTGGCGCTGAGCCGGATGGCGGATCGGCGCTGATGGCCAACGCCGATGTTTCCGGAACGTGTTGGGCGAGGGTTCCCGGAAGGGCATGGCCCATCCACTCCGGCTCTGCGTCGCGCCGGCCAAGTGGACGCTTTCTGAGCGCGACAGTCCGCCCTCTCCGGAGTTCGGTGTGCTGAAGCCCGCAGCCAAATGGGAGAGGCCGGCCTGAGCCCGTCCAGCGCCGGTCGACCCTTGAGCGTCTGGGCCGTTTCGGATGGACGGGTCGGGATGGCCAATCAGGTGCTGGGCCTGGCGGAGGCGGTGGCGCAGCGCCGGCCCTGCACGGTCACCTCCAAGCAGGTGGTCTGGCGGGCGCCCTGGGGCCGGGCGCCCCAGGCGCTCAACCTCTTTCCGCTATGGGCCCTTTCGCCGGAATCCGACCCGATAGAAGCGCCCTGGCCCGATCTGTGGATCGCAGCCGGACGCGCGACCTTGCCGTTGTCCATGGGCGTGCGACGTTGGTCGGCCGGGAAGACCTTTGTCGTTCAACTGCAGGACCCGCGCTGGCCGACGCACCTCTTCGACCTGGTGATCCCGCCGGAGCACGATGAACTGACCGGCCCCAATGTCTTCCCCATCGTGGGCTCCCCCAATCGGATCACCCCCGAACGACTGGCGGAAGCCGAATCGGAGTTCCACGACCGCATCGCCCCCCTGCCCTCCCCGCGGGTGGCCGTGCTGGTGGGGGGCAAGTCCAAGGCGCACGATTTGACGCCTCAGCGGGCGCGCGATCTGGCCTCCGAGATCGCCACGGCCGTGGAGGGCGCCCGGGGCTCGGTTCTGGTCACCTTCTCCCGCCGCACGCCCGAGGACGCCCAGCGCTTCATGGCCGGCCGGCTGGGGCGCCTGCCCGGCTGGGTTTGGGACGGCGAGGGCCCGAACCCCTACCACGCCTTTCTGGCCGCCGCCGACCTCGTGCTGGTCACCGAGGACAGCACCAACATGGCCGCCGAAGCCGCCGCGGCCGGCAAGCCCGTGCTGGTCATGCACCTGGACGGCGACAGCCCCAAACACCGCCGGCTGCACGACAGCCTTCGCAAACGGCTGGCCGCCCGCCCGTTCCGCGGCGCGCTGGAGCGCTGGAGCTATCCGCCCCTGCGTGAAACGGAGCGGGCCGCGGGGGAGGTCGTCAGGCGCATGGGGCCCGCGCGGTGAGGCGGGTCGACGCCTCGCGCCTCGGCGGAATCCCTACTAGATAGCGCCCATGTCCGTTGTCGCCCTCCCCCGAACCGTTCGCTGCGCCATCATCGGGTCCGGCCCGGCCGGCTACACCGCCGCCATCTACGCCGCTCGCGCGCTGCTGAAACCGGTGCTGATCTCGGGCATCCAGCCTGGCGGCCAGCTCACCATCACGACGGACGTCGAGAATTATCCGGGCTTCGCCGACGTCATCCAGGGCCCGTGGCTCATGGACCAGATGCGCGCCCAGGCCGAGCATGTCGGGACCGAGTTCATGGACGACACCGTGGTCTCGGCCGACCTGTCGTCGCGCCCGTTCCGGCTCACCTGCGACAGCGGCCAGGTCTTGCTCGCGGAAACGGTGATCATCGCCACGGGCGCTCAGGCCAAGTGGCTGGGCCTGCCCTCCGAGCAACGTTACCGGGGCTTCGGCGTCTCGGCTTGCGCGACCTGCGACGGCTTCTTCTACCGTGGCAAGGGCGTCGCCGTCGTGGGCGGGGGCAACACCGCCGTGGAGGAGGCGCTCTTCCTCACCAACTTCGCCAGCAAGGTCACCTTGATCCATCGCCGCGACGAGTTGCGCGCCGAAGCCATCCTGCAGGAGCGGTTGTTCGCCCATCCCAAGGTGGAGGTGGTCTGGAACACCATCATCGACGAGGTGCTCGGGGCCGAAACTCCTGGAGGCGGTGTCGCGGGCGTCACCGGACTGCGCCTGCGCGACGGCGAAACCGGCGCCGTCCGCGAACAGGCCTTCGACGGAGTTTTCATCGCGATCGGCCACGCGCCGGCGTCCGAACTGTTCGCGGGACAGCTCCCCTTCAAGGAGGGCGGGTACATCCGCGTGTCGCCCGGATCGACTTCTACGGCCGTGGAGGGCGTCTACGCCGCCGGCGACGTCACCGACGACGTCTACCGCCAGGCGGTCACGGCCGCCGGCCAAGGCTGCATGGCGGCGCTTGAGGCGGTTCGTTTTCTGGCCGAACAGGACCATGCGGCCGCGCACCACCCCATCAGCCACGAGCAGGCGCAGAAGATCGGCGTTTGGTGAGGGCTCACCCCGCCGCGGGGCCGCCCTCGGTCGCGGCCACAGGCTTGTTCAATTCCGTGACCGGCAGTTCGGTGACGCCCTTGGGCTTGTTGGGCGCCATCGGCAGATTGTCAGCGTAGGGGGCGGCGGGCGTCGCCGCCGGGGACCTGGCGACGGCGGGCGCATCGGTCTTGGGCTGATCGAGCACCTCGTTGATCCGGCGGATGTCCTCGGCCGTGGGCAGGCGCCGGCCGCCGATGATGGAGCGCACGCGGGTGGTCTGCTCGCCGTTGGCGTCCGCCACCACGATGGTCTCCACCGTGACCGGCGCGCCTTCCGGCAGCCCCGGCAGCCCTTGCAGGTCGCCCGGACCTGGCCGCGCAGTCGGGCGAGCCGCCCGGCCGGCCAGCACCAGATCCGACAGCCTCAGCTCGCCGCTGGGCGTATACCGGCTGGTGAAGGCGCGCGGCTGGCCCGCCATGCCGGGCCAGCGGTAGAAGATGTGCGCTCCGATCTGCCCGACCTTGGTCAGGGAGGGCCGCCAGTAGGGCATCACATAATCGGCGTGATAGTGCGTGGCTGTACCCACGACGGGTTGCACCCGCCCGTTCAGGGCGGCGACCGCCACCTCCTCGGCCTGGCGCCAGAACTGCGCCATGGGCGCTCGCAACAGCGATCCGTCGCAGGTGAAGCTGAACTGGCAACCCGTCCAGCGCTCCCAACCCTGGTAGACCACCCCGCACACCGAATTGGGATACTCCGGGTGCCGCACCCGGTTCAGCACGACCTGGGCCACCGCCTCCTGACCCGCCCGGGGCTCCAGCGCCGCCTCGTAATAGACGGCCTGGGTCAGGCAGCGCAGCGCACGGGCGCGCTCGGCGCCGGTCTGCACCTTCAGGAAAAAGGGTTTGGCGGGCGGCGCGCCGGAGCCCGGCAGAAGGGCGTTGATCTTGCGCGCGTCCTCCGTGGTGATCACGCCCAGCCCGAGACTGGGGGCCCGGCTCACGTCATAGCTGGCCCAGGCCGCCGGCCGCCCCCACAGGTCGGGGCGGCGCGCGGGGTCGTGCCGGGACACGAGCTGGGCGAGCGACGGATCGAAGCTGGCCTTCAACTTGTAGAGCCGCGCTTCCGAGCCGTCCGCCGCAGCCAGCGCCGCCTCTCGCGACAGCTTCAGGTCGGACCTGGAGTCAGGCGGACCCGACTGCGCCGACAAAGCGAAGCCCAGCACGGTCGCCGCAGCCAGGCCGCCCACGGCAAGGCCCGGTGCAACCCCCGGCTTGCGAGCCGTCTGTTTGAGGCGCGTCAAATCCATGCACAGTTTCCACAGGTTGCGACGGGACCGCTCCATGTAGGAGCCTTCCCCAGCCATCCAACCGCGACAGACTGCCCGTCAATCAAGGCGAACTCGGGTCTTTGCCCTCCCAGCGGTGTCGGGACCGAATTGGTGCGCTGCAGCGACGGATTCCGATTGCCCCGTCTTAACCGGTCCTTATATGCAGCAGGAGGTTATGCTCACGCGTAGCATAAGCCCGAAGCCGGCGTCCTCGTGGCGACCGGCGTTTTTCGGGCCAGTGTTATGCTCACTTTGAGCATAAAGGAGGACGCCATGGCCGACGGCTTCGCCGCTCCGGTGGATTTCGCAACCGGCTTCGCCCACGGTTTCACGCCGGAGGTGGAGGCGCTGACTGCGCCCTTGTTCGCCAAGCTACAGGGCAAGGTGACGCCTTTCGAATGGCGTATGCACGCCCCCCTTATCGCCGAGATCAATGCGCTGAAACGCGCAAAGAACGCCGTGATCCTCGCCCATAACTATATGACGCCTGAGATCTTCCACGGCGTCGGGGACTATGTGGGCGACAGCCTTGGGCTGGCCCGCGAAGCCCAACGCGCCGAGGCGGAGATCATCGTCCAGGCCGGGGTGCACTTCATGGCCGAGACCTCCAAGATCCTGTCGCCCGACAAGAAGGTCTTGATCCCCGACCCGCTGGCGGGCTGCTCGCTGGCCAGCTCGATCACGGGCGCCGACGTGCGGCTGATCAAACAACGCTATCCGGGCGTTCCGGTCGTCACCTATGTGAACACCACCGCCGATGTGAAGGCGGAAACGGACATCTGCTGCACCAGCGCCAACGCGGTTCAAGTGGTGGAGCATGCCGCGCGCGAGTGGGGCGTCGATCGCGCCATCCTGATCCCGGATGAGTTCCTGGCCCGCAACGTCGCCCGCCAGACCGACGTCAGGATCATCGCCTGGGCCGGCCGTTGCGAGGTGCATGAGCGCTTCAGCGCCGCCGACATCGCCGAGATGCGCCAATCCTGGCCCGACGCGGAGATCCTGGCTCACCCCGAGTGCCCGACCGAGGTGCTCGAGGCGTCCGACTTCGCCGGCTCCACGGCCGCCATGAGCGACTACGTCAGCCAACGCAAGCCCAAGCGCGTGATCCTGATCACCGAATGCTCCATGGCCGACAACGTCGCGGTGGACGCGCCCGAGACCGAGTTCGTCCGCCCCTGCAACCTGTGCCCCCACATGAAGCGGATCACGCTGCAGAACATTCGCGACGCGCTGTTGTTCGACCGGTTCGAGGTCACCGTCGATCCCGCGATCGCCGAACGGGCCCGCGCCGCGGTCCAGCGCATGATCGACATGCCCCCGCCGGTGGTCCCCGCCCGCTACGACCTGGTCCGCGCCCGTCACCACGTCGATGTTGAACTGATCTGACGATGCGGGTCGTCACGGCCGACATCACGACCTTGGCCGTGGGGGCCATCGTCAACGCCGCTAACTCCAGCCTGCTGGGCGGAGGCGGCGTCGACGGGGCCATCCACCGCGCCGCCGGGCCGGAGCTGCTGGAGGCTTGTCGCAAGCTCGGCGGCTGCCGCACGGGAGAGGCCAAGATCACACCCGGTTTCCGCCTGCCCGCCCGCTGGGTGATCCACACCGTGGGCCCAGTCTGGCGCGGCGGTGGCGAGGGCGAGCCCGAGTTGCTGGCCGCCTGCTACCGCAACTCGCTCCAGCTGGCCCGCCAACACGACGCGGCCACCGTCGCCTTTCCGGCGATCTCGACCGGGGTCTACGGCTATCCCAAGGAGCTCGCGGCCGAGGTCGCCGTGAGCGCCTGCGCCGACGCCCACGATCTGGACGTCACCTTTTGCTGCTTCGACGCACGCTCGGCCGAGCTGTACGCCGCCGCCCTTGCCCGCTTCGGAGCCGCCGCTTGATCGAGCGGGTCCGCCACGACGGGGTGCTTGTTGTGGGCGGAGGCCTGGCCGGCCTGTCCGCCGCACTCCCCTGCGCGCCGCGCCCGACCCTGGTGTTGTCTGCCGAGCCGCTGGGCGGCGGCGCCTCCAGCGCCTGGGCTCAAGGCGGGATCGCCGCCGCCGTGGGCGCGGAGGACAGCCCCGCCCTCCACGCCCGTGACACGGTCGCGGCCGGTGCGGGCCTGATCGACGCCGACCGGGCTCTCGCCCTGACCGAGCTCGGCCCGGGGGTGGTCGAACGCCTCTCGGCTTTGGGCGTTCGCTTCGACCGCGACGAGACCCGCTACCACTTGAGCCTCGAGGCGGCTCACAGCCGACCGCGCGTGGTGCGCGTGGGCGGCGACGGCGCCGGGTGCGCCATCCTGGCCGCCGTTGGGGCCGCGGCGCTTGCGGCGCCGCACATCCAGGTCCGTACCGGCTTCCATGCCCGTGCCTTGCTGCAGGACGCCGCAGGCCGGGTCCGGGGGATTCTGGCGGACCAGGCCGGACGCCCGGTCGAGATCACCGCCTCAGCCACCATTCTGGCCACCGGAGGTCTGGGCGGACTCTACGCGGTGACCACCAATCCTCGTGCGCTTCGCGGCGACGGGCTCGCCATGGCCGCCCTGGCCGGCGCGGCCGTGCTCGACCCCGAGTTCGTTCAGTTCCACCCCACAGCCATCGACCTGGGCCTGGACCCGGCCCCGCTCGCCACCGAAGCCCTTCGGGGTGAAGGCGCGGTGCTCATCGATGGAGCGGGCCGCCCGATCATGCCTGGCGTCCACCCGGACGGGGACCTCGCGCCCCGCGACGTCGTCGCCCGTGCGCTTCACGGGGCCGTTGCAGACGGCCGCGGCGCTTTCCTGGACGCGCGACGGGCGATCGGCTCCCGCTTCCCTGCAGCCTACCCCGCCGTCTTCGCCGCCTGCATGTCAGCCGGCCTCGACCCGCGCGCGGAGCCCATCCCCGTGGCGCCCGCAGCCCATTTCCACATGGGCGGGATCGAGATCGATGCGGACGGCCGCACCTCCCTGGCGGGCCTGTTCGCCGCAGGCGAATGCGCCGCCGCCGGCGTTCACGGAGCCAACCGCCTGGCGTCCAACAGCCTCTTGGAGGCGGCCGGCTTTGGAGCCGCTACCGGCCAGGCGGCCGCCACGGAAGCCGACCCAGGCGCCTCGGCCCTCCCCCTTTCGTCGTCGCCTGAACTTCCCGAAGCCGACGTCCAGCGCCTTCGCGCCGCCATGACCCGCCACGCGGGCGTGGTTCGTGACGCGCCCGGCCTGCGCCGGCTCCTGACTGCGATCGACGAGCTGGACGCACGGCATCCCGACGCCCTCCCCCTTGTCGCCGCCCGAATGATCGCCGAAAGCGCCCTGGCCCGCGAGGAGAGCCGCGGGGCGCACCACCGCCTGGATTTCCCGGCCCGCGCCGAACCGGCCCAGCATTCGCGCCTGTTCCTCCCTTACCGCGCCGCGATCGCCGCCTGATGCTTCCCGACCTCCTCATCGCCCCCGTGGTCCGCTTGGCCCTGGCCGAAGACCTGGGCCGAGCCGGGGACATCACCGCCGCAGCCTGTGTTCCGGCAAACGCCCGTCTGTGCGCCGTTTTCGCCACGCGTAAGCCTGGCGTGATCGCCGGGCTGGACTGCGCGCGCCTGGCGATCTCCGCGCTGGACCCGGCAGCTCGCTTCACTCCCGAAACCGCCGATGGCCAAGCCGTCCCGGCCGGCGCCGTCCTGGCCCGCGTGGAGGCGAACGCGCGCGCCCTCCTGGCGGCCGAACGCACAGCGCTGAACCTGCTGGGCCGGCTTTCCGGGGTCGCCACCCTGACGGCCGCCTATGTCGCCGCGGTGGAAGGCACGGGCGCCCGCATCGCCGACACGCGCAAGACCACGCCTGGCCTCCGGGCCCTGGAGAAGCACGCCGTTCTCTGCGGAGGCGGGGTGAACCACCGCTTCGGCCTCGACGACGCCATCCTCATCAAGGACAACCATGTCGCCGCTTGCGGGGGTGTCGGCCCCGCCCTCCAGCGCGCGCGGGCCTACGCCGGCCACCTGGTCCGGATCGAGATCGAGGTGGACACTCTGGATCAGCTCGACGAGGCCCTGGCCCAGGCTCCCGACGTGATCATGCTGGACAACTTCAGCCCCGAGGACCTTCGCACCGCCGTGGCCCGCGCCGCCGGCCGGGTCACCCTGGAAGCCTCCGGCGGCGTCTCGCTGCAGACCGTCCGCACCATCGCTGAAACGGGTGTGGACGTCGTCTCGGTGGGCGCGCTGACCCACTCGGCCCCCGTGCTAGACATCGGGCTGGACGCGGTTTGAACGGAACCCCTCCACGCGCGGACCCGTTCAGTCCGTGAGATGTAGCGAGGCCACCATGTCCCACTCCCCGCCCCCCGTCCCCGTGGACCAACGCAGTCCCGGCCCGAATCCAGCCGCCGGCCAGGACGCCACCACGGACGGAGCCAACTCCAACGCCGCCGTCACCCAGGGCCTGAACGATCCGCGCGACGAGGTCACCGACCTGCAATCCAGTCAGCCCGGCGACGCCGATGTGAACCTCAGCCAGCAGGGCCGCCACGGCGGGGTGGGTCAGAACACCACCCACCAGGGCCTCCAGCAGGATCGCTAAACCTATGCCCGACAAACACCCCAACACGGTCCGCCACGGCGGGCCCGGCGCTAGCAGCGAGAACGCCAAGGAGCCGGCTCCGCCGCACGTCGATCCCCGCCCGCCCGGCACGCCCACCAACACCAAGCACAGCCAGAGGTCCACGGGCGGGGGTGAGCGCGACCTCAATCACACCCACGACCCCAAGACCAAGAACTGACACAGGTGGCCTCCGGGGGCGACCGCTCCGTCCTTGGCGCCGGCCGCGGCAAGACCGCGGCCGGCGCGGTCTGGATCCTGTTCATCCTTGGCCCCTTCACCGGCGGCTTGACCGCCCTGGCCGGCTGGATCGTCACCGTGACCGCCAAGGGTGGAGCCGAGGGCTTGGCTCGCGACCACATGCACCGTCAGGGCCGGCTGTTCTGGACGGCGGCCCTCTTTGCAGCCCCGCTGGCCGTGATCAGCTTCATCGGCTGGATCACTCGCATCGTCCTGATCGGGTACCCGATCGGCTGGCTGGCGGCGGTCGGATTCTTCGTTCTTTCCGCCTGGTTCGTGCTCACCAGCTTCTTCGGCCTGCTGCGGCTGCAGCAGGACCGGCTTGCCTGAGGTTTCCATGCCCGACACCTTTGCGAACGGCGTCAGCGACACCGGCCGGACCTTCGAGCTGTCTGAGAACGGCTCCCTGGCCTTCGCCGACTACCGCACGGATTCCGGCCGGCTGATCATACCCCACGTGGAAGCCGCCCATGCGCTGCGCGGCACCGGAGCCGCCGGACGCCTGATGGAGGGCGTGGTGGACGCCGCCCGCCAACGGGGGCTCAAGATCGTCCCCCTCTGCCCCTACGCCGAGGCCTGGATGCGCCGTCACCCGGAAACAGCCGACCTACGCGCCTGAAGCTTGCGGCCAGGATCGCCCGAGCGTGTTCCTTCGCTTCTTCACCGAGCTGCGGCAGGCCAAGGTGCCGGTTTCGCTGCGCGAATACCTCACCCTCATGGAGGCGCTGGATCGGCAGGTGATCGCGCGCACGGTGGACGACTTCTACCACCTCTCCCGCGCGGCCCTGGTCAAGGACGAGACCAATCTGGACAAGTTCGACCGGGTGTTCGGCCAGGTCTTCAAGGGCCTGGAAGCTCTTCCCGGCGAGGAGACGGTGGAGATCCCGGAGGATTGGCTCCGCAAGGTGGCCGAGAAGTTCCTCACAGACGAGGAAAAGGCGCAGATCCAGGCGCTCGGCGGTTGGGACGCGCTGATGCAGACCCTGCGCCAGCGCCTGGCGGAACAGACCGGCCGTCACCAGGGCGGGAGCAAGTGGATCGGCACAGCCGGAACGTCGCCCTTCGGCGCTTACGGCTACAACCCGGAGGGGGTCCGCATCGGCCAGGAGGCCGGCCGTCACCGCCGAGCCGTCAAGGTGTGGGACAAGCGCGAGTTCCGTAATCTCGACGACTCGGTCGAGCTCGGGACGCGCAACATCAAGGTCGCGCTGCGGCGGCTTCGCCGCTTCGCCCGCACGGGGGCGGCGGAGGAGCTCGACCTCCAGGGCACCATTCGCGGCACGGCGGAGAAGGGCTACCTTGACGTCCAGCTCCGTCCCGAGCGACGCAACGCGGTCAGGGTGCTGCTGTTTCTGGACGTGGGCGGCTCCATGGACGCTCACGTCAAGGTCTGTGAGGAGCTGTTTTCCGCAGCCCGATCAGAGTTCAAGACGCTGGAGTTCTTCTACTTCCACAACTGCCTCTACGAGGGCGTCTGGACCGACAACCGCCGGCGGCAGGATCGGATCGCCACCTGGGACCTGCTGCACAAATACGGCCAGGACTACAAGGTGGTGCTGGTCGGCGACGCCACCATGAGCCCCTATGAGGTGACCGTGCCCGGGGGGTCGGTCGAGCACTGGAACGAAGAATCCGGCGCTGTCTGGCTCGAGCGACTCACCGGGGTCTACGCCCACGCGGCCTGGCTCAACCCCGTGCCAGAGCGCTATTGGAACTACACGCCGTCGGTGCAGATCATTCGTCAGCTCATGAGCGGGCGCATGTTCCCGCTGACGCTTTCAGGTCTGGACGCCGCCGCCCGCGAGCTCGCCCGCTAGCTGCGCTTGGTCGCCACCGCGCCGATTGCGGCGATCCGCTCCACGGTGAGATAGTCGGGCTGCTTCAATTGGCTCCCGAAGACGTCGGGATCGAGCTCGGCGTAGCGCAGCTCGCAGCCCTCCGCCTCCAGCATCTCGGCCAGCGCGGTCCGGAACGGGTCCTTCCCGTCTACGATCGCGCTGCCCGTGTAGAGCAACAGCCGGCCCCCCGGCGCCAGGCGTTGCGCCGCCGCCTCGGCCCAGTCGAAGGACAACTGCGCCCCCAGCATCCCGCCGCCGTCCCGATAAGTTCGCCCTGAGTCGCCCCCGATGTAAGGCGGATTGGCCACGACCAGGTCCAGCGGCCCGCTGACCGCGTCCAGCCCGCTGGTCTCCACGCAATCCATCGGCACGCCTGAGTGGGCGGCATTGACCCGCGCCAAGCGCACCGCCCGGTCGTTGATGTCCGTTCCGATCACCTCGGCGCCCGGGCAGCAGTCAGCGGCCATCACCGCGCCCACGCCCGCCCCCGTACCGACGTCGACCAGGGTGCGCACACCCTCCACCCCCGCCAGCTCCCGCCGGATGAAGTCGGCGAAGCGGTAGGTGTCCGGGCCCAGGAAGACGGCGTCGGCCGCCTTGGGCGGAAAGGCCGAGTGCAGGAACAACCGACCGTGGACGGTGGACACCCGGACCCGGCTGACCAAGCGCCGCCCCCGGCGCCCCAACACGCCGCCCGCGGCCATCAAGCGCACGATCTCCGGCTCCACCTCGCCCTCGTCGAAGGCCTGACTCCAGCCGAACACATCCCGCAGTCCTCTCGACCGCACGGGCCGGCGCCAGACGATCCGGTGCGTATCCGGCGTCGGCGTCACAAAGACGTAGCCTCGCGCGGACAGGGCCTCGAGCAACGCCAGCAGCGCTTCATCCTGTTCGGTCAATCCAGCCCCTCCGCGCAGCGCCCGTGCCGACGTCGATGCAGCGGCTAAGACTTCGCCTGCGGCCGCAAGGCAAGGTCGGCAAGCCGACCTGGAGGAGACGCTTGGGGTGACAAGTCGCCGCCAAGCCTGGCGATTCGGAACTGCGGCACGATCTGTGCGTAACGCCAGTCCGAAGCTCCCAGGTCCGAAGCTTCCAGCCCGAAGATCAACGAGTCGCCTCCTTGACCCCGTCCGCTCCTTCCGCAGCCAACGACCGCCTCGCGTTCGACGACGGCTTCCACAAGCGTCTCGCCCACTGGAATCACCGTCGCCTCTCGCCGGGGTTCCCGCACGCGGACTGGCGCGCCGAACTGGCCGAAGAGCACACGATGCGCGAGCTCGAAAGCGAGTTCATGGAGGCTTTCCGCGCCGAGGTGGCCGAGCGGGCCGCTACGGCGCCCACCGATCCCGAGGGCATGCTCCGCTGGTTCGAGGACCTGAAGGACACCGGACCCGGCCAGAACGATCCGCTCTTTCCCTGGCTGGCCGAAGAGGCGGACATGGAGGCCATGCGCTGGTTCCTGCAGCAGGAAGTGGCCGGCGAGGCGGGCTTTGACGACCTTGTCGCCTACACCCAGGTCAAGATCCCCGTCGCCCGGGCCAAGCTGGAGCTGGCGGCTAACTACTGGGACGAGATGGGCCGCGGCAGCGAAGGCGGCATGCATGGCCCCATGCTGGACGCCCTGGCCCGGAAGCTGGACCTGCAGCCGGAAATCGAGACCACCGTGGGTCCGGCCTTGGCCCTGGGCAACACCTTGGTCGCGATGGCCACCCACCGACGCTACGCCTACCACTCCGTGGGCGGCCTGGGCGTGGTCGAGCTTACCGCGCCTTGGCGCGCCGAACTGATCGCCCAAGGGCTCAAGCGCCTGGGTGTGGGCAAGGAGCGGATCTATTTCGCCCTGCACGCCACGCTCGACATCAAGCACAGCGAAACCTGGAACGCTGAGGTGCTCCAGCCGCTAGTGGCCGCCGATCCCGGGTGCGCGCGCTACATCGCCGAAGGCGCGCTGATGCGCCTCACCTCTGGCGCGCGGTGCTTCGAAGCCTACCGCGCCCACCTCTGGGGGAAGGACGACCTCCGGGGCGCGGCCTAAGCTCGGCCTTACCGCGATTTCACTTACCTGTCGGCGAGTTCACTAGGGTCAGGGCACGGTTGGAGCGACCCTGCGGCTCTCACTTGGAGCCAGCCATGAAGACCGCAGACCTTCTCCTCTCCACCCTCCTCGCCGCCACCGCCGCGTCCCCGGCGGCCGCGGAAACCGCCGTCCGAGGCGATCGAAGCGCCAGCCCCACGCTCGCCGAGTCAGGGTCCACCGGTTCCGCGCCACAGGCTCGCATGATCTGCCGCCGTCAGGAGACCACCGGCGCTCGCACGGGCGGCGAGCTGATCTGCCTGACCGAGGAGCAATGGCGCATCGTGAACAACGGGGGTTCGGTCACAACGTACCAGAAGCGCGTCCGCTGACCGGCGACTGCGCCCGGGTCTTCCCTCCTTAACCCTCCTCGCCTATATCTGTCCTGTCCCGCCTCGGCGGAACTATGGGGATAAACGAGCGCGTAATAGGCGGTCCGGACCCGGGTGCGATTCCCGGCGGCTCCACCAATACTCTCCCACTTGCGTGGGGCAGCATGGGGCCGATCAGCTTCGACGGGCGGTTCAAAGGCGATTTCTTTCCCTCAGAGTGAGCCCCTGCGATCGGCTCATTTTCTAACTGCGAACGATAACTTCGCTGAGGAAGTCCGTTTGGCCGCGTAAGCGGTCCGATAGACATCCGACCTAAGCCCGGGGGGTTCAGATCCTCCGGCGGGGCCGGGAGGGGGCCTGCCAACAGAACCCCTCCACTTTCCCGCGCCTGCGCCGTTTACGACACGCAAGACCGCTTGCGCACGCGCGTCGCCGCGTTAGGTTCTCCGCCTCTCCCGAGCCTTCTCGCCCCATGACCGACACCGGCAAGCCCGAAGACCTGATGGACTATGAGGGGCTCGCCCAAGAGGCCCTGCGCGGCGTCGTGCGCGGCGCGCTCCGGCGCGGCCTCGATCCCCAGGGCCTGCCTGGCGCCCACCACTTCTACATCACCTTCAAGACTCACGGACCCGGCGTCAGCGCTCCGGCCGACCTGCTCACCCGTTATCCTGACGAGATGACCATCGTCCTGCAGCACCAGTATTGGGACTTGCAGGTGGATGAGACGCAGTTCGCCATCACGCTCAAGTTCGGCGGTCAGCCCAAGCGGATGGTGGTGCCCTACGCCGCCGTGACCCGTTTCTACGACCCCAGCGTGCAGTTCCTGCTGCAGTTCGAAGCCACCGAGCCCGCCTCCGCTCCGGTCGTTTCCCTGGAGCCCGCCTCCACGCCCGCGCTCCGCGACGCCAACGCCGAACCGCCTCCCGCCCCTAACAACGCTGAGGCCGCCGGGCCCAAGATCGTCTCCCTGGACCAGTTCCGGAAGAAATGACGCGAGCAGCCATCCGCGCCATCCTCGGCCTGGTCGCAGTTGTCCTGAGCTGCGGCTTCCAGGCCGCGCCAACCCCCGCCCCCTTTTCCGACTGGGCGGCGATCGTGGTCGCGGCGGATTGGCGCGCCAGCAACGGCCGGCCGACCGCGGCCTTCGACAACGCCCGGCGCGACGTCTCCACCGCCCTGATCCGCGCCGGCTTTCGCCGCGAGAACCTGCGCAGCTACGCCGTGGAGCCCAGCGCCGGGGTGGGGGAAACCAATCCGCGAAACGTGTTCGTAGGCTTGACCGAGCTGGCCCGGAAGGCCCCGGGCGGCTGCCTGGTGTACATGACCTCGCATGGCTCGCCGGACGGCATCGTTTTCGGTCGCAACGGGCAATTGCCCCCGGCCGTGCTCGGGAGATTGCTCAATGCGACGTGCCGCGATCGGCCAACGGTGGTTATGATCTCCGCCTGCTTCTCCGGAGTCTATGTCCCGGCCCTATCCGCGCCCGACCGGCTGGTCGTCACCGCCGCCCGTCGTGACCGCACCTCTTTCGGCTGCGGCGAGGACGACACCTATCCCTTCTTCGACGGCTGCGTCCTGGAGAACTTTCCGCGGGCTCTGGATTTCCTCGCCTTGGCTCGAGGCGTCCAGGCCTGCGTCGCCCGGCGCGAGACGGAGCTGAAGCTGTCTCCCGCCTCCGAACCGCAGATCAGCGCCGGCGCCCGCATCCGGCCGCTGCTGCCCTTGCTTCCCCTGAACGGCGCCGAACAGCCTGCCCCTTGACGTCGGGCGCCCGAGCGGCGCGGATGAGAAGGGAACGGGAGTCGGGTGGATGAAGCGTGCGCTGCGCGCCTTCGCGCTTGGGTTGACGCTGGTCTCGGGCATCTCCACGCCCTTGCCGCCCAGCGGGATCACGGGGGCTCACGCCTTTGCTGCGCCCAGCTACCGCGTCCTGCCCGATGAGCGGGCAGCCCGCGCCCGGCGGCAAGCCCAGCAACGCGCCCGGCAGGCGCAGCGCAGCGCAGCGCCGCGCGCCGGCGCCCGTCCGCGCCCAGCGGCCCGCTCACGCCCCCGCCCAAGCTCCGCGACAGCCGCGGCTCCGGCCGGCGCCGCTTCGGCCGCGGCGGCCAGCGCCGCGAGCCCGGCCGTCGTCCCCCTCCCGCCCGTGGTCGCCGTCCCCCCTGCACCGGCCCGCCCCGGCGCTCGCCTCGGCCCCGGCCAACTGCCTCCGCCGACCGAGCTGGAAGCCTTCGTGGACGGCCTGGTTCGCGACGCCATGGGCGCGGAGCACATCGCGGGCGTGGCCGTGGCCGTGGTTGGGGGAAACCAGATCCTTCTCAACAAGGGGTACGGCTTCGCGGACTATCGGCCGCGTCCCCGTCCGGTGAACCCCGACCGGACCCTGTTCCGCCTGGGCAGCGTGTCCAAGACCTTCACCTGGATCGCGCTGATGCAGCAGGTGGAGGCGGGCCGCATCCGCCTGGACGCCCCGGTGAACGCCTACCTGCCCGAGCCGGCCCAGGTCCCCGACCGACGCCGCTGGCGCGCCGTCCAGGTCCGCGACCTCCTGACCCACACTCCGGGTTTCGAGGACCGCGCGCTGGGCCACCTGTTCGAGCGCCGGCCGGATCAAGTCCGCCCGCTGCTCACCTACCTGGCCGAGGAGCGTCCGCAGCGTGTGCGAGCGCCGGGCGATCTGCCGACCTATTCCAATTACGGTGCGGCCCTGGCCGGCGCCGCGGCCGCTCAGGCGGCCGGTCTGCCCTTCGCAGACCTGGTCGAGCGCCGCGTCACCGGCCCGCTCGGGATGACGCGCACCAGCTTCCGCGAGCCCTATCCCGCCCGCGCCGGCCTTCCCGCGCCGCTGCCGCCGACGCTGGCGGCCGACATCAGCGAAGGGTTTCATTGGACCGGCTCGGGGTTCCAGCCCCGCCCCACCGAACTGATCACCCAGGTGGCGCCGGCTGGGGCGGCCAGCGCCACTTCGGGCGATATGGCCCGCTTCATGATCGCCCTCCTCAACGATGGCGCGGCCGCTGACGGCCTCCGCATCTACGGGCCGGGAACCGCGCGCGCCTTTCGCACCGTCCTTCAACGCTCGGCGCCCGGCGTGAACGGCTGGGCGCACGGCTTCATGGAATACGACCTGCCCGGCGGCTTCACCGGCTACGGCCATGGTGGCGCCACGCTTTCCTTCTTCACGAGCCTTGTCACCGTGCCCGAACTTGGGCTGGGCGTCTTCGTCACCACCAACACCGACACCGGCCGCCCTCTCGTGGAGCGCCTCCCCGCCCTTCTGGTGGACCGGTTCTACGCCCCGCCGCCGGCCGCGCCCCTGCCCGGCTCCGACGCCCTGGAGACCAGGGCTGACGCCTTTGCCGGGACCTATCTCACCACCCGTCGCGCTTACGGCGGCCTGGAGGGCTTCGCCTCGCGCATCACCGGTGCGGCCGATGTGCGGATCAGCGAGGATGGGCGGCTGCTCACGCCCGAGCGCGGTGGTGCGCGGGCCTGGACGCCTGAGGCGCCCAACGGCTCGGTCACGGGGCGCTTCCGGTCCGACGACGGCGCTGAAAACCTGGTGTTCCAGATGGAAAACGGCCGCGCCGTGCGCTGGTACGCTCCGTGGGGCGGAGCGGCTTACGACCGCCAGTCGTGGTGGGGCAGCCCGGTCAGCCTCGGCATCCTGGCCAACCTCACGCTCCTGGCCAGCATGCTGGCCTTGATCGGCGCCGTGCTTCGCCTGCGCCGTAATGGACGCCCCAGTTCGGCCCAAGCGCGTTCGGGCGCCGTAGAGACCGCAGCCGCGCTTTTCTGGATCCTGGCCTTCGCCGGGTTCATCGGTTTCGCCGTCAGCGCCGCCGTGGACGAAGCTGATGTTCTTTACGATTGGCCGGGCCCTTGGCTCCGGATCGGCTCCTGGGCGGCCCTGCTGGCCGCCCTATTCTCGGTGACCCTGCTGGCCTTGCTGCTTCCCGCCTGGCGTTCGGAGAGCCGGGGCGGCTGGACATTGGGCCGGCGCCTCCGCCACACGGTGACCGCCCTGCTTTTCGCGGCCACCGCCGCCCTGCTGGCGAGCTGGGGCGCGCTGCAGCCCTGGACGGCCTGAGCCCCAGCCTACTCAGCCGCCTGTGGGACGGGTTGAACCGGGCTCGGGCCGTGGCGGTCGTTCAGGTTGGCCCCGTGGTCGGCCTCATAGGCCTCGATCTGACGGCTGGTCCATTCGGGCGACTTGGTGAACCGCGCGAGCAGGCCGTACATCACCGGCACCACGAACAGCGTCAGCAGGGTCGAGAAGATCGCGCCCGTGAAGATGACCACCCCAATGGTCTGACGGCTCTCGGCCCCGGCGCCCTGCCACAGCACCAGGGGCAAGGCCCCGAACGCGGTCGCGATGGACGTCATGATGATGGGCCTGAGACGCAAGGCCGAGGCCTCGATCACCGCCTCGCGCACCGACAGCCCTTCGTCGCGCAGCTGGTTGGAGAACTCCACAATAAGGATGCCGTTCTTGGCCGCCACGCCCACCAGAATGATCAAGCCGATCTGGCTGTAGATGTTGAGGCTCGACCCCGCCATCAGCAACCCGAACAGCCCGCCGGCCGCGGCCAGCGGCACCGTCAGCATGATGATCGAGGGGCTGATCCAACTCTCGAATTGGGCGGCCAACGCCAGAAACACTAAGAGCAAGGCCAGTCCAAAGGCGATGAACACCGCCCCGCCGGCCTCCTGGAGGTCGCGCGCGCCGCCGCCCCACCGGACCACCGGTCCCGGCGGCTGTTTGGCGGCCTCGGCCTCGAAGAAGCTCACCGCGTCGGCGATGGTGTACCCAGGCTGCAGTTCGGCCGAGAGCGTGATGGAGCGCAGCCGGTCCACCCGGCGTCGGTCAGGCGTGTCGCCCCGGACCTCCGTCGTGACCACCGCCGACAAGGGCACCAGCTGTCCCGAGCCGCCCCGGACGTAGAGCGTGTTCAGGTCCTCGACCGAGCGTCGGTCCTCCAGCCCGGCCTGCAAAAGCACGTCGTACTCCTGGCCCCCCCGGATGTAGGTGGTGGACCGCCGCGCCCCGAAGTTGGTCTCGAGCGTCCGACCGATGTCGGAAGGCGAGACGCCCAGCGCCGCCGCCTTTTCCCGGTCCACGTTCACCAGGAGCCGCGGAGCATTGGGTTCATAGTCCAGCCGCGGCCGCCCCAACGCCGGGTTGTCCCGGGCCGCCGCCAGCAAGGGCTGCATCCAGCGCGCCAAGTCCTCGTATTCCGAAGCGCCCGTGGCGATCAGCTCCACGCTGTTGCCGCCCCCGCCTCCGCCCCCGCCGCGCTGAAAAGGCCCGCGCACGCTGGCGGTGACCCGCGCGCCCGTGATGGAGGACAGCTCTCTGTTCAGCTGGGCGGCTAGGTCGTCGGCGGAGATGTTCCGTTCGCCCAAGGGCTTAAGCGTCAGCACGCCGCTGCCGGAGTTGAAATTGGCGCCGCCGAACCCCGGCGCGCTGATCAGGTAGCGCTCGGCCGGCTTGTCGGGTCCCTCGCCCGTGAGCGCGGCCAGCCGCGGCTCCACCTCTCGCGCAACCCGGACGATGGCGTCGTAGCCGGTCCCTTCCGGAGCCTGGAAACGGATGTCCACCCGCCCGCGGTCCTCGTTGGGCACCAGCTCCGACGGCAGCGCCTTCCATAGGCCCGCCGCGCACAACCCCACGACAAGGATCAGGGCCGCCACGCCCACGGCCGCCGCGCGCCGGCCCACCATCATGTCCAGGGAGGCCCGATAGCTGTCGCGGAGCGCGTCCATGCTCCGGTCGATTGTGCGCGCGACCCAGCCCTGGTTGTGCGCCGGCCGGAGCAGTTTGGAGGCCAGCATCGGCGACAAGCTCAAGGCCAGGAAGGCCGAAAAGGCCACGGCGGCCGCGATCGCCGCCGCCAGTTCGACGAACAGCCGCCCGATGTAGCCCGGCAGGAACAGCAAGGGCGCGAACACCGCGATCAGCACGATCGTTGTGGCCACCACGGCGAAGAACACCTGCCGTGCGCCGCGCTGGGCCGCCACCGCGGGCGGTTCGCCCATGTCCACCCGTCGCTGGATGTTCTCCGTGACCACGATCGCGTCATCGACAACCAATCCGATGGCGAGCACCAGCGCGAGCAGGGTCAGGAGGTTCAGCGAGAACCCGAGCGGCGCCAGCACCATGAAGGTGGCCAGGAGGCAGATGGGCGCCACGAGCGTGGGAATGAGCGCAGCCCGCCAGGTGCCCAGAAACAGGAAGTTCACCAGTCCCACCAGGACCAGGGAGATGCCGATGGTGACATAAACCTCGTGGATGGCTTCGGACGTGAACTCCGACGCATCAGAGGCGACGATGAAGGTGGCGCCCTCCGGCAGGCCGCCGCGGACGTCCTCCATGGCCGTGCGCACGCCCTCGCTGATCTCCAGGTCGTTGGCCTGGGACTGGCGGGTGATCGCCAGCCCGATCTGGTCCTTGCCGTTGCCGCGGAACATGCGCCGCCGGTCGTTGGCGGCCTCCACCACCCGCGCGACGTCGCCCAGCCGCGTGACATAGGCCTGCTCCGCCTCCCCGCCGGCCACCGCCCGGCCCGTCACCAGGCCGGAGGCGCTGACGGTTCCCCCGCCGGTGCTGCGCGCCGCCGTGCCGATCGGCAGCTGCATGAAGTCTTCGGCATGGGCGTAGCCCCGCGCGACGCGAATGGTGAAATCCTTGTCCTGACCTTCCAGCGTCCCCGCCGGCAGCTCGTTGTTGTTGGCGGCCAGAGCCGTCTCCACGTCCGCGACCGTGAGCCCGCGCGCGGCCAGCGCGTCCGCGTCCAGCTCGATGCGCATGGCGTACTGCTGCTCGCCGAAGATGCGGACATTGGCCACGCCGGGCACCGTCGAGAACCGCTCGACCAGATAGCGTTCGGCATAGTCCGTCAGCTCCAGCCGGCTCAGGTTCGGCGCGGACAGGAACAGGATCATGATGGGCGCGGCGTCCGCGTCCGCCTTGGCCACCTGCGGCGCGTTGGCCTGCTCCGGCAGGGCGTTGGCCACGCGAGAGACGGCGTCACGCACGTCGTTGGCCGCATCATCGATGTCCCGGCCGAGCCCGAACTCGATGGATATGCGCGAGGCCCCGTCCCGGCTGGAGGAGCTGATCCGCTCCTGGCCCTGGATGCCGGCCACCTGGCGTTCGATCACCTCGGTGATCCGGCTCTCGATCACCTCCGCCGAGGCTCCGCGGTAATCGGTCGAGATGGACACGATCGACGGGTCGATGTTGGGCAGCTCGCGCACGGGCAGGGCGAAGAAGGCCGCCAGCCCCACCACGCACAGCACGATGGCCGCCACCGCGGCCAACACCGGCCGTTTGACGGAGACGTCCGACAGCATCATCGCACAGCTCCTCTCGACCCGCCGCTCCCGGCTCCGGCCGAGGCGCCGCCCCCACCGCCGCCCGCACCCGCGATTCGCACCGGCTGGTTAGGGTTCACCCGGTTCAGCCCTTCCGCCACGATCCGCTCACCGGCTCGCAGGCCCGAGACGATCTCAACACGTCCGCTCTGCCGCGCTCCGGTCTTCACGGGCCGCCGTTGAGCCACCAGTCGAGCGCCGCCTCCGGCTCCGCGCGAACCCGCCTGGCCGCCTGCTCCGCCCTGCCCGCCGCCCCTCGCGCCCCCACCCGGAGCCACGGCGTAGACGAAGGCCTCATCGCCCTCGAACAGCACGGCCGACTCGGGGACCGCCAGCGCCTGTCGCGCGCCCTGGACGACGCCCACGCGCAACAGCATGCCCGGCTTGATCCGCTCGCCGGGGTTGGCGAACTCGGCCCGGGCCGTCACCGCCCGAGTCGCCGGATCCACCCGCGTGTCGATGCGCGAGATCGTCCCGCGCAGGATTTGGTCCGGAAAGGCGTCGGAGGCCGCCTCCACCGGCAGCCCCGCACGGAGGCCGCCCAGGTAGCGCTCCGGCACGGGGAAATCGACATGGATCGAGGACAGGTCGTCCAGCGTCGCGATCGCCGCGCCGGGATTGACCAACTGGCCCGGCGCCGCGTCGGACAAGCCGATGGTTCCACCGAACGGCGCCCGGATCAGCCGGTCCTGCGCCCGCGCCTGCACCGCCCGGAGCGTCGCCCGCGCCTCCGCCACGGCCGCACGCCGGTTCTCCACCTCGGCTCGCGGCGCGAACCCGCGTTGATCCAGTTGAACGTAGCGCTGCAGGTCGCGTTGCGCCTGGCCCAGCGCCGCCTGCGCCCGCGCCACGTCCGCCCCCTGCTCCTCCGCCTTGAGCTCCACCAGGGTCTGCCCTTGGCCCACCCGCTGACCGCTGGTGAAAAGCACGCGCGTGATCAGTTCGGTGGTGTCCGAGGTGATGGTCACCGACCGCCTCGCCTTGGCTTGGCCCAGCGCCTCCAGCCGATCCTCGAAGGTCTGCGGCTCAGGCAAGGCCACGCGCACCGTCGCGGCCCGGCCGCCACCCGCTCCACCGCCGCCCGCCGGGCGGGCGGATCCACCGGAGGCGCCGGCGGCGGGCCCGCCCTGCGCCTCCGCCTGGTCCGGCGCCAGGAACAGCTTCCAAACTCCCGCGGCCGCCATCAGCAGCAACAGGGCCAAGGCCCCAACCAGAAAGGCGTGACGACGCAGCAAATCGGCTCCGGGCGAACGGGGGGAGAGGGCCTTACACGTCGGGGCCCAGATAGTTCCGTCGCAGCGCCCGTGACAGATGCTGACCTCGCAAGCTCCGGCAGGCCCCGTTTCTGAGGGGGACTCCGGCCCCGCTTGAGACCGCCCGGCTAGGCGTCGTACCCCGGCGACAGACGGTTCAAGCGGCGCAACAGCCCCGGCCAGGCCAGACCCGCCACCATGGGCATGGCGCGCGTCTGTTCCCGCACCTCCACCTGCGCCTCCTGCGAAGCCAACAGCACGCCTTGCCGGCCCGCCGCCAGCGCCAGGCACTGCTGCCGGCAGGCCCGCTCCAGGAAGAAGGCGCCGAGCCAGGCCTGCGCCGCGGTCTCCCCCAACGCCAGGGTTCCGTGGTTGCGCAGCAGCATCACCCGCTTGTCCCCGAGATCACGGACGATCCGCTCACGCTCCTCCAGGTTGACCGCGATGCCTTCGTAGTCGTGGTAGGCCAGCCCGGGGAGCGCGATCAGTGCATGCTGCGTCAGCGGCAGCAGGCCTTCCGAATGGGCCGACACCGCCACACCGGCGTCGGTATGGAGGTGAATCACGTAGTGCGCATCCGCCCGCGCCAAGTGAACCGCCGAGTGGATGGTGAACCCCGCCGGATTCACAAAGCTGGAGGTCTTCTGGGCGACCGCCCCTTCCGCATCCACCTTGACCAGCGCCGAGGCCGTCATCTCTTCGAAAAAGAAGCCGTACGGGTTGATGAGGAAGTGCTCCGTGCCGGGCACCCGCGCGGACAGATGAGTGAAGATCATGTCGTCCCACCCTTCCAGCGCCACCAGGCGATAGAGCGCTGCGAGGTCGACCCGAGCCTGCCATTCCTCCGGGCTAACCTGACCCTTCAGACTCGCGAAAGGCGCCTGGGTGGTGCCGTCTGCCATGCCCTTCTCCTTAGCTCAGCCGGTATCGGGCAAGCTCCGGGCCCATCCGGCCGCTCAGCGCAAGCGCCAGCATGCGGAGGTCGCTCAGGAGCGACCAGCGAAAATATTGAAAAGTCGCCGGCTTGTTCTTCTCGATCAGGGCGTGGGCCGTCCACGCCGCGCCATAGGCCGCGACCAGCCCCGCGGGCAGCCATGCCGCCTTCCGGGTCGCCATGGCCCCGGCCAG
>JAHWJX010000039.1 GCA_019348195.1 Pseudomonadota bacterium | reverse complement strand
CTGGGAGCAGCGCGCCCGGCTGAACCCGCGTGACCCCGCAGACGCGGCGCGTGACAGCAACGGCGACGACTACACCAACCTCGAGGACTGGCTGAACAGCCTGGCGCGCTGAAGCGTCAGGTCCGGCGAACCGCTGCCCACCACGGCCTCGCCATGGTGGTCGCCACCGGGACATCCACTACGGGCGTCAGGTGAAGCCCGTCCTCAAGGTCGGCCTGTTTGCCGCGACCCTGCTCCTGGGCGCTCCACCGGCAAGAGCGCAGACGGTGTCGCCGCCTGCCGCTCCCGACGAAGTGGAGACGGTGGATCCTGTTGAAGGCCCGTCGGATCGCGTTTCTGCGCAAAGGGGAGACGGTAGCCAGTCGCTATGGAGCCGCCATCGACCGCAGGTTGGCGCACTCGCCGCGGCCGGCAAGATCGACAAGGACTACACCCGGCTCCGTCCGTTTATCCTGTCCTCCGAGCTCCTGTCCTCGACGGGTGGCGCGTGCGGCCGCAAGCGTGCGCCTGACGTAGCCGGTGTCGCGGAACGGGCGGCCAAGCGGGCCAAGACGCCGCGCCGCCCGGTGATGCGCGCTCCGGTGATGGCGCTGGTCGACGACCTCATGACCGACTCGCCCGAGGACCTGTGGTGTCCCGAGGCGGCGACGGAAGCCGCGGAGGAAGGATCGGAGGGCGCGCTGCGCCGCGGAAGGGCCTATACGGAGCGGCCGATCCCCGGAGTCCTCGCCTCGGCGATCCAGCGGCCGACGAGGTTTACGCCTGAGCCGTAGCGGACCGGTAGGCGACTGCGTGCGGGCCGCCTGGCGCCACACGGTGGAGGTCGAGCTGGCCAAGCCCGGCGTGGTCGTGGCCGTGGCGCCGCTTCAGACCATCGTCGGCCCGAACGGGATCCTCAACACCTTGAGGGCGCAGGGGTGACCATCAACGGACCTCGTTGGCGCGGCGACCAGGCGCCCGGGAAGGCCTTCTGACCGGAGCCGTCGTCAGGCTAGATCGCGGTGCCGCCCACCGTCAGGCCGCCGATCTTGAGCGAAGGCTGGCCGATGCCCACCGGAACGCTTTGGCCGCCCTTGCCGCATACGCCGATGCCGGGATCATAGGCGAAGTCGTCTCCGATCATGCTGACCCGGGTCAGTGCGCTGGGGCCGTCGCCGATCAGGGTGGCGCCTTTGACTGGGGCGGTGACCCGACCGTCTTCGATCAGATAGGCCTCGGTGCACTGGAAGACGAACTTGCCGTTGGTGATGTCCACCTGGCCGCCGCCGAAGTTGACGGCGTAGAGTCCGCGCTTGGTCGAGCTCAGCATGTCGGCGACCTTGTCCCGGCCGCCCAGCATGACGGTGTTGGTCATGCGCGTCTGGGGCATGTGGGCGTAGGACTGCCGCCGGCCGTTGCCGGTGGGCGCATGGCCCATCAGCCGCGCGCTCTGCCGGTCGTGCATATAGCCCACCAGGATGCCATCCTCGATCAGGACGGTGCGGTTGGTGGGCGTGCCTTCGTCGTCGATGGTGAGCGAGCCGCGGCGGCCGGGGACGGAGCCGTCGTCCACCACGGTGACGCCCGGAGCGGCCACCCGCTGGCCCATGCGGCCGGCGAAGGCGCTGACGCCCTTGCGGTTGAAGTCCCCCTCCAGGCCGTGGCCCACGGCCTCGTGCAGCAGCACGCCGTTCCAGCCCGGGCCCAGCACCACATCCATCTCACCGGCGGGCGCAGGCACGGCGTCCAGGTTGACCAAGGCCATGCGCAACGCCTCCCGGACCTGGGCTTGCCAGCGTTCCGGCTGGATCCAGGCTTCGAATCCCGCGCGGCCGCCGGCTCCGGAGCTGCCGGTCTCGCGCCGGCCCTCGCGTTCCACGGTGACCGAGACGTTGAGGCGGACCAGCGGGCGCACGTCGCGGAGCAACTGGCCATCGGCGCGCAGAATTTCCACGATGCGGCGTTCGCCGGCGATGGAGGCGGAGACCTGGACCACGCGGGGGTCCAGCGCGCGGGCGAAGGCGTCGATCTCCACCAGGAGTTCGGCCTTGGCCGAGAAGGGCGGGTGGGCCACCACGTCGTCCTCGCCGTACAGGCGGGCGTTGGTGCCGCGCGGGCTCTGGTCGGCGGTCCCGGCATAGCCGCGCTTGACCGCGGCCGCCGAGCCGGCGGCGCGGGCGATGGCGGCCTCGGACACTTCGCTGGAGTGGGCGTAGCCAGTGGTCTCGCCGGTTACGACGCGCAGGCCGAAGCCTTCGCCGGCGTCATAGCTGGATCCTTTCATCCGGCCGTCGTCGAAGACCAGCGACTCGCTTTCGGAGCGTTCCAGATAGAGCTCTCCGTCATCGGCGCCGCCCACGGCGGCCCGTAGCTGCTCCAAGGCCCGATCGGGATCGACGCCGGCCGTTTCGAGGATCGGGGGAGGGGAGACGAGAAGGCTCATGCGGGGGAAGGTAGGCGCGAAGGGGTCGCGGTGCGAGGGCCGTGACCCTCACGGGCGAACCGGGGCGGGGGTGGAAGCGATCCTGCCTGTAGGTCCGCGGCGCTGAACGGGGAGCTGGTCCGTGCAACCGCCCCCCACCGCGAGCCGCGCCCCCGTGAGACGGGGAGGACCTGCGGTTAAGCCGCTTCTTTCTCGCTCTCGGGCGCCTTGGGCGGGGCCCGCTTCACTCCGGCCTGCTGGCCCGGCTTCATGAACTTCACGAAGACGCGCTGGCCGATCAGGAGGGGCGCGCCGTCGGCGGTCACCACAACCTCCACCACGCGGGCGTCGGTGCGTTCGGAAGGGTCGTCGGACTGCAGCTTGCGGGCGCCGAACAGGGCGGCGCGGCGGAGCACGCGGCCGGTGTAGATCTTGGCGCCGTCGGCTTCCGGGACGATCTCCACTTCCTGGCCCTGGGCCACGTCGGGCACGTCGGCCTCTGAGATTTCGGCCCGGACGATGCGGGCGGTGTTGGGTTCCAGGTCGAACATGTTGGACACGTTCAAGGTGGAGGCGCCCGAGCCCGGGTTGGCGTAACGACGGACGATGCGGCCGTCCTCCGGCGCGCGGATGATGGTCTTCTCCAGCTCGAAGCGGGCTTCGTTCAGACGCGCCAGCGCGGTCTGCACGCCTGCTTGCTGGGCCTCGATCTGCGCGCGCGCCTCCATGATCTTGTCGCGGGCGGCGTCCAAGCGCTGGCCGGCGATGATGTTCTTGGAGGCCAGGCTCTGCAGGCGATCGTATTCGCGCTGCGCGCTGTTCAGCGCCACCTGGGCGGTGGCGATCTGTGCGCGGGCCTGGGCCACTTCGGCCTCTGAGCGGCTAACCGCCAGCCGCAGTTCGTCGTCCTCCTGTCGCGCGAGCACCTGGCCGCGACGGACGGTGTCGCCCTCCTGCACCAGAACAGCCTCCACGACGCCGCCGCGCCGGGCGGCGATCTGGATGATGCCCCCCTCCACGTCCGCCTTGCCTTGAGCGATTGCGGCATAGGGGGATTCCGGCGCCTTGGCGTTCTTCTGGGCGGCGGCCTTGGCCGTGCGCTGCGCCTTGGCCTGAGTGAAGAAGTAGGCGCCGGCCGAGCTCACGGAGAGCAGGATGAGCAGGGTCAGCCAGAAGCGGGGGCGGCGGAGGAAACCGGGCACGGGATCAGGCTCCTTGCAGGGCGGGCTGGCGCGACGGGGCGGGCGTGGGATCGGCGGCCTGCGGGATGCGCACGTCACCGGTGATGATCCCGTCGTCGATGGAGATCACCCGGTCGGCGAAGGCCTCCAACCGGTGGTCGTGAGTCACGCAGATCACCGCCGCGCCATGCTGTTTGGCCGCGCGCTGCAGCAGCCGGGTGACGATTTGGCCGTTCTCCCCGTCCAGGGCCGAGGTGGGTTCGTCGGCGAACAACAGACGGGGCTGTTTGGCGAGTGCGCGGGCGATGGCCACTCGCTGCTTCTCGCCCCCGGACAGGGCGGAGGGACGCTGGTTCAGGCGATGGCCGAGCCCGACCTCGTCGAGGGCGTGGGCGGCGGTGTCGCGCGCCTTGCGGGGCGACAAGCCCTGGTACTTCAGCACGGTGGTCACCTGCTGCAGTGCTGTCAGGGCGGGAAAGAGGTTGAACCCCTGGAAGATGAAGCCGCAGTTGTCGAGGCGGAAGCGGTCGTTCCTGCCCGCATTCAGCTTCCAGATGTCTTGGCCCAGCGAGACCACCCTGCCGTCGTCCGGGCGGAGCAGGCCGGAGAGCGTGGCGATCAGCGTCGACTTGCCGGAGCCGGACGGACCCATGACCATGGTCACTTCGCCGGCCGCCGCATCAAAGTCGACCGACTTCAGCACCTGGATCTTGGTGCGGCCGGTCTTGAAGCTCTTGCACAGGCCCGTGGCCAGAACGGCCGCCGTCATCGCAAGAGGTCCGCGGGCTGGCTCTTCTTCAGTATGCCCAGCGCCAGGAGGCCTGAGGCTACCGCAATGAAGACGAGCAGGACGCCCACCCCCGCCACCATCTCGGGAGGAAAGGACATGGGCACCCCGTTGGCTGCGGCCAAGGAGCCCACGCCCGCCGTCAGCAAGGCGGTGGCCAGCAGGCCGGCGATCCCGACCCAGAAGCTCAGCTCGATCACGATCCGCCGCAGCGATCCCATGGACACGCCCAGCGCGCGCAGGCTGGCGAACTCCTTGATGGAGGCCAGTATGGCCCCGCGCAGGGTCTGGGAGGTGATGCCTACGCCGATCAGCACGCCGAGGAAGACAGAGAAACCCAGCATGATGCCGATGATCTGCTCCTCGAACATGGCGTTCTGGTTGGCCTTGGCGAGCTCGGCGCGGGTCCAGGCGCGGTACTTGCCTTGGCTCATGGCGTTCAGCTCATCGCGCACCTGCTCGGCCCGGAGCGGGTCGGCCACCCGCACCATCAGAGGCCCCACCCGATCGCCCGTCGAGGCCTGGCCCAACAGCCGCAGGGTGTCGCGCGAGGAGACCACCGTGGCCTCCATCATGTTCGGATAGCCGTCCAGCACGGCCTTCACGCGCACGACCTGGCCGTTGATGGTGGCCTTGTCGCCTTGTTTAACGCCCAGCCGCTTCAGCGCGGTGCGGTCGATCGCGATGGCGTAGGGCTCAAGCAGGGCGTCGCGAACGGAATCGGAGTAGTCGGTGGGCAGGGTCACCGATCCGGGGTGGGGATCCACCGCGCTGATCATCACGTTGGTGGCTTTAGCCTTGGCGTCGTCCTTGGGCGCATCGGGCTGGGCGGTTTCCGAGACATTCTGCCAACGGCCCCAGCCGGTGTCCATGTCCGCCACTTCCACCACCTCGGGGTGCTTGTAGACAACCGGCATGAGCCGACGTGGCACGCCCGAGTTGCCGCCGAACAGGCTGGTGGCCTTGGGCGCCAGCACCATGACGTCGGCCGGCGACCGCTCGATGGTGGCGCTGAAGGCCGCGCCTATGCCCATGAACATGCCGGTCTGGGCCAACACGAGCAGGCCGGAGAAGGCGAGGGCGATGATGGCTGCCAGATACCGCCGCCATTCATAGATGAGCGTGCTCAGCGCCAGTGTCACAGGTTGCGCCCCGATCCCGCTGCCGGTGTGTCTCACGCGCCCGATAAAGCCAAGTTAAATCGGATTAAGGGGGCAGGCCGGCCGGATCCTCAGGCCCCTGCGACGCCGATGCTCTTGCTTCCGGTCGGCCAAGTGTCCTTAACCTTCGCCGACCTCCCAACGGACAGCCGATGCTCAGACCCGCCGCCGCGCTTCTCGCCGTTTCGCTGACGCTTACGCCCGTCCTGGCGTCCAAGGCCCGGGCCGACGAAGGTATGTGGACCTTCGACAACTTCCCCGCGGCGCGCGTGAACCAGACCTACGGCACGCGGATCGACCAGGCCTGGCTGGATCGGGTGCGCAACGCTTCCGTGCGTTTGACCACCGGGTGCTCGGCCTCGCTGGTCAGCCCCGAGGGGCTGGTGCTCACCAATCACCATTGCATCGTCGGCTGCGCCCAGGACCTGTCGTCGGCCCAGACCGACTATGTCGCCAAGGGCTTTCTGACCCGCGCCCGCACCGAAGAGAAACAATGCCCGGGGATGCAGGCCGAGATCCTGACCTCCATCGCCGACGTGACGGAGCGGGTCACGGGCGCCGGCGCGGGCAAGTCCGGTCAGGACTTCGTCCGGGCGCGCGACGCCGAGACCGCCCGGATCGAGGCGGAGGGCTGCGGAACCGACGCCAGCCTTCGCTGTCAGGTGGTCTCGCTTTACCGGGGCGGGCAGTACAAGCTGTACAAGTACCGCAAGTACGCCGACGTGCGGCTGGCCTTCGCGCCTGAGTTTCAGGCCGCCTTCTTCGGGGGCGACCCGGATAACTTCAGCTTCCCGCGCTACGCGCTCGATTCAGCCTTTGTGCGGCTTTACGAGAACGGCCGGCCGATCGCCTCGCCGGCCTACCTGCCCTGGAACGCCGAGGCGCCCAAGGAGAACGAGCCCGTGTTCGTGTCCGGCAACCCCGGCTCGACCAATCGGCTCCAGACGGTGAGCCAGTTGCAGACCTTGCGAGATCTGGTCATCCCGCACCAGCAGCTGCAGCGGTCGGAGCTGCGCGGCCGGCTGATCCGCTTCAGTCAAGAATCCCCGGAGAACAAGCGCATCGCCACCGACCCGCTGTTCGGCGTCGAGAACAGCTACAAGAACTACTACGGCCGGATGCGCTTCCTGGCCGATCCGGCCTTTTTCGAAGGCAAGCGCCGCGCCGAAGCGGAGGTGCAGAGCCGCATCGCCTCCCGCCGCAATCAAATCTCCGGCGATCCATGGCGCGAGATCGCCGAGGTCCAGGACGACTACGCCGAGCTTTATCTGCCTTACACCTATGTTGAGGGCGGCGGGGGCGGTTCGAGCCTCTACGGCTACGCCCGCACGCTGGTGCGCGGCGCCCAGGAGCGCGCCAAGCCCGCCAGCCAGCGACTGCCCGAGTTCTCGGAATCGCGGCTGCCGCTGATCGAGAAGAACCTGCTGGACGCCCGGCCGGTCGAGCCGGAGCTGGAGGAGCTGTATCTCTCCTTCTGGCTGTCCAAGGCCCGCGAGTTCCTCACCGCGGACGATCCCGACACCCGCCTGCTGCTGGGCCGCGACAGCCCCGACACCCTGGCCGATCGTCTGGTCACCGGGACCCGCCTGGCCGATCCGGCGGAACGTGCGCGCCTCTGGAAGGGCGGCCTGGCTGCGATCCAGGCCAGCCAGGATCCCATGATCCAGTATGTGCTGCGCACTGAAGGCCGCGGCCGCGAGCTTCGCCGGCAATGGGAGCAGCGGGTCACCGCGCCCACCGATCGCGCTTCGGAGCAGATCGCCAAGGCGCAGTTCCTGGCCTACGGCGACGACGTCTATCCGGACGCCACCTTCACCCTGCGGCTGAGCTACGGGAAAATCGCCGGGTGGACCGAGCGCGGGCGGCGGATTCCCGCCTTCACCTACATCAAGGGCCTGTACGAGCGCGCCACGGGTCAGGAGCCTTTCGAACTTGCGCCCCGCTGGGCCGCCGCGCGCACCCGGGTCAAGGGCGACACCGTGTTCGACATGGCGTCGACCAACGACATCATCGGCGGCAACTCCGGTTCGCCGCTGATCAACGCCCGGGGCGAGGTCATCGGCGCGGTGTTCGACAGCAATCTGGCCGCGCTGGGCGGCGCCTATGGCTACGTCGGCGAGACCAATCGTTCGGTCACGGTGTCCACCGCCGCCATCACCGAGGCGCTTCGCACCGTCTATGACCAGCCCCAGCTCGTCCGCGAGCTGACCGGCGGCAGGCGGGCGACCCGCTGATTTTGGGGTCGTGCGGCGCGCCGAGCGCCGTGCGGACGATCGGGAGAGTGATCAGGTGAAGACAGCTCTGCTTGCGGCCGCATTGACGGCTTTGGGTTTTCCCGCCCTGGCCGGGGAGGGGATGTGGACCTTCGACGGCTTTCCGGCCGCCCGGGTGAACCGGGAGCTGGGCACGCGCGTGGACCAGGCGTGGCTGGACCGGGTCCGGGCCGGGGCCGTGAAGCTGGGCGGCTGCTCCGCCTCGCTGGTCAGTCCCGAGGGGCTGATCCTGACCAACAACCACTGCGTGGACACCTGCAAGCAGCAGCTCTCCACGCCTCAACGCAACTACGGCGAGACGGGCTTCCTGACCGCCTCGCGGGCGGAGGAGCGTCGTTGTCCGGGGATGACGGCGGAGTTCGTCACCGGCATCGAGGACGTGACCGCGCGGGTGCGGGGAGCGATCGGGAGCACGACGGGGCAGGCCCGCATCCAAGCGCGCGACGCGGAGATCGCCGTGATCGAGGGCGCCTGCGGGAACGACCCGAAGCTCCGCTGCCAAGTAGTTGATCTTTATCGCGGAGGTCAGTTCAAGCTGTATCGCTTCCGCAAGTACGACGACGTCCGGCTGGCGTTCGCGCCCGAGGACGCCATCGCCAATTTCGGCGGCGACCCGGACAATTTCAGCTTCCCGCGGTTCGCCTTGGATGCGGCCTTTGTGCGGGTGTACGAGGCCGATGCTCCGGCGCAGACGCCCAACAACCTGCGTTGGAACGCGTCGCGTCCCACCGCCGGCGCGCCTGTGTTCGTGGTGGGCAACCCCGGCGCGACCCAGCGGCTGCAAACGCTGGACCAGCTTCGCACCACGCAGGACGTGGTCATGCCCATCGACCAGCTGACCCGCTCGGAGCTCCGCGGCCGGCTGATCGCCTTTCGGGCGCAAAGTCCGGAGAACGCCTTCATCGCCGGCGACACCCTTTACGGCGTGGAGAACAGCTACAAGCGGGCCCGCGGGCAGATGCGAGCGCTGACCGACGCCCGGTTCATGGACGGCAAGCGCCGGTCGGAGGCCGAGCTCCGCGCCCGGGTCGCTTCCAATCCCGCGCTGAAAGCCGAACTCGGCGATCCTTGGGCGGACATCGCGGCGGTCCAGGACGACTACGCCCAAGTCTATCCGGCGTACCACTTCCTGGAGCTGCGCGCGGGAGGCGGATCGGCCCTGTACGGCTGGGCCCGGGCGATCGTGCGTGGCGCTCAGGAGCGGGCCAAGCCTAACGGCCAGCGCCTGCCCGAGTTCACCCAGTCGCGGCTGCCCGCGACCCAACGGGCCGTATTGGAGCCTCGCCCGGTCTATCCGGCGCTGGATCGCGTGCAGCTGGAGACCTGGCTCTCCAAGACCCGCGAGTTTTTGACGGTCGACGATCCCCAGGTTCAGCGGCTGCTCGGGCGCGAGTCGCCCGAGGCCTTGGCCGAACGCGCGGTCGCCGGGACCAAGCTGGGCGATCCCGCCGAACGCAAGCGCCTGTGGGAGGGCGGCTTGGCCGCCGTCCAGGCGAGCAACGACCCGCTGATCCGCCTGGCGCTGGCCGCCGACGCGGACGCCCGTGCGGTCCGAACCGCCTGGGACGAGCGCGTGGCCGGGCCGACGGACGCCGCCGCCGAACGCATCGCCCGAGCCCGCTTCGCCGTCTATGGCGACGCGGTCTATCCCGACGCCACCGGCACCCTGCGCATCACCTACGGTCGTATCGAGGGCTGGAATCAGGACGGACGCACGATTGGGCCCTTCACCACCTTCGCCGGCCTGCGCCAACGCGCGACGGGTTCGGCGCCTTTCGTCCTGCCTGAGCGCTGGCGCGAGAACCGGGCCGACCCGGCCACCGTGTTCAACATGACGCTCAGCACGGACACCATCGGCGGCAGCTCCGGCTCGCCGGCCTTGAACGCCGCGGGAGAGGTCATCGGAGCCAATTTCGACAGCACCTTCCTGAGCCAGCGCAACGCCTTCGGCTACGACCCCGCCGTGAACCGCAGCGTGATCGTCACCGCCGAGGCCGTCACGGAGGCGCTGCGCGACATCTACGGCCAGGATCGGCTAGTGGCGGAGCTGACAGGCGGGCGTTGACGACCCTGGCTTGTTCGGAGCCGGAGGGGTCGGTAAGCCGACAGGCAAGCGGGGCTGTCCGGATTCCATGTTCTCCTTGTTGAACGCTCAGGCGCTGCTGGGCATCGTGCTGATCCTGGCGCTTTGCTGGGCCATGTCGGAGGATCGCAAGCGGTTTCCGTGGCGGCTGGCGATCGGGGCGATCGCGCTTCAGGCCGTGCTGGTGCTGATGCTGTTCGGGATCCCGGGAAGCCAAGTCCTGCTCAACGGAATGAGCGGCGGGGTGAACGGACTCGCGGCGGCTACGCGCAAGGGCACGCAGTTCGTGTTCGGCTACCTAGGCGGCGGGCCTCAACCCTATGCGCTGGCCGACCAGAGCGCGCTGTTCGTGTTCGCTTTCGAGGTCTTGCCGCTGATCCTGGTGATCTCGGCGCTTTCGGCTCTGCTGTGGCACTGGCGCATCCTACGCTGGGTCATCCGGGGCTTCGGCTTTCTGTTCCAGCGGACCATGGGCTTGGGCGGGGCCTCGGCGCTGGCCGTGGCGGCCAACATCTTCCTGGGCACGGTGGAGGCGCCCATCGTGATCCGGGGCTATCTGGAGCGGCTGACGCGCTCGGAGCTGTTTCTGCTGATGACGGTGGGACTGGCCACCGTCGCGGGGTCGACCATGGTGGCCTACGCCACCCTGCTGGCCCCCACCTTGCCGGACGCGGCCGGGCATGTGCTGACGGCCTCCATCATCGCGGCCCCGGCGGGCGTGCTGCTCTCCCGGATCGTGGTTCCGGAAAAGGCAGGGCAGGGCGGAGCCTTCGCCGATTACACCTCGGCGCTGAACTATGAGAGCTCGATCGACGCCATCGCGCGAGGGATCACGGACGGTTTGGCGGTCGTGCTGAACATCACCGCGACCCTGATCGTGTTCGTGGCCCTGGTGGCGCTGGCCAATGTGCTGCTGGGCGCCTTTCCCGACGTGGCCGGCGCGCCTTTGTCGGTTGAGCGGATTCTTGGGGCGGTGTTCTCCCCGCTCGCCTGGGCCATCGGAGTGCCCTGGGAGGAGGCGGGCAAGGCGGGGGCGCTGCTAGGCGTAAAGATGGTCCTGACCGAGTTCACGGCCTATATTGAACTGGCGCGCATGCCGGTAACCGAACTAGGCGAGCGGACCCGAACGATCCTCACCTACGCCTTGTGCGGCTTCGCCAACATCGGCTCGGTCGGCATCGTGGTCGCAGGACTAGGCGTGCTGGTCCCGAATCGCCGGACGGAGGTATTAGATCTGGTGTGGCGGGCGCTGATGGCGGGCTTTCTGGCCACCTGCCTGAGTGGAGCAGTCGTGGGCGCCCTTCCGGAGGCTTTGTTCCGCAGCACGCCGGCCGCCAGCGCCGGGCCGGCGACCCCGGCGGGAGTCGTCCCTTGAAGCTGTACGACAGCCGGCGGGCCCCCAATCCGCGCCGAGTCCGCTGGTTCATGGCGGAAAAGGGGATGGACGACGTGGAGATCGTCGACGTCGACATCCTCCAGGGTGAGCACAGGACGCCGGAGTTCCGGCGTCTGGCCGGAATGGCGCAGCTGCCGGTTCTGCTGCTGGACGATGGCACGGTGTTGACGGAGTCGCTGGCGATCTGCCGCTATCTCGAAGCTTTGCATCCGGAGCCCAACCTGTTCGGGCGAGACCCGAAGGAGACGGCGGTCGTGGAGATGTGGACGCGCCGCTGCGAGCTTCACCTCGCCAATCCCTTGATGATGGCCGTGCGATACGGCCACCCCGCGCTGGCCAAGCTGGAGGGGACGGACGAGGCGGCCAGCGCCAAGCAGCGGGACGGGGCGGAGCGGATGCTCAAGCACCTGGAGCGCCAGCTGGAAGGGCGAGAGTTCATCGCAGCGGATCGGATCACGACAGCCGACATCGTGGCGGTGACGGGCATGGACTTCGCCCGGATGATCAAGTGGCGTCCGCCGGAGACCCTGGTCAACGTCGGACGCTGGTACGAGGCGATGCGCGCCCGGCCCGCGGCCGCGGCGGGCATGTAGCCGGCTCAGGTCTGGGCGGGCCGGGCCCGAAGCTTTTTGATCACTCCGGAGAAGGTGAGGAGGGTGCGGTCTTCCACCGTCACCTGACCCCGGACGAAGATCAACGAGCCGCCCGCGCGGGTGACTTCCCCGGTGGCCTGCACCAGGTCCCCCAGATCGCCGGGGTTCAGGAAGACGCTGTCCAGCGCGACCGTGACGCCGGACTGGCCGCCCAGAGCCTCGCGAGCGATGGTGAAGAGGGCCATGTCGGCTACGGCCATCAGGCAACCGCCGTGCATGTGACCCAGACTGTTCATGTGCTTGCGTTCGGCGCGAAAGGCCGTGACCGGGCGTCCGTCCGGGCCTGTCTGGAAATAGAAGGGGCCGACCGCATCCTCGAAGGGATCGCTCGTCCATCGGGTCCAGCCAGCGAATTCGCCTTTGGTCGCCACAGCCGTGGGCATTCGCCGCCTCCAAATGGTCAACAGGGCGGCCCATCTAGGGGAACAGCATGAGCCGGTCCATTGAAGACGCCACCTCCGCTCTGCTGGACGAGCGGGAGGCGGGCAAGAACAACCGTTCCAGCGAGGCGGGGCGCTGGCCCTGGTCCGGCGGGCGCCTGGAGGGGGGACTGGCGCCCGAGGCGCGGGTGCGCCCGGTAAGCCTGACGCGGGCCAGGCTGGCGATCACGCCGGAGGTCCGGCCCGGGGACCCGAACCGCTTGGGCGGCGTGTGCACGCCGCGCCTGCTAGACAGGGCTGCGAGGTGAGGCGGCGATCGTTTCTCGCCGGCGCGCCGCTTTTGCTGGGCGCCTGCACGCCTCTGGCCCAGCTTCCAGGGACGCCGCCGCGCGGCTTCGCGGGGCCTCTGCTGGAGGAAAAGCGCTTCGTGGCGCACGACGGGACTCGGCTGGGGCTGAGCGTCTGGCCGGCTGAAGGGGAGGTCGAGCCCTGGGCCGTGGTGGTCGGGCTGCACGGCATGAACGACTATGCGGAGGCGTTCAGCCTGGCCGCCCCCGTCTGGGCCGCCGAGGGCGTGACGACCTACGCCTATGATCAGCGGGGCTTCGGCCGCTCTCCCAGGCGGGGCGTCTGGGGCGGGACGGAGCTGATGATCGAAGACCTGCGGACCTTCTGCCGTCTGGTCCGGGTGCGTCATCCCCAGGCGGTGCTGGCCGTGGTGGGCGAAAGCATGGGCGGGGCCGTGGCGGTCGCGGCCTTCGGCTCCGACCGGGTTCCCGACGCGGACCGCCTGATCCTGAGCGCGCCGGCGGTTTGGGGCTGGGACGCTCAACCCTTGCTGTACAAGGCCTCGCTCTGGGTGGGGGCGCACACCTTTGGAGCCTGGGCCGCCAACCCGCCGCGGATGTTCACCCGGGACATCATCGCCTGCGACAACCTCCCGTATCTGCGCAAGCTGCGAAAGGATCCTCGGATGATCAGGGCCACGCGGATCGACGCGGTGTACGGCCTGGTCGGGCTGATGCAGCGCGCCGCCGTCGGGATCGGGGCGATCAAACGACCGCCGCCGCTGATGTACGCCTACGGCATGAACGACACCATCATCCGGGAGGAGCCCACCCTGGTGGCGGTGCGGCAGCTGAAGCCGGGGGATCGATCGGCGCACTACCCGCGAGGCTATCACATGCTGACGCGCGATCTGCAGGGGCCGGTGGTCAGCCGGGACATGCTGGCTTTCATACGCGATCCGCGAGCGCCGTTCCCTTCCGGGGCGCCCCCCATTCGGGCCACCCGGACCTAGATGCGCCCTAGGGCCGAGCTTGTTCGCCGGCGCGTCCCGGCGTAAGCCGCGCCGGCCCCGGAAGAGGGCGGAAACACCCAGGACGTCATGACCCTGTTCGACCTGCCCGCCTACGCCGGGCATGAAAGCGTGCACGCCTTTCACGACGAGAAGACGGGGCTGAAGGCGATCATCGCCATCCACTCGACCGCCCGGGGCCCGGCCGCCGGGGGCTGCCGCATGTGGAACTACGAGAGCGCAGAGGCGGCGCTGACGGACGTGCTGCGGCTCTCGCAGGGCATGAGCTACAAGAACGCCATGGCCGACCTGGAGCTGGGCGGCGGCAAGTCGGTGATCATCGGCGACAGCCGGACGCAGAAGACGCCGGAGCTGTTCCGGGCCTTCGGCCGGGCGGTGGACAGCCTGGGCGGGCGGTATTTCACCGCGGAGGACGTGGGCGTGTCGGTGTCCGACATCATGGAGGCGGGCAAGGAGACCCGCTACGCGGTGGGCGTGGAGGGATCCAAGGCGGGGTCGGGCGATCCCAGCCCGGTGACGGCGGAGGGCGTTTTCCGCGGATTGAAGATTGCGGCCAAGCACGGGCTGGGGAGCGAGGACCTGAACGGGACCACGGTGGCCCTGCAGGGTGTCGGGCACGTGGGCGCCTATCTGGCGGACAAGCTGCACGCCGCCGGGGCCAGGCTGGTGATCACCGACGTGAACCAGGAGGCGCTGCGCCGGGTTGCGGACAAGACCGGGGCGGAGATCGTCGCGCCGGACGACATCTTCGATACACGGGCGGAGATCTTCGCGCCGTGCGCCCTGGGCGCCATCCTGAACGAGGAAACGCTGCCGCGGCTCAAGGCCAAGGTGATCGCCGGTGGAGCGAATAACCAGCTGGCCACGCCGGAGATCGGTCGGGCGGTGTTCGAACGCGGACTCGTCTATGCGCCGGATTACGTCATCAATGGCGGCGGCATCATCAATGTGGCCTCCGAGGTGCGCGGGCTGCAGCGGGACGAGGCCTATGACCCCCAGTGGGTGGAAGGCAAGCTGGCCCGCTTGATGGAGACGCTGGACGAGGTGCTGGCGCGTTCGGCCGCGGAGAAGCGGCCCACCCACGAGATCGCCGACGCGATCGCTCAGGAGCGGATCCGGGCGGCGCGCGGCTAGAAGCTCTGCGCCAGCAGCGCGGGATGGTCTTCAGACCGGGTCGAACACGGCGCAGAAGCGGGGGTCCAGGCGGACCCGCACCGTTTGGGCGCGCGCCTGGGTGAAGCGCCAGCGTGCATGGGCGGGAACGCCTCCGGACATCAAGGTCAGGCGGAGCGCGCCGCCGGCGAAGCGGCGCTCGGTCACCGCGACCTCCCGGCCGTCGTCCTCGGCGGGGCGGAAGGCTTCGGGGCGCGCCATGACCAGGGCGGGGCCGTCCGGGCGGCCGGGAGCGGCGATCTCGCCGTAAGCGGTGCGGGCCCAACCGGCGCGAACCTGGGCGGGCAGGGCGTCGGCGTCTCCAGTGAGGCGGGCCGCCGCGAGCGACACGGGGCGGGCGTAGACCTCCTCGGGGACGCCGGTCTGAAGGATGCGGCCGGACTCCATCAGCGCCAAGCGGTCCGCCGTGAGCAGGGCGTCCTCCGCGTCATGCGTCACGATCAGGGCTGCGGCGCCGGCGCTGCGCAGCGCGTCCAGCGCCATGTCGCGGATCTCGGTGCGCAGGCCCTGGTCAAGGCCCGAAAAGGGCTCGTCCAGGAGGATCACGGCCGGATCGCGGGCGAGGGCCCGCGCCAGCGCCACGCGCTGTTGTTCTCCGCCGGACAGGGTGTTGGGGAAGCTGGCGGCTCGGTCGAGCAGGCGGACGCGGTTGAGCTCGCCACGGGCGCGGAGCTCGCGCTCCGGCCGGGGGAGGCGGCGTAGCCCGAAGGCGACGTTGTCCAGGACGGAGAGGTGGGGGAAGAGCGCGTAGTCTTGGAAGACCATGCCGATGTCGCGCTGCTCGGGCGCGACGTGGAGGCCGGGGGCCGACAGGCGGCGATCGCCGGCGCGGACCTCGCCGGCGTCGGCAGGCTCGAGACCCGCTAGGATGCGCAGGAGGGTGCTCTTGCCGCTGCCGGAAGGGCCCAGGAGGGCGGTGATCTCGCCCGGATGCAGCTGGAGGCTCGCGCGGTCCACGGCCGGGCGGCCGGCGTACAGGCGGGACACGGCGCGGGCTTCCAGCACAGGCGTCACAGGCGCCCGCCGGGGCGGGACCGGGCGACGCGGCGGCTGAGGAAGAGGACGGGGCCGACCGCCAGGGCCACCAGGAGGAGGGCGGGCCAGGCCGCCTGGGCCAGGCGCTCGTCAGAGGCGTAGTTGCTGGCGGCGACCGCCAGGGTGTCGAAGTTGAAAGGACGCAGGATCAGGGTGGCTGGGAGCTCCTTGAGCACGTCCACAAAGACCAGAAGGGCGGCGGTCCAGAGCGCGCCCCGGGCCACGGGCGCGTGGACGCGCCGCAGAGCCCCGGCCTCGGTCTCGCCCAAGGTGCGGGCGGCGCGGTCCATGGACGGCGTGACGCGGGTGAGCCCGGCGTCGATGGGCTCCAGCGCCGCGGCGGTGAGGCGGGCGGCGTAGGCGTAGAGCAGCAAGACGAGGCCTGCGATCGCGCTGGCGGCCGGAGCGCCGGCCGTGCGCCAGACCAGGGCGGCGGGGGCAAGCAGGCCGATAGCCATGACGGCGCCCGGGGTGGCGTAGCCGAGGCTGGCCATGCGGGCGGGCCAGGCGGTGCGTCCGCGAGCGCCGAAAGCGATGGCGACCGCCAGGCCCAGGGTCACCGCTGTGCCGGCCGCGGCCATGCCGACAGAGGTGGCGCCGGCGCGCGCCAGACGTGGAAGGTCCGGAGCGGCCTGGCCGGCGCGGACCGCGAGCCAGATCGCGGGGATCAGCAGGGCGGCGAGGAGGAGGGCGGTGCAGAAGGTCGCGGCCATGGCGCCGGCGACTGGACCGAGGTCGGTGCGACCAAGCGGGCGGCCGGATCGGGCCGCGTAGGTCTGGCCGCTGCGGCCGGAGCGCTCCAGCCAGAGCATGAGAGCCGCGGCGCCCAGAAGCGCGAGCGAGAGGCGGGCGGCGGCTTCGGGGCTGCCGTAGCTGGTGAAAGCACGGACTACGCCGGTGGTGAGAGTCTGGACGCCCAGATAGGTCACCGCGCCGTAGTCGGCCAGCGTCTCCATGATCGCCAGCGCGGCGCCGGCCGCCAGCGCCGGACGGGCGAGAGGGAGGGCCACGCGGAAAAAGGCCTGGCGGGGGCTGCAGCCGAGGGTGCGGGCCGCGTCCAGCGAGCAGACGGGCTGACTCAGGAAGGCCGCTCGCGCGGTCAGGTAGACATAAGGGTAAAAGGCGAAGGAGAGGATGAGGACGGCGCCCGGAAGGGTGCGGACCTGAAGCCAGTTCGGGTCCAGGCCGGCCGTGCGGAGCGCCGTGTGCACGGGGCCTGCGACGTCCAGGAGGTCGGCCCAGCCGTAGGCCAGGACATAGGCGGGCGCGGCCAAGGGCAGGGCCAGCGCCCATTCAAAGAGGCCTCGTCCGGGGAAACGGTGCATCACCACCAGCCAGGCGGCCACCGCGCCGAGGCCCGTCGCGCCCAGCGCAACGCCCGCAGCCAGCAGGGCCGTGTCCTGGGCGTAGCGAGCCAGGATGGCGGGGCTGGGCCCGGCCTCGGCGGGCTGGAGGGCCAGAAAGGTCACTGCGATCAAGGGAAGCACGACCAAGGCTGCGGCCAGCAGGGCCGCAAGGCGCAGCGGGCTGGCGGCGGCCAGTGTCCATGGGGCGCCCCGGGGTCGGCGGGCGAAGGCGGCCTCAGGTGCGGGGACTTCGGTCAGGGCCATGGGCGTGGCCCGCCGTGGTGCCTCGACCAGCTCAGCATGAGGGCTGTGGGAAGGCTGCTTGAGGCCAGAAAGCCGATCGCCACGGCTGAAACCCTCATCCCGAGCTTGTTGATGGACGAGGGTGGGATGTCACCGCCAGCCCGCTTCGTCGAACAGGGCCTGGGCCTCGGCCTGACGGCGGCCGTAAACGGCGACCGGGAGTGCGGCCGGGCGGAAGTCGGCATAGGGGCGCACGGCCTGCGGCGTCTCCGCGCCCTGGACGGCGGGGTATTCGTTGTTGGCTTCGGCCAGGATGGCCTGGGCTTCGGGCGAGGTCAGGTATTCGAGGAAACGGACCGCGTTGGCGCGATTGGGGGCGTTGGCGGCCACGCCTCCGCCGGAGATGTTGACCAGGGCGCCCGGAGCTCCGTCGGCCTGTTCTGGGAAGACCATGACCGTGCGGTCCGCCGCCGCCTTGTCGGCCGGGTTCTGCGAGCGCGCGAGGCGGATCCAGTAATAGCTGTTGGCCAGCGCCACGTCGCATTGACCCGCGGCCACAGCCCGGATCTGGTCGATGTCTCCCCCTTGCGGCGGGCGAGCCATGTTGGCCACCACGCCACGAGCCCAGGCGGAGGCGCGGTCCCGGCCCCACTGTTCGGTGAGCGCGGCCAGGGTGGAGAGGTTGTAGACGTTGTCTGAACTGCGGACGCAGACGCGGCCGCGAAAACGCGGGTCCGCCAGGTCGGCATAGGCGGCCTGGCCATCGGGCGGCGCCGCGGCCTTGCTGAATACCAGCACGCGGGCGCGGCGGGCGAAGCCGAACCAGCGTCCGGCGGGATCGCGCAGGTTGGCCGGGATGCGTTCGCTGAGAACGGCGGACTGGGTGGGCTGGAGCAGCCCGGCGTCCTCGGCGCGCCACAGGGCGCCCGCGTCGGCCATGAGCACCACATCGGCGGGGCTGGCGGGACCTTCGGCCTTCATGCGCTCGACCAGCTGGGCGGGGTTGCCGTCGATCGTGCGGACCTCGATCCCGGTGGCCTCCTAGAAGCCGGCGTACAGTTGCTGGTCGGCGTCGTAGTGCCGGGCGGTGTAGAGGTTGAGTTGGCCGCTGGAGGCCTCGGCGCCCTGGGCGGTCCCAGCCGGGCGGCGCTCGCAGGCGGCGAGCAGGCTGAGAACGGCGGCGAGGCCGGCGAGGACAGGGCGAGATCGCATGAGCCGCTCGTGACATGGTTGCGAATGGCTCGCAAGAGCGGGTCAGGGTGAGAGGTGGGCGGTGAGCGCCCATCCTTCCCCGATCTCCCGGCTAAGGCTGGGGGTTGATGGACGGGGACGGGCCCTTAGTCTGGAGAGGAGTGCCTCTGCGGGCGAATCCGGCTTTCGCCGGGAAAGGCGGAAGCCGAGTCGAGCACGGCCTGATCAGACGGGGGTGACTCCCGGCCCTTCACGGCTCCTTTCCCTGAAGGGGGATTCTGAGCCGTCAGGCGTTGTGGGCGGTGGTGCGCGACTCGAGTTCGGCCAGGAGCAAGGCGCCGGCGGGGTGGTCGACCTCGCGCATTTCGGTGCGCACGCACAGCCGGATGGCGTCCACGTGAGCGTCGATCAGCACCTCGGGGACGGCGGGCCGCTCGGCGGGCTCCTCCAGGAGCTTGCAAAGCGAGCCGGCGATACGGCCCACCAAAGGATATTCGTAGGTTGCGCCCAGGCCTTTGAGGTCGTGGGCCCGCAAGTAAAGGGTTTCGGTAGCGGCGGGGGTGCGGCCCTGCTCGCGGACGGCGGTGCGAGCCGCCTCCAGACGGACGATCTCGTCGCTTAGCCATTGGGCGAAGTTGGCCGACAGGGCCTTGAGCGCCTCCTCGGCCTTGGCCACGGCGTCGGCGTTTAGCGCGGCGCCGCCGCCGACCTTGGCCCTGAGCGCATTGGGGACGGTGAAAACGGCGCCGCGGTTTGCGAGCATCGGGGAAGGCTCCGGAATTTGCGGGCATTGTGCCGCCTGGAGCTTAAGAGAGGGTGTGGGGCCCGGTGGTCGGGCGCTGGACGCCCGGAGGGAGACTCCCCCGCTGCTCTGAAACAGCGGGATGCCGTCAGGCCGAGAATTGTTCGGCCAGAACCCTCTCGTCGAGCCCGCGACCGGCGTCGAACAGCATGTGCAGTTCCGTGGTGCGGTCTTCGCAGACCTGGACTTCGAGCACGTCGCGAACCTCGACGCTGTCGGCGGTGGCGCTGACGCGGCGCTTGTCGGGCTCCAGCACCTCGAAGGTGACGCGGGCGGCGTGGGGCAGCAGCGCGCCGCGCCAGCGGCGGGGGCGGAAGGCGCTGATGGGCGTCAGGGCCAGAACCTCGGCGGACAGGGGCACGATGGGGCCGTGGGCGGAGAAGTTGTAGGCGGTGGACCCGGCCGGGGTGGCGACCAGGGCGCCGTCGCAGACCAGTTCGGGCATTCGGAGTTTGTCGTCGATGCGAATGCGGAGCTTGGCGGCCTGACGGGTCTGGCGCAGCAGCGAGACCTCGTTGATGGCCAGGCCTCGGGCGTGCTCGCCGTGCATATCCGTGGCGTTCATGACCAGCGGGTGGATGGCGGCGCGTTCCGCTGCGGCGATCCGGGCGGGCAGGTCGTCTTCCGCATAGTCGTTCATGAGGAAGCCCAGCGAGCCGCGGTTCATCCCGTAGATCGGCACGCCGGAGCCGAGGTGGC
>JAHWJX010000038.1 GCA_019348195.1 Pseudomonadota bacterium | reverse complement strand
CTGGGCCACAGCGTCCATGTCGAGGTGGTCGGTCTGCAGCCCGCACGCCCCTACTGGTACCGTTTCATGGCCGGCAAGGAACGCAGCCTGTCCGGGCGCGCCGCCACCACCCCGCTGGCCGGGGCGGACGTCCAGCGGGTGCGCTTCGGCGTCGCCGGATGCCAGCACTACGAGCAGGGCCTCTTCACCGCCTATCGCAAGCTGGCCGAGGAGGAGCTCGACTTCATCTTCTGCTACGGCGACTACATCTACGAGGGCCGCGGCTCGCGTCTGAACAACGGCGCCCGGGGCCCCTCGGCCAATCCCCGCCAGTACCTGGATGGGGAGGTCTACAGCCTCGACGACTACCGGCGGCGCTACGCCCAGACCAAGATGGATCCGGACCTGCAGGCCGCCCACGCGGCCGCCGCCTGGTTCATCATCTGGGACGACCACGAGATCGACAACAACTGGGTCTCGGACCTGGATCAGGACGGCACCCCGCCCGCGATCTTCAAGCTCCGCCAGCAGGCGGCGATGCAGGCCTTCTATGAGAACATGCCGCTGCGCCCGAGCGCCCTCCCCTCGGGTCCCAGCCTGCAGCTCTATCGCCGCGCGGCCTTTGGTCGGCTGCTCGAGCTGAATTTCCTGGATACCCGCCAGCACCGCTCTGACCAGCCCTGCGGGGATCGTTGGAACACCGTCTGCCCCGACCTCGATCGCACCCGTGCGGAGGTCCTGGGCGCACGCCAGGAACGCTGGCTCCTGGACGGCCTCTCAGCGTCCCGGGCGCGCTGGAAGGCCCTGGCTCAGCAGATCATGGTCATGGACCTCGACCGAAACCCGGGCCCCGATTACACGGCCAACCTCGATTCCTGGGCCGGCTACCGGGCCCCACGCACTCGCCTCCTCAGCCACATCCGCGACCGCCGGATCAGCGACGTCGTGGTCCTGACCGGTGACGAGCACCAGAACTTCGCGGGCGAGCTCCACCTGGACGGGCGCAACCCCGGTCCCCGCCCGATCGCCACCGAGTTTGTCGCCACCTCCATCAGCTCGGGCGGGGACGGCCAGGACCAGCGCCCCGACATGGTCCGAATCCAGGCGGCCAATCCGCAGCTGAAATTCAACAACAGTCAACGCGGCTATCTGCTCTGCGATGTGGACCGCGAGCGCTGGCGCAGCGAGTTCAAGGTGCTCGACCGCGTCTCGGTCCCGGACGGCGCGCTCAGCACCCGCATCAAGCTGGCCGTGGCGGCGGGCGACCCGCGCATCGTTCCGGCCTGAGTTCCTAGGCGGCCTGAGTGCCTGGCGACCCGAGCTCCTGCCCGGCTTGATCCCGAGCGGGGGGCGCGCCAGAGCACGCGCTCGCCTTCGCCGGAGAACGCCGTGTCCTACCTGCCTCAGATCGCCGTCGTCACCGGCGCCAGCGCGGGCTTCGGAGCCGCCTTCGTCCGCCGCTTCGCTCGGGCGGGGGTTCGTGTAGTGGCCACTGCGCGCCGCCTCGACCGTCTGCAGGGGCTGGCGTCAGAGCACCCCGACCTGATCCTGCCGCTTGAGCTCGACCTGCAGGACACCGACGCGGTCCGTCGCGCCCTGACCAGCCTTCCCGCCAGCCATGCCGCCGTGGACCTGCTGATCAACAACGCCGGCCTGGCCCTGGGTCTCGGCCCCGCCCAGACCGCCGATCTCAGCGACTGGGACCAGATGCTCGACACCAATGTCCGCGGCCTGATCCACTGCACCCACGCCCTGCTGGCCGGCATGGTCGAGCGCGGACGAGGCCACGTGATCCACCTGGGTTCGGTCGCCGGGACCCAGCCCTACCCCGGCGGCAACGTCTACGGAGCCACCAAGGCCTTTGTGCATCAGTTCAGCCAGAACCTGCGCAGCGACCTGCACGGGACCGGCGTGCGCATGAGCTGCATCGAGCCCGGCATGTGCGGCGGCACCGAATTTTCCGAGGTCCGCTTCCGCGGCGACGCCGACAAGGCCCAGGCCGTTTACGCCGGCATGACCCCGCTCACCGCCGAGGACGTCGCCGAAGCTGTTTGGTGGACCGCCACCCTGCCCCCGCACTTCAATGTGAACACCATGGAGATCATGCCCACGGCGCAAAGCTTCGCCGGTTTCCAGGTGGCCCGCGGAGCCTGATTGCGAACACCATCTTAACCACGCCGGCCGCAGACTCGAGGTTCCCATTCGGAGCTTGCTGTGGCCCTGGCCGGCGAACGACCAATCCTGATCAAGAAGATCAAGAAGGCTGGCGGTCACGGTCACCATGGCGGCGCCTGGAAGGTGGCCTACGCCGACTTCGTCACGGCCATGATGGCCTTCTTTCTCCTTATGTGGCTGATCAACACCACCAGCCCGGAGCAGAAGCGCGGCATCGCCGACTATTTCGCCCCGGCCAGCGTCAGCGAGAGCGCCAGCGGCGCAGGCGGCATCCTGGGCGGCACGGCTCTGGGCGACGACGGCAACAAGAACCAGGGCTCCATGCAGATCATGGAGAAGATGGCGCCGGAGGCCCCGCCCTCTGCGGACATCGACGGCCAGAGCAGCACCACGGGCGCCGAAGCGGCCCTTCGCGAAATCAGCGAGGACGCCATGCGCGAGGAGCTCCAGCCGCAGGAGGCCGCCGCCTTCGCAAGCGCCGCCGCCTCGCTGCGGCAGGCCATGCAGTCGCTTCCTGAGCTCGCCGAACTTTCCAAGCACGTGCTGGTGGACCAGACTCCCGAGGGGCTCCGCATCCAGCTGGTGGACCAGGAGGGTCGGTCCATGTTCGAACCAGGCGCAGCTAGGCCCAACGAACGCGCGCGCCTGCTCCTGCGCGAGATCTCCCGGGTGGTGAACCAGCTGCCCAACCGCGTCACCATCTCCGGCCACACCAGCGCCCAGACGGGGGGGCGTTCCGAAGGGGATTGGTCGCTGTCGTCGGGCCGTGCCAATGCGACGCGGGAGATCCTGCAAGGTTCCGGAGTCGACCCGGACCGCATCTATCAGGTGAGCGGCAAGGCCGCCTCGGACCCGCTCTATCCGGATGACCCGACGCTGGCGGGCAACCGCCGCATCACTCTGGTGCTTCTGCGCGAAGCCCCTGTGCTCCCGCCGGACGCCGGTCTGTGACAAGGCTCTTGCGGTTACGGGCGGCATACCCCCAAATCGCAGGGGTGACCTTCCCCAGACTCAGTCCGGTTCCGTGAGCCCGTCCCCGTGACGCAACATTTCGCCACGCGTCAGCTCCGCTTCTTCCTGACCGCCCCCACGCCCTGCCCCTATCTGCCCGGCCGCCAGGAAAGGAAGGTCTTCGCGCACCTCCCTGTGGTGGACGGCCCCCTTGTCAACGACACCCTGACCGGCGTGGGGTTCCGCCGATCCCAGAACATCGCCTACCGCCCGGCCTGCGAGAGTTGCGATGCGTGCGTCAGCGCGCGCGTGCCGGCGGGGGACTACGCCTTCTCCCGCTCCGAGCGTCGCATCTTGCAGCGCAACGACCACCTCCAGCGACACCTCGTGGAGGCCGAGGCCACCCGCGAACAGTTCGACCTGCTCACCCGGTACCTGCACCACCGCCATCCGGGCGGCGGCATGACCGGCATGAGCTGGCCCGACTATGTGGCCATGGTCGAGGACACCACCGCCCGCACGCACATCGTCGAGTGGCGCCAGCCTTCGCGCGACCACGGCCCCGGCGAACTGGCGGGTTGCGCCCTGGTGGATGTTCTCGGCGACGGCCTGTCCCTGGTCTACAGCTTCTTCGACCCCGCCCTGTCCAAGAACAGCCCCGGCGTGTTCGCCATCCTGGACCACATCGTTCAGGCCCAGCTCACCGGCATCCCCTACGTTTATCTGGGCTACTGGGTCGGCGGCTCTCCCAAGATGGACTACAAGGCGCGTTTCCGCCCCTTGGAAGTCCTCCGCTTCACCGGCTGGACGCGGCTGGCCGATCCCAAACCGGGCGGCTAGGGCGCGAACCGCCTGAATCCGCGGGGCGCGATCTTGCCCGCGGTGGCGCGCTTGCCCACCCACTGATCCCACTCCTTCCACTCGCGCCGTTTGCCGGTGCTGTCGATCCAGGCCGGCCCGGTCTCCTTCTTGAACACCAGCGCGTCCTTGAGCCCGCCCTCCTTGTAGCTTTGCAGGCGTACGCCCCGGCCCCGGCCCATCTCGGGCAGCTCCGTCAGCAGGCAGATCAAAATCTTGTTGTTGTCGCCCAACAAGGCGACGTGGTCCCCGTCCGCGTCCTGGCACAGCGTCGCGCCCGCCTTCGGATCGCTCGGGTCAACGTTCAGCACCTGTTTCCCGCCGCGCTTCGAGGCCAGCACCTCCACCTCAGGCACGAGGAAGCCGTACCCAGTCTTTGACGCCACCAGCAGGCGGCGCCCTGGCTTGTGCGCGAGCACCGCCACCGGCTTCACCCGCTCGTCCAGATCCACCAAGAGCCGCAGCGGCTCGCCGTGTCCACGCCCGGGCGGCAGCTTGTCGCCCGCCAGGGTGAACACACGCCCGTCTGAGGCGAACACCAGGACCTTGTCGGTCGTGAAAGCCGGCACGACGAAACCCAGCTTGTCGCCTTCCTTGAACTTCAGCTCGCTCGTGTCCTCCACCTTGCCCCGCACCGCCCGGATCCAGCCGCGCTCCGACAGCACCACCGTGATGGGCTCGCGTGCGACCAAGCTCTCCACCGCCGCCGTCTCGTCGATCACCGGCGCGTCCGCAAAGGTGGTCCGCCGCCTGCCCAGCGCCGTCTGCGACCCAACCACCTTGCGCGCTTCGCGGAGCTGGTCGCCGACCCGGCTCCACTGCTTGCGCTCGGAGCCCAGCAGCTCTTCGATCCCCGCCCGCTCAGCCGCCAGCGCCTCGTGTTCGCGCCGGATCTCCATCTCCTCCAGCCGGGCCAGCTGCCGCAGTCGCGTGTTGAGGATCGCCTCGGCCTGCACGTCCGAAAGCGCGAAGGCCTCGATCAGCCGGGCCTTGGGCTCCTCCTCATAGCGGACGATGCGGATCACCTCGTCCAGGTTGAGATAGGCGATCAGCAATCCGTCCAGGATGTGCATGCGCGCTTCGATGCGGGCCAGCCGCCACCGCGAGCGCCGCACCAGCACCTCGCGGCGGTGCTCGAGGAAGGCCTGCAGCGCCGGCTTCAGCCCCATGACCCGCGGGGTCCCCCGCGCGTCCAGCACGTTCATGTTGACGGGGAAGCGCATCTCCAGGTCCGACAACCGGAACAGGCTCTCCATGAAGGCTTCCGGATCGACGCTGCGCGAGCGCGGCTCGAGCACCAAGCGCACGTCCTCGGCGCTCTCGTCGCGCACATCCAGCAGCAAGGGCGCCTTCTTGGCCTCCAGGATCGCGGCCAGGTCCTCCACCAGCTTGGCCTTGGGGACCTGGTAGGGCATCTCGGTGACCACCACGCGCCAGGTTCCCCGACCCAGATCCTCCAAGGTCCAGCGCGCGCGCAAGCGCAGTCCGCCCCGGCCGGTGTCATAGGTCTCCAGCATAGAGGCCCGGCTCTCCACGCACACGCCGCCGGTGGGGAAGTCCGGGCCGAGCACACGCTCCATCAGGTCCGCGGTCGTGGCTTCCGGGCGCAACAGCAGCAGCAGGCAGGCGTCAATCAGCTCGCCTGCATTGTGCGGCGGGATGGAGGTCGCCATGCCGACCGCGATTCCCGACGAGCCGTTCGCCAGCAGGTTGGGGAACCCGCCGGGGAGCACGCTCGGCTCCGTGTCGCTCTCGTCATAGGTGGGGCGGAAGTCGACCGCGTCTTCGTCGATGCCGTTCAGCAGGAGCTCGGCCGCAGGCGTCAGCCGGCATTCCGTGTACCGCATCGCGGCCGGGTTATCCCCGTCGAGATTGCCGAAGTTTCCCTGTCCTTCGATCAGCGGATAGCGCTGCGAAAACTCCTGCGCGAGCCGAACCAGGGCGTCGTAGATCGAGCTGTCGCCGTGCGGGTGATAGTTGCCCATCACCTCGCCCACGACCTTGGCGCACTTGCGCGTGGCCGCCTCGGGGCTGAGCCGCATCTGGCGCATGGCGTACAAGAGCCGCCGATGCACAGGCTTCAGTCCGTCGCGCACGTCCGGCAGCGCCCGCCCGGTGATGGTGGACAGCGCGTAGGCGAGATAGCGCTTGGACAGCGCGTCGGTGAGCGACTCGTTGAAGACGCGCTCGCCCTCGGGCGGCGGAACATGTTTGGTCATGGGCGGACCCGAATCATGGCTGGCGGGAAGATGCTACCCCGCGCGGCGCCGATCACGTGGCCAGAACGACTCCCAACCACACCGCCGCCTGATGTACGCCGGCCGCAGCGACCACGAAGCCGTGCCAGATGGCGCGGCGGAAAGGCAGCGACTTGCCCAGGAACAGGGCCACTCCGGCCGTGTAAATAAAGCCGCCAACCGCCAGCAGCGTCAGCGCCGTCCAGGGCACGCCCTCCCATAAGGGCTTGGCCGCGATCACTGCCACCCAACCAAAGGCGACATAGACGCCGCACCAGAACTTCTCGGACAGGCGGTCCGTCAGCAGCTTGCCCGCCACCCCGGCCAGCGCCAGGGCCCAGACCAGCGCCGTCATTCCGACCGCCCAGCCGCCGTCCAGCCGCTGGGTGGTGAAGGGCGTGTAGGAGCCTGCGATCAGAAGAAAGATCGCGGCCTGGTCCATCCGGCGGAGATAGGGCCGCACCTTCGATGGACGGCTGAGATTGTAAGCCGCTGAGCACGCCAGCATGGCCACCAGGGTAGCGCCGTAGAGCGCTACGGCCGCCGCCTGGCCCACGCCGTCGCGCTCCAGGGCCGCGGTGAACAACAGGCCCGCGCCGATCAGCGCCGCCGCCATGCCGATCCCATGGACCCAGCCGTCGGCGGCATACTCCGCCCGGTTCGGGTAATGCTCCAGGGGGTCGCAGTCGAAATTGGCGGCCGTCATGGTCATCAGGACCTCGCGTGCTCCTCAGGCCTAGCAGACCGTGGTTAAGCCTCTGTCCGACTCGCGTGACCGGAAAGCGACACCTTGGCTGCTAAAGCCGCCCTGCTTCACGCAGCCGGTCTATCATCCACACGCGAGCAGGCGGGAGCGGCCGGTTCAACGGCCCGAACACCCATTGCTCGAGGAAGCGCCCCGTCAGGTCCAGCCCGTCGCCGACGTCTCCCGGCTGGAGTCGGTTCTGAGCCGCCAGCATGAAGGGAGGCAGCTTCAGCATTCGTTCGGCGTAGGGCTCGCCCGCAGCCCGGCTGACCGCCCGGCCGGTACGGGGGCTCACATAGACCAGATCGTCCATCGATCCCGTCGAGGCGCACCGCGTCAGGTCCATGCCAAAACCCAGCTCCTCCAACAGCCCCGCCTCGAACCGCACGAACACCGCCGGCCAGATCGCCGGCTGGTCGAACGCGGTCGCCAGTGCGGCAAAGGCGTCGAACGCACCTGGATGCGGCTCCCGTTCCGGCAGCGCCCCGGCCGCGACCGCCGCAGCCGCCGACAGCCCCGCCAGCGCCAGCGGGTCGTCGAACAAGGCCGAGGGGCCCGCGCCAAGCGGCTCCAGCATCGCCGATCCCAACTGCTCGCTTGTTCGCGCCCGATAGCGCGCGCCGACGTGCGCGCCGGCCTGCAAAACCGGCTTCATCTTCCGAGACCCGCCCCCGGCCACGTGGGCGGCGTAACGCCCGTGGGTGGCCGTCAGGAGATCGACGATGGCGCCGGCCTCGCCGTGCGCGCGAGCGGACAATACAAAGGCTTCGTCCTCGAACTCCATCAGCCTGGAGCCGGCCGCGCCTCATGCTCGCGGATGCGCCCGGTGAATTCCTTGGCCAGGTCGTTCGGGATGGGGAAGGTCAGCGCATACTGGGCGATGCGCCAACCTTCCGGCCGCCGCACCAGCACGCCCGTCCCCCGGCTTGTGCCGTAGTTCCGGCTGTCGAGCACCTCGTCGAACCAGGCGGTTCGGCCGTCCGGACCCAGCACCACCGAGCGGCTCCGGGGCGTATAGGTCCAGCCCTGGCCCTTGCTGAAGAAGGGCTCGGCATAGGCGCGGAACTCGGCCACCGACCACCGCTCGGCGACATCCGTGCCGATGAACACCCCGCCGGGCGCGAACAGCCCGAAATAGGCCGGTCCGTCGGCCCGGGCCGCCGCGCCGTGAAAGGCGTCCAGCACGGCCGAAATCTCCGCCTGGCTCGCTGCATTGGCCTGCGCCGAAGCGGGCGCGACGACCGGCGACGACGCGCACCCGCCGAGCAGCCCCAGCACGAGCAGCACGGCCCCGCCCCTCACGCGTCGAACTCCAGCCCGACCGGGCTGTAGAACTCCCGCCGATCCTGCCAGCGCTCGTCCACGTTCACGTGCAGGAACAGGTGCACCGGCCTGTCCAGCAGCTCCGTCAGCTCCTTGCGCGAATGCTCCCCGATCCATTTCAGGGTCTGGCCGCCCTTGCCCAGAATAATGGGCCGGTGCCCCTCGCGCTGCACATAGATGGTCTGCTCGATGCGCGCGCCGCCGTCGGGGCGTTCTTCGAACTGCGTGGTCTCGACGGCCGCCTGGTACGGGAGCTCCTCGTGCACCCGCAGGAACAGCTTCTCGCGCGTGATTTCGGCCGCCAGCAACCGTACCGGTATGTCGGCCGTCTGGTCCGCCGGATAGAACCAGGGCCCTTCCGGCATCCGCTCGGCCAGGCGCCGCTTCAGGTCCGCCACCCCGGACCCGTTCGCGGCCGAAATCATGAACACCTCATCGTAGGCTTCGGTCGCGAACAAGGCTTCCGACAAGGCCAGCAGCCGGTCCCGCTTCAGCAGATCGATCTTGTTCAGGGCCAGGGTGGCCTTCCGGCCAGCGGCCTTCAGCCCCGCCGTGATGGTCTCGACATCTTGGGCGGAGCGCTTGTCCGCGCTGGAGGCCTGCCCCTCCGCCACGCCGGCCTCGGCCGCCGCATCGACGAGGTGCACCACGGTGTCGGCGTCCGCCGCGCCGCCCCAGGCGGCCCGCACCATGGCCCGGTCCAGCCGCCGCCGCGGGGTGAAGATCCCCGGCGTGTCCACCAGCACGATTTGCGAGGAACCCTCGATGGCCACGCCGCGGACGGGGAAGCGCGTGGTCTGCACCTTCTGAGTGACGATGGAGACCTTGGACCCCACCAGCCGGTTGACCAGCGTCGACTTCCCCGCGTTTGGCGCCCCGATGATGGCGGCGAACCCCGCCCGTGTCAGTTGCTCGCTCAAGCGCGTCCTTCCCTTTGCAGCAAGGCCAGCGCCGCCGCCTTCTCCGCTTCTTGCCGCGACTTCCCGTCGGCCATGGCCGGCTCCAGGTGGTCCACACGCACCTCGACCGTGAAGGCCGGCGCGTGGTCCGGGCCCGAGCGTTCCACCACGCGATAGATGGGCAGCTGCCGCTTCACCTGAAGCGCCCATTGTTGCAGCTGCGACTTCGGATCGGACACGCGCGGTTCGTCCAGAGCGGCGAACTCCTCCGCCCACTCGCGCGCGAACAAGGCCCGGGCCGCATCCATTCCGCCGTCCAGATACACCGCACCCAGCAGCGCCTCGCAGGCGTCGCCCAGGATGGTGTCCTTCTCGCGCCCGCCGGTCTTGGTCTCGCCGGGCGCCAGCCGCAGCGCAGGTCCCAGACCGATGCGCCGCGCCACCCGCGCGCAGGCGCCCTTGTTCACCAAGCCCACCAGCTTGGTGTTCAACTGCCCTTCCCGCACGGAGGGATAGCTGTCGGTGACGTGCTCGGCGGCCAGCAGCCCCAGGACGCGGTCGCCCAGGAACTCCAGTCGCTCGTTGTCGCGCACGCGCCGGGCGCCCTCGCCGACGCTGGCGTGGGTCAGAGCGCGCTCCAGCAGGTCCCGGTCGGTGAACTGGTAGCCGATCCGAGCCTCCAGCGCCCCGATCGCCTCCGCGCGCGCATTCATGCGGTCACTGCAGATGGGTGAAGAAGCGGCTAGGGCGCACTTCGGTGAACCAGGTCCAGGGCTTGAACAGCGAGGCTTCGGCGTTCCAGGAGAAGAGGATCATCTCCGCCTTGCCTACAAGGTTCTCGGCCGGGACGAAGCCCACGCCGAACTCGGGCGGATAACGGCTGTCGACCGAGTTGTCCCGGTTGTCGCCCATCATAAAGAAATGCCCTGCAGGCACCGTGTAAACGTCCGTGTTGTCGACCTCCCCGTCCGGACCTAGGTCGTGGGTCATGTAGCTCGTTCCGTCCGCCAGGGTTTCGCGATAGCGATCCACCGGCCGCTCGAAGCCGAACGGGCTCTGCGCCACGCCCTCTCCCGCCGCCTGGCGCCGGATCGGCTTTCCATTGATGTAGACGGCGCCTTCGCGGACCTGCACCCGGTCGCCCGGCAGCCCCACCACCCGCTTGATATAGTCCGTGCGCCCGTCGCGCGGCAGTTTGAACACCACGATGTCGCCCCGTTCCGGCGGTGTGTAGAGGACCCGACCCTCCATCACCGGCGGGCTGAATGGCGCCGAATGCCGGCTGTAGCCGTAGGCGAATTTGCTCACGATGATGTAGTCGCCCTCCAGCAGCGTCGGCTCCATGCTGGCCGAGGGGATGGTGAAAGGCTGAAAGAGGAACACGCGCAGGATCAGCGCCACCAGGAGCGCGATGACGATCGTCTTGACGATTTCCCAGGTCTCATGGAGCAGGCCGGACTTGTCGGAACCTGCACGGGCGGACCGGGCGGAGGTCATGGTCATGGAATCTCCGGGCACAGGGCCGTCCGGAACTGAACCGCTCGCCTAACCCGCCCCGCCCCTTGCGGCAAGGGAGCCGGTGGCCGCACGGTCCAGGGCCTCGATGACCACAAAGGCCTGAGCATAGGGATGATCATCGGTCAGGGTCAGATGGATGCGCGCCTGCATCCCCTCCGGGGTGAGCGCGAGCAGCCGTGCGGCGGCCCCGCCGGTCAGAGCCAGCGCGGGCTGCCCGGATGGTGCGTTGACCACGCCCATGTCCGCCCAATGCACGCCGCGCCGGGGCACGCCCGTGCCCAGCGCCTTGGCGCAGGCCTCTTTGGCGGCGAACCGCTTGGCGTAGCTGGCCGCCGCGTCCGGCTTGCCGTCGGAGCGCGTGCGCTCCGCCTCGGTGAAGATGCGCCGGGTGAACCGCTCGCCCCATCGCTCGATCGAGCGCTCGATCCGGCGGATGTCGGCCAGGTCCGACCCGATGCCCAGGATCAAAGGCCCCGCCCCGCGAGCATGGCCGACTTCATGCGCGTGATCGCCTCGCCCAGTCCCACAAAGACGGCCTCGCCGATCACGAAGTGTCCGATGTTCAATTCGAGCACTTCGGGGATGGCGGCCACGGCTCCGGCTGTCCGGTAGTCGAGCCCATGCCCTGCGTGCACCTCCAGCCCGCGCCTGCCCGCCTCGGCCGCCGCCTCACGCAGCCGCCCCAGCAGCTTATCGGCCCGGCGGTGATGTTTCTCGTCCGCCGCCGCTTCACACCAGACGCCCGTGTGAAGCTCCACGGCCTGCGCGCCCAGAAGTTCGGCGGCGTTCACCTGCCGCTCGTCCGCTTCGATGAACAGGGACACCCGGATGTCGCGCGCGCGCAGCGCGTCCACCACCGGCGCCAGTCGGTCGTACAGCCGAGCCGCGTCCAGCCCACCCTCGGTGGTCAGCTCCTGCCGCCGCTCCGGCACCAGACAGGCCGCCCGCGGCCGCAGCCGTTGCGCGATCCGAACCATCTCGTCGGTCGCGGCCATTTCGAAATTCAGCCGGTCCCGGAAGCGCTCCGCCAGAAGCTCTGCGTCGGCGTCGCGGATGTGCCGCCGGTCCTCCCGCAGATGCGCCACGATCCCGTCCGCCCCGGCGGCCAGCGCCGCCTCCGCTGCGCGCACCGGGTCGGGGTGAGCGCCCCCCCGGGCGTTCCGGACTGTCGCCACGTGGTCGATGTTGACGCCCAGCCTCACCGCTGCCCTCCCCCGGCCAGCCTGCGGCTCCCCGGGTCCTCGACCGGCAGGGCGGCCAGCTCCGGCGGGAGCGCGTCGGCCGGATAGGCGGGAACCTTGTACCGGGCCAGGGCGATGAGGGGCGCCCCGACCTCGGCTTCTCCATCCGAACGGTCCACGATGCAGGCGGCCGCGACCACCTCGCCGCCCGCCTCGCGAATGGCCGCCACCGCCTCCCGCGAGCTCAGCCCGGTGGTGACTATGTCCTCGACCATCACCACGCGGGCGCCCGGATCCAGACCGAAGCCGCGCCGCAGCCGGAACACCCCGGCCTCACGCTCCAGATACATGGCGGGCACGCCCAGGCTTCGCGCCGTCTCATAGCCCGGAATGATCCCGCCCACCGCGGGCGAGACCACGGCGTCCACGGCCCCGGCCTCCGCGCGGATCCGCTCCGCCAGCGCCCGGCAAAGCCGCTCGCTCCGCTCCGGATGCATGAACACCAGGTTCTTTTGCAGGAAGATCGGGCTGTGCAGTCCCGACGACAGCACGAAGTGCCCTTGGCGCAGGGCGCCGACCATCCGGAACTCGTCCAGCACCTCGTCCGCGGTCATTCCCGCGCCCGCTCGACGGTCTCCACCTCGGGGCAGGCCCGCAACGCCGCGGCCAAGCCGGTCAGGTGCCGGGCGTCGGTGACCTCCACGTCCAGGTCGACGTCAAAGAAGTCTGACTGGCGGTGGTGCATGCGCAGGTTCAGGATGTTGGATCCCGTCTCGCCGATGATGGTGCATACGCGCCCCAGCACGCCCGGTGCGTTGCGTATGGTCGCCACCAACCGCGCCATGGACGTGGTTTCCCGCTCCGCCTGCGGGGTCCACTGCAGGTCGCGCCACAGGGCCTCGCGATCGTCCCACTCGGCTAACCGGGGGCAGTCGAGCGTATGAACCGTCACGCCCTCCCCCTCCAGTATGCCAACGATCCGATCGCCGGGCACGGGCCGGCACGCCGTGTCGAACCGAACGCTGGCCGGAACGCCGTTGCCGCGGACATAGATACGCGCCGCGCGGCCGTCCTCGATGCGCGTTCGCGCTTCAACGGCCTCGCGCTCGCTGGCCTTAAGCCCGGGAAAGATAGTTTCAACGACCTGGGCCGGCGTCACCCGCCCCCGGCCCACCGCGCCGAAGAGCGCGTCTTCGTCCTCCGCCGCGAACCGGTCCAGCGCCGCGCGCAGCGAGACGTCCTTCCGCGAACGCTCCACCTTGGCGAAGGCGCCGTCCACGGCCGCCCGGCCCAGGCGCACATACTCCTCGCGCTCGCCTTGCTTGATGTGCTTGCGGATGGCCGAACGGGCCCGGCCCGTCACGGTCAGCGAGCGCCAGTCCGCCGGCACCACCGGCTTGGGCCCCCGCACCACCTCCACCACGTCGCCATTGGCTAAGGCGGTGCGCATGGGCTTGAGCTCGCCGTTGATCTTGGCCCCCACCGCCGTGTCGCCCACGTCCGTGTGCACCGCATAGGCGAAATCCAGCGGCATGGCGCCGCTGGGCAGGCTGATCAGCCGGCCCTTGGGCGTGAAGACGAATACCTGATCGAGGAACATCTCCATCTTGGCGTGCTCGACCAGGTCCTCCGCATCGCCGCCATGATCCAGCACCTGCACCAGGTGACGGAGGTTGGCGAGCGGATCGCGCCCGCCGCCTTCCTGCGCCGCTTCGGCGTCGAAGCCGTAGCTGCGGTCCTTGTAACGCCAGTGCGCCGCCACGCCGTCCTCGTTGATGCGGTCCATCTCCTCCGTACGGATCTGCATCTCGATGCGCATGCCGCGCGGCCCCACCACCGTGGTGTGCAACGACCGATAATTGTTCCGCTTGGGGGTGGAGATGAAGTCCTTGAACCGTTCCGGCACCACCGGCCAAGCGCGGTGGATGATGCCCAAAGCGCGGTAGCAGGCCTCCTCCGTGTCCACGATCACGCGAAAGGCGTAGATGTCCGACAGCTGGCTGAAGCTCAGCGAGGTGCGCTGGAGCTTCCTCCAGATCGAATAGGGTTGCTTCTCCCGTCCGAACACCCGGGCCGAAACGCCGGCCGCGTCCAGACGCGCCGAGATCTCGCCAGACACCACCCCCACCGTGCCGCCCTGCTCGACCCGCAGCTGGTCCAGCCTGCGCACGATCGCGTCGCGACCCACGGGATTGAGGTGCTCGAAGGCCAGCTCCTCCAGCTCCGTCGTGATGCGGTGCATGCCGATCGAGCGCGCCAGCGGGGCGTAGATGTCCAGCGTCTCCCGCGCGATCCGCTCACGTTTCTCGGGCTTGACGAAGCCCAGGGTGCGCATGTTGTGCAGCCGGTCCGCCAGCTTGACCAGCAGCACGCGGACGTCCTTCGAAATGGCAAGGATGAACTTGCGTAGGTTCTCCGCCTGTCGCTCGTGCTCGCTGTTCAGCTCCAGGCGGGACAGCTTGGTGACGCCTTCGACCAGTTCGGCGATCTCCTCGCCGAAAAGCCCCGCCAGTTCGGCGTGCGAGGCTTCCGTGTCCTCTATGACGTCATGCAGCAGCGCCGTGCAGATGGTCGCCGTGTCCATCCTGTATTCGGTCAGGATGCCGGCCACCTCGATGGGATGTGCGAAGTAGGGGTCGCCGGAGGCCCGGGTCTGGGACCCGTGCATGTGCATGGCGTAAACATAGGCGCGGTTCAGCAGCGCCTCGTCCGCGGTCGGGTCATAGCTCCTGACCCGCTCGATCAGTTCATACTGGCGAAGGTATCTGGGCCGCTTCGCCGGAGCCGAACCGGCGTTCGCCGGCTCAGGCCTAGGGCTGGAGCCGGTCTGCACCGGCTCCCGTTCTAGAACACCGAGGGACTCGGCGCTCAGTAGCGGTCCTCCTGGGCGCCGCCGTCGCGGTCGCTCTGCAGAGCGCGGACCAGCTCCTGTTCGCTCATGGCGTGGTGGGTCGGATCGGCCAGCAGCGCCAGGGTCTCCGTCTCCTCCTCCGCCTCGGTCCGCTCGTCCACCCGCTGCAGGGTGCCGATCAGGCCTTCGTGCAGAACTTCCGGCGCGACCGCCGAGTCGGCGATCTCGCGCAACGACACCACCGGGTTCTTGTCGTTGTCGCGGTCGACCAGAAGCTCGCCCCCTTGGGAGATCAGCCGGGCGCGATGCGCGGCCAGCAGGACGAGACCAAAGCGATTCGGGACTTTCTCGACGCAGTCTTCAACGGTGACGCGGGCCATGCGGACTCTCGGGGCGGGAATTGAGTAATGTAGCGCCCGCCTTGCTGCGCTGCAACTAAGCGATGATCTCGGAATGATGGGTCCGTCGAAACGCAAGCAGATGCCGAAAAGCCGCACGAGGCTGTGGGTGCGCCCCAACTACGGGTGGGGCTGGTACGATCCGGACTTGCCGCAAGGCACGATCATGCCCGTTCCCCCAGCGTTCAGGCTTGAGGTGGACATCACCGAACCCGGCGATCCCTTCCGCGTCGCGATCGGCCACCTGAACAAAGTCGGTCATCCTTTGCACGGGCTCTGGGTACGTCTTTTCCAACGGCATGTAGAGAACGATGGCTTCTACAGCGTCTCCACCTTTACCGAGCGTCCCGAGAACGCTGCGTCGGCCCATTTTCCTCCCGGCTCCGGCATAGGTGGGTTCGCTCAGGCCCGCCCCTGGGGAGTGCTCGGCAGGCTAAGGTTCGGAGGGCGATCCTGGAGCGGCCGCATCCGAGCCGATCGAGGCTCCTCGTGCCAACTCGGCCGCGCTCTCGCCCGTTTGAGGCCATCGCCAGCCCGGCGCGATCTCGGCCAGCGGCCCCATGACGAACAGTCGTTCGCGGGCTCGGGCGTGCGGCAGGATCAAACCGGGCGCTTCGATCTGCTGGCCATCGAAGTCGATCAGGTCCAGATCAAGCGTTCGCGCCGCATTAGCCTCCCCCCGCTCCCGACCGAACGCCCGCTCGATCCCCAGCAGCGCCGCCAAAGCGGCGTGCGCGTTCAGATCGGTTTCAACCATCGCAACCCGGTTACGGAACTCGGGAGCGGACGCGTCGGGCCATGCTGCAGAACGCCAGGAAGAAGACGCCCCCACAACCTGCAACCCAGCTGCGCTCAACGCTTCAAGAGCGGCGTCCAGCAACTGATCGCTCGAGCCGAACCGCCCCGGCAGGTTGCTCCCCAGGGCCACGACTGCTTTAGCCACCCTCGATGCTCGCCACCCACGCCCCCTTGCCCGAAGGCGCCCTCGCCGGCCCGGAAGCGCCTCGAGACTGTCCGCTCTGCCCCCGGCTGGTCGCCTATCGCGAAGCCAACCGCGCCGCCAGACCCGACTGGTGGAACGGCGCCGTCCCCTCCTGGGGCGACCCGAACGCCCGGCTCCTGGTGGCGGGCCTGGCCCCCGGCCGCGGCGGCGCCAACGCTAGCGGCCGCCCCTTCACGGGCGACGCTGCGGGCGTCCTCCTCTACGCGACCCTGCTCAAGACGGGCTTCGCCACCGGAGCCTACCTCGCCCGCCCCGACGACGACCTCCAAATGGTCGACTGTATGATCGCCAACGCCGTCCGTTGCGCCCCGCCCGCCAACAAACCGGAAGCCGTCGAGGAGGCCAACTGCCGCCCCTTCCTGGCCAAGCGCATAGCGGCCCTGCCCCGCTTGCGTGTGATCGTCACCCTGGGCGACGTCTCCCGCCGCAACGTGCTGCGCGCCCTGGGGGCCCGCGTCGCCGGCGTTCAGGCCGGGCATGGGGTGGAGGCCGAGGTCGGTCCCTACACCTTGATCAACAGCTATCACTGCTCGCGGTTGAACACGAACACCGGCCGGCTCACCCCAGAGATGTTCGAGGCCGTTTTCCTTCGCGCCCGCGCCGTCCTGGATGGCTGACTCCGAACTCAAGCCTCTCCGCGCCAGCTGGCTCCACCTCATTCGCCACGAGCTGCCTCAGGCCGCCGGCAGCCGCCCCGACCGGCCCCATCCGGCTGGATCACCGCTTCGCCCGCGTGATCCTGGACGCCGTCTGCGGCCGCCCCTGGCCCGAGGCGCCGCCGGCTCCGGCCTACAAGCACCTTTCTCGAGAGCAGCTCACCCAGGCCATCTCGCTTGGCCAGGCCATCCGGACCTTGGCAGCCGACCTCCACGCGCTCAACCGCGCCTCCCTGGCGGCTGTGGAAAGCTCAGCCCTTCTCGCGCATGAGCCGCGCCTTGTCGCGCGCCCAGTCGCGATCCGCGGCGGCTTCGCGCTTGTCGTGTAGCTTCTTGCCCTTGGCGATGCCGAGTTCGAGCTTCGCCAGCCCCTTGTCGTTGAAGTAGAGCTTCAGCGGGATCAGGGTCTGACCTTCCCGCCGCACGGCCCCCATCATCTTGCCGATCTCCTTCTTGTGCAGAAGCAGCTTCCGGGGGCGGCGCGGCTCGTGGTTGAACCGGTTGCCATGTTTGAAGGGGGGGATGTCGGCGTTGATCAGCACGATCGCCTCGCCCTCCGCCGAGGCGTAGGACTCCGCGATGTTGGCGCGTCCTTCCCGCAGCGACTTCACCTCGCTTCCGGTCAGCACCAACCCCGCCTCGAACACCTCCTCGATGAAATAGTCGTAGCGTGCGCGCCGGTTCTCAGCGATCAGCTTGGCCACGCTCACGCCGTCACTCCCGCCAGGCGCATGGCCTCCAGCACCGCCGGCCGGGCCTTTTCCGCACAGGGCGCGAGCGGAAGGCGCACCTCCTCCGAGCACAGCCCCAGGCTGGCCAGGGCGAACTTGGTCGGTGCGGGCGAATTGTCCAGGAACAACGCCCCGTGCAGAGCGATCAGCCGCCCCTGCCACTCCCGCGCTGTCGCGTAGTCGCCCGCCAGGCAAGCGTTCTGGAACGCGGCGCAGGCCTCGGGGGCCACGTTCGACGACACCGAGATGCAGCCACGCCCGCCGTGAGCCAGATAGCCCAGTGCCGTCGGATCATCCCCGCTGATCAGAATGAACCCCTCCCCGCACGCCTGCCGCATCTGGCTGGCCTTGCCGAGATCACCGGTCGCGTCCTTGATGCCGATCATGCTGGGCAGGGCGGCGATCCGGGCCACGGTGTCCACGGCCAGGGTCACACCCGTGCGCCCGGGTACGTCATAGATCACCACCGGCAGGTCGCACCCGTCCGCGATGGCGGCGTAATGGCGGAACAGCCCCTCCTGGCTGGGCTTGTTGTAATACGGGGTCACCACCAGGGCCGCGTCCGCCCCCGCGGCCTGCGCCGCGCGGACCAGCTCCACCGCCTTGCCTGTCTCGTTCGCGCCCGCGCCCGCGACGACCGGCACCCGCCCCTGAGTCACCTCGACGCAGATCTCCACCACCCGCACGTGCTCAGCCGTGGTCAAGGTGGCGCTTTCGCCTGTCGTGCCGCAGGGCACGAGCCCGTGGGTTCCGGCCGCGATCTGACGCTGCACAAGAGCGCGGAAAGCCCCCTCGTCCACCTTCCCGTCTCGGAAAGGGGTGACCAGGGCGGTGATGGAGCCTTGCAGCGGAAGGGGGCTGGCCATGTCGGGTGCGGGACCTGGGAAAATGAGGAGGTGACCTATTCTTTGTCGCGGAGGGAGTCGCGGTCAGAATGCAGTCACCTTCTGTTGTGCATGCTAGGAACCTCGCCGCGGCCCCGCAACCGCGGCCCCGCCCAACGTCCGATGTGTCAGGAGCGACCATGAGCCTTTGGAGCCGTATTCCGGTTCGCCGCAGCCTGGCCCTGACCGTCTGGTTGGGTCTCGCGATCACGCCCGCGCAAGCCCAGTACGCGCCACCCCAGTACGGGGCCTCTCCCTCCGGCGCGCCCCAGCCCGTTCCGGCTCCCGCCAGTCCCTTCGGCGCTCAGACCTACCCGGCGGGCCCGGCGCCCTATGCCGTGACGGCGCCCAGCCGCCCCAGCTACAACTCGCAGTCCGACACCCTGCACGCTGCGCTTGAGTCCGCTCGCGGCCGCGACCAGGAGGGCGCGCGCTTCTACCAGGCGTCCCTGACCGACCCGGTCGCTCGCAAGATCGTCGATTGGGCGCTGGTGGACGTGTTCGCCGAGCAGCTCGGTCCCAACGAGATCGCGCGCGCCAACACCGAGCTCGCCGGCTGGCCCCGCGAGGCCGGTCGCAAGGCCGCCCTGCAACGCTTCAGCAGCCCCAGAGCGCCGGCGGGACCCGTTCCTTATTCCACCCTCCGCGAGTCCAATCTCGAAGCCGGAGAAGGCTCCGCTTTCACTGCGATGCGTCAACGTATGAACGAGGCGCTCCGCTCCGGCGACATCGCCGCCGCCTACTCCGCGGTGGCGAACCACGGCCTCACGCCCGGCGGGACCGAGTTCGCCGAAGCCGAGTCCTTCGCGGGCTGGCTGGCGCTGAACAAGCTGCGCAATCCGCAGTTGGCCGCTGGTCACTTCGCCCGCCTGGACGCCAACGTCCGCAGCCCCGTCAGCAAGGCCCGCGCCGCCTATTGGCGCGGACGCGCCGCGGAGGCGGCGGGTCGGCCCGACCAGGCTCGCGCGCACTACCTCCAGGGCGCCCAGCACACGACCACCTTCTACGGCCAACTCGCCGCCGAGAAGACGGGCGGCGCCCAGATCGTGCTCCTCCCCGACCCGACCGTCACCGCCGCCGAGCGCGCCGCTTTCAACAACCGCGAGGTGGTTCGCGCGCTTCGACTCCTGGCGTCGGCAGGCGAGAAGAGTCTGGTCCGCGTCTTCGGCCTCCACCTGGGCGACATCGCCCAGACCCCGACCGAACTCGCGCTCGCCATGGACACGATCAAGGGGATGGGAGAGCAGGAGCTCTCCCTCTTAGCCTATCGTCGCGGAGCCCAGCGCGGTGTCATCCTGCACGAGCGGGGGTATCCCGTCGTCAACCCGCCAAGCGTGGCCGGCGGCGCCGAACCCGCCTTTGTTCTGGCCATCACCCGCCAGGAAAGCCAGTTCGACCCCCGCGTGCGCTCCAGCGCGGACGCTCGCGGCATGATGCAGCTGCTCCCGGGCACAGCCCGCGACACCGCCCGCAAGATCGGCATCGGCTACGACGAGGGCCAACTGTGGGAGCCCGTCTACAACATGCGCCTGGGCTCGGCCTATCTGGGCCAGGTCGCCGACCGGTTCAGCGGCAGCTACATCATGGCCGCGGCCGGCTACAACGCGGGTCCGAGCCGCCCGGGTCAGTGGGCGGCCTACTGCGGCGACCCCCGGGCCTCCACCACCGACCCGCTCGACTACATCGAGTGCATCCCGTTCAGCGAAACCCGCAACTACGTCATGAACGTGATGAGCAACATGCAGGTCTACCGAGCCCGTCTGGCCGGCGGTTCGGCGCCCATCACCTTGTCC
>JAHWJX010000037.1 GCA_019348195.1 Pseudomonadota bacterium | reverse complement strand
GAAGTCGAGGTACGCTGGCGCATCGATCGGGACGCGCCCGAGCCGCGCCTACGCCTGACCTGGCGAGAGCGCGGAGGGCCGCCCGTTGAAGCCGCCGGCCCGGCGCGGCTTCGGTTCCAAGCTGGTGGAGCGCGGCCTGGCTAACGAACTCCGCGGGGAGGTGCGCCTGTGTTTCGAGCCAGAGGGCGTGATCTGCACCATCGACGCGCCCCTGCCGGCCGAAGCGCAGGCGGCCTGAAGTGTCTTCCGGTTCCGCAGCAAGACGCGTGCTGATCGTCGAAGACGAGATGGTGGTTGCCATGCTGGTCGAGGAGTTCGTCGCCGAGCTCGGCCACGAGGTCGTGGCCGTGGCCTCTCATCTTGAAGCGGGTCTCGAGCTGGCCCGGACGGGGAACTTCGACCTGGCCGTCCTCGACCTCAATCTCGGCGGGATTCAAAGCTTCCCCATCGCTGACGCCTTGGCCGCGCGCGGCGTTCCTTTCATCTTCGCCTCGGGTTACGGCGCGGCCGGTCTGCCGTCCCGGCATCGATCCCGGGCGGTTGTGCAAAAGCCCTTCGACCTCGACGACCTCAATTCGGCGATCGAGCGCACCGTCGGGTCGGCCACCCGCGGGGCGGACGATCAGCGGGTCAGCGCCGATCGGGCCTAGGCAAGGCTCCTGACCCCCGCAGCGCGCGGATGGCGAGGGCGAAGCTCCGATTCAGCCGAGGCCGGGAAAGGTCTCGCGCCGGCGGGCCGGTGACAGGATCGGAGGGGGCGAAGCGAGCGGATGAGCGCCGGCCAGACCTCCGGCGAACTTCACCGCAGGACCCCTTGAACGGAGGAGAAGGCTAGACCCTCAGCGGCATCAGCACGTATTGCGCGCCGGCGTCGGTGGGATCCAAAACAAGCGTGGGAGAGCTGGGGTCGTTGAACTTGAACTCGGCGTTTTCGCCGCCGATCTGGCCCGCGACGTCGAGCAGGTAACGGGCGTTGAAGCCGATCTCGAAGGGCTCGCCGTCGTAATCGATCTCGACCTCCTCGACGGCCTGGCCGGCCTCCATGTTGCGGACGGTCAAGGTGACCCGGCCGGGTTCGAGCGCCAGCTTCACGGAGCGGCTCTTCTCGGCCGAGATGGTCGCGACCCGGTCGACGGCCGCGGCGAAAAGGGCGTTGTCGATCAGGGCGGTGCGCTCGTTGTTGCGCGGGATCACGCGGACGTAGTCGGGGAAGCTGCCGTCGATCACCTTGGAGGTGAGGGAGGCCTGGCCGAGTTCGAGGCGGACCTTCTGGGCGCTGACGGACAGCTGGACGGGTCCGGTAACGCCGTCGAGGAGGCGGCGGATCTCGCCCACCGTCTTGCGGGGAACGATCACGCCCGGGACGCCGACTGCCCCTTCGGGCGCGTCCATCTCGGCCAGCGCCAGTCGGTGGCCGTCGGTCGCCACCGCGCGCAGACGGGGCGCGCCGCCGTCAGTCACCGTGTGGAGATACAGGCCGTTCAGGTAGTAGCGCGTCTCCTCCGTGGAGATGGCGAAGCGGGTCTTGTCGATGAGGCGGGAAAGGTCGGCCGCCTCCAACGTGATGGCGCCGCCCCCGTCGCGGGCCATGACGGGGAAGTCGCCTGCGGGCAGGACGGGCAGATGGTAGACGCCGCGGCCCGCGCGCACGGTCAGGCGGGGATCGTCGCCGGTGAATTTGAGCTCCACGTCGGCGCCGTCGGGAAGCTTGCGGACGATGTCGTAGAGGTAGTGGGCCGACGCGGTGATCTGGCCCCCCGTCGACACCTGGGCCTCCGTTTCGTCGATGATCTCCATGTCGAGGTCGGTGGCGGAGAAGGACAGCGCGCCTTCGTCAGCCGAGAGCAGGACGTTGCTGAGAATAGGGATGGTGTTGCGCCGCTCCACGACGCTTTGCACATGGCCCAGCGCCTTCAGCAGCGCCGCGCGCTCAATCGTCAGCTTCATCGGAGGTCCGTCGTGTTCAGCGCGACACTAGCGGATTGTGCGGCGTGGGGAAGCAGGGGCGAGGGCGTGAGCCGGGGTGTTTCGCCCACGGCGGGCCCGACTGTCAGGCCGGGAGAGGCGATCCTAGGCCCCGCCCGACCCCGGCCTCACCCGCGCAGCTTGCGGCCGAGCGTCTCTACGTCCCTCGCCATGGCGGGGTCTTCGGTGATCATGCGTTCAATGGTGCGGACGGCGTGAAGCACGGTGGTGTGATCGCGGCCGCCGAACCTGCGGCCGATGTCGGGGTAGCTCTTGGTGGTCAGGCTCTTGGCCAGGTGCATGGCGATCTGACGGGGGCGGGCCACGGCGCGGGTGCGGCGTTCGGAAAGGAGGTCCGCCTGTTTCAGGCCGAAGTGTTCGGCCACCAGCTTCTGGATTTCGTCCACGGTGACGCGGCGCTCGGCCCCTTTGAGGTGGGGACGCAGGATGGCTTGGGCTTCGTCCAGCGACAGGGTGGGCAGGCGGGCCTCCGCGCGCGCGAACAAGGTGTTGAGCGCGCCTTCCAGTTCGCGGACGGACTCGCTGAAGCGGTCGGCCACGAACTGCAGGACCTCGGGGCGGCCCTTGATCCCGTCCATCCCGCGTTGACGGGCCAGTTGGTGGAGTTTGCGTTCGATGATGCCGACGCGCAGGGTCCGGTCGGCCGGCTCGATGCCGCAGACGAGGCCGGCCTGAAGGTGGGAGCGGAGGCGCGGCTCCATCTCCGCCAGGGCGGCGGGCGGACGGTCGGAGGCCAGCACCACACGTTTGCCGTCCTCCATGAGGGCCGACAGGGTTTGCAGCAGCTCCTCCTGCGAGGAGGGCTTGCCGGCGATGAAGTGAACGTCGTCGATCAGGAGGAGGTCGGCCGAGCGAAGCTCTTCCTTGAACCCGGCCGTGCTGCGATCCATCACCGCGCGGACGAAGCCGGACAGAAAGCGTTCGGACGTCATGTAGAGCACGGTCTTGCCGGGCTGCGTGCGCTGGGCTTCCAGCGCCATGGCGTTCAGCAGGTGGGTCTTGCCGAAGCCGTAGGGGCCGTGGATCACCACGGGATTGAAGTGGCCGTCCGCCCAGGAAGCCACGGTGCGGGCCACCGAATGGGCGAACTCGTTGCTGGGGCCCGAGACGAAGCTGTCGAAGGTCCAGCGGTCCTGCAGGCCGGAGGCGCGACCGCGCACGGCCTGCACGGGAGCTTGGGCGACCAAGGGCGTCGACGGGGCGGGTTCGGCGGCGGATTCGAGGACCGCGCAGGCGGCGGCGTCGACCTCGGCGCGGCACTTCAGGTCCAGCGGGCGGTTCAGCGGATCATTTGCGGCCCAGAGCTCGGCCACGCGGCGCGACGCGTTTCTGCGGATCCAGTCGCGTGCGAAGCCGGTGGGCGCGACCAGGGCCACGCGGCCGTCGCGCCCTTCCAGGACGGCGGCCTGGGCGAGCCAGGAGGCGAAGGCGTTCTCACCGAGTTCCTGACGCAGGGCTGCGCTGGCGCGCGCCCAGACTTCGCCCGGAGCAGCTGTGATTTCACGCGTCGCCGTCATCGTTCCCCTACCCACCGCTGCAATCACCGACCCCACCCCGACAACAAGTTCTACCGATGCTTCTTCCGACGACTTCTCTGACTCTGCACGATTTCTACTAGAGTTCTGGACACACCTTTCCCACGGCGGCGAACACCCGTCATGATCGCCGCTTCTTTCGTTTTCCGTGCTAAGCTGGAAGGCCGTTGGAGGGCTACACTAGCCCCGGCGCGAGGTCGGTCAACCGGGATTCTTAGGCGCCGCGAGCGATAAATCGGTTGACATCCGCAAGCCCAAGCCGGGCTTGGGACTCCGGCGGAAACGGACGCTGGAACGCCATAGTGTCGCAGGGCCGACGTTCAGAGGGAGCGTCCAGGACAAGCGAAAGGCCGCCGACGCGAACGTCGACGACCTTGAAATCGCTCGGTTATACCAGGAGAGCGGCGGCGTCCGCCTTAGGCGGCGACCGCGAGTCTGCGAAGCTGGGCCGACAAACGGCTGACTTTGCGGGAGCCGGTGTTCTTGTGCACCACGCCCTTGGAGACCGCGCGCATCAGCTCGGACTCGGCCTCCACGAAGGCCAGCTTGGCGGCCTGGGCGTCGCCCGCGGCCAGAGCGTCGTCGAACCGCTTCAGGAAGGTGCGAACGCGCGAGCGCCGCGCGCGGTTGACGGCGGTCCGACGTTCGATCTTGCGGACCGCCTTCTTGGCGCCCGGCGTATTGGCCATGGGAAGATACTCGAGCTGGATGTCTGGCGCGAAGAGGGCTGTGGCCCGGCGCGAAGCGGGCGCATATAGCCGAGGCCTTGCCGGGGGTCAACGCCGGACGCCGATGGCGGCGGGGCCGAGGCGTCCGATCCCCGCCTGCCGAGATCTCAGCGCTTGCCGCTCGGGCTATGGTAGCCCGGGTGCGACGGGTGCTTCTTGCTGTGAAAGTTCCCAAAGCCGGGGCCGCCCGCGTTCTTCTGGCCGCGGGAGCCCGACGAGGACTTGGCGCCCGGGTTCTGACCGCTCGGCCCCTTGGCGCCGAAGCCGCCCGGCTTTTGCGGGCCGGTGAACCCGGGGGGCGGCTGGCCGGCGAACACGGCGGCGGGAGCGACGGCCAGGGCCAGGGCGGTCGCGGCGGCGAGTGCGATCTTCATGGTCTCTCCGGAAAGTCGGGTTTTGCGACCGTCCAACAACCGGACAGGTCCGGGAAGGTTTCCTTCGCCCGAAGGGCGAGCGGGCCGGATCGGGGTCCCGATCAGCAGCCCCGGTCAGCGCCCCCGGAACTGCGGCTTGCGCTTCTCCACAAAGGCGGCCATGCCCTCTTTCTGGTCCTCAAAGGCGAACAGGCTGTGGAACAGCCGGCGTTCGAACTTGACGCCGGCGTCCAGCGTCATCTCCTGGGCCGCGGCTACCAACTCCTTGTTCATCATGGCGGCCAGCGGGGACTGGGCGGCGATCTTGCCGGCGGCGGCCAGGGTTTCGGCCATGAGCCGGTCTGCGGGGACCACACGGGCGACCAGGCCGGAGCGCTCGGCTTCGGCCGCGTCCATCATGCGGCCGGTCAGCATAAGGTCCATGGCCTTGGCCTTGCCCACGGCGCGGGTCATGCGCTGGGTGCCGCCGATGCCCGGCGCCACGCCGAGGTTGATCTCCGGCTGGCCGAACTTGGCGGTCTCGGAGGCGATGATGAAGTCGCACATCATGGCCAGCTCGCAGCCGCCGCCGAGCGCATAGCCGCTGACGGCCGCGATCACCGGCTTGCGGCAACGGGCGACGGCCTCCGCCTCCCCTCCGAAGAAGTTGGACTTGAACATGTCGGCATAGGACTGGCCCGCCATCTCCTTGATGTCGGCCCCTGCCGCGAAAGCCTTCTCGCTGCCGGTGACCACCAGGCAGCCGACCGCCTCGTCGGCTTCGGCCTCGCGAACCACGGCGGCAAGTTCGCCCATGAGCGTGCTGTTGAGCGCGTTCAGCGCCTCCGGGCGGTTGAGGCGGATCAGCAGCACGCCGGGCGCACCCTCCGGGTCGCGTTCGACGATCAGGGTTGAGTAGTCCGCCATCCCACATCTCCGCTCATCCCCGCGGAGCGGGGCTCCGAGCTTTTTCTGCACGCCGCCGCGCTGTGCAAGCCGTGGGTCGAAAAACGGCCGGCGGACAGGGTCTAAGGGCCTTCCACCTTGAAGCCCTTGGCGCGCAGCAGGGCGGGCAGCCCTTCCGGCCCAGCCATGTGGCCCGCGCCCACCACGATCAGGATCTCGCCTGGGCGGTCCAGCATGGCTGCGATAGGCCCGACCCATCGGCGGTTGCGATCCTCCAGAAACGCCCGTGCGTAGCCCGGCTCGCGCGCCTTCATCCGGGCCACCGCCTCCTGTTCGAACAGGCGCGTGTTTCCGTTCAGCCAGGCCCGGGTGGTGGCCTTAAGCGGCCCCGGATCCAGCGGCGAGCGCAGATAGCCTTCCAACTGCTGCACCTGACGCGCCAGCGGCTCGCTGGCGACCAGGGCCAGGTGCTGTTCGGCGTTGGCGAAGGAGCGATGCTTCTCCGGCGGTACGGCGGCCTGGATGGTGGTCTCCACGCCGTGCCGCTGGTCCAGACCGGTCTTGGCCCAGTAGCGCCGTGTGAGCTCCAGCAGCAGGGCCGAGACGGGTTGGGCGTCCACCGCCTCGGGGGAGCCGAAGGCCTGGACCGCAAGGCGGCGGCCCTCCGGCGAGAGCAGGGTGGAGGTCTTGGCGGTCTGTTTCGGGCGGGCGGCGTAGGCGCGGGCGTAGGCCTCGCGCATGCCGGGGGCGGCGGGGGAGGGGAATTCGAACCAGACTTCGTCGGCCGCCGCAATGGCGCGGTCGAGCTCGGGGGTGCGCCAGTCGGCGCCCGCGGGCAGGGCGTGCATGGAGCCGAACAGGGTCACCGTCGTGTCCGCATCGGACAGCCGCCAGAGCGCCGGCGCGGCCCACGCGGGGGCGGCGGAAAGCAGCAAGATGAACAAGGGGAGGAGGCGTTTCACCCGTCCCTCATCGCTGGCAGCGAGGGCAGAAGAATGTCGAACGGCCGCCCTGGGCGAAGCGGGCCACGGTTCCCGCACAGCCTGGCCGGATGCAGGGCTCGCCCTCGCGGCCGTAGACGGCCCAGCTGTGTTGGAAGAGGCCGGACAGCCCGTCCGCCTGGGCGTAGTCGCGCAGCGTCGAGCCGCCGGCGATAATCGCCTCCTCCAGCACGGCGCGGACGTCCTTCACGAGCCGGAGGGCGGCGGCCCGGCCCACCTTGCCGGCGGGGCGGCGGGGGCTGACGCCCGAGCGATGCAGCGCTTCGCAGACGTAGATGTTGCCCAGCCCCGCCACGACCCGCTGGTCCAGCAGCACAGTCTTGACCGCCTGGCTGCGTCCCTTGAACGCCCCGAGCAGGTGAGCGGCGTCGAAGCCGGGCTCCAGCGGCTCCGGGCCGATCTCCGCGAACCAGGGGTGGCTCCCCAGCTCGGCTGTGGGGATCAGGCCCATGTAGCCGAAGCGGCGTGCGTCGAAAAAGGTGACCCGCGCGCCGGCGTCGGTCTCCAGTGCGAGGTGCGCGTGCTTGGCGCCCTCCGGTGCGGCGTGGGTGAAGCGGCCCGGGGACTCGCCCTGCACTTCGGGGCGCTCCACCAGGAAACGTCCGGTCATGCCGAGGTGGGTGACCCAGGTCTCGCCGGTGTCGAGGGAGGCCAGCAGGTATTTGGCGCGGCGAAGGACCGCATCGACGCGGGCCCCGGTGAGGCGCTGGGCGAAGCCATAGGGGAACGGGAACCGGAGGTCGGGCCGCCGCTGCTCGACGCGCACCACCCGCGCGCCGCCCAGCACGGGTTGAAGGCCGCGCCGTACGGTCTCGACCTCGGGGAGTTCAGGCATGGCTGGAAGCTAGGAACGAACCGTTCGCCGCGACAGGGCTCCCGGCTTGGGCGCGGAAGGCCACTCCCCAAGCCCCGCGCGAGACGTTAGATGCACCCTCACAGGAGTTCCGCATGCGCGACATCGACCATTTCATCAGCGGCGGCCGTGTCGCCGGCGCCTCCGGCCGCTTCGGCGAGGTGTTCGATCCCAATACGGGGTCGGTCCAGGCGCGCGTGCAGCTGGCCACGGAGCAGGAGGTCGACCGGGCCGTCCAGGCGGCGCAGAGCGCCTTTGCGACCTGGCGCGAGGTGAACCCGCAGCGACGGGCGCGGGTCATGTTCGAGTTCAAGCGGCTGGTCGAGGCCAATATGAACGAGCTGGCCGAGCGGCTGTCGGCCGAGCACGGCAAGGTCATCGCCGACAGCAAGGGGGACATCCAGCGCGGGCTGGAGGTGATCGAGTTCAGCTGCGGCATCCCGCACGCGCTCAAGGGCGAATACACGGTCGGGGCGGGCCCCGGCATCGACGTCTATTCCATGCGGGTGCCCTTGGGGGTGTGCGCGGGAATCACGCCGTTCAACTTCCCGGCCATGATTCCGATGTGGATGTTCGGCACCGCCATCGCGGCCGGCAACACCTTCATCCTGAAGCCGTCGGAGCGCGACCCCTCCGTGCCGGTGCGGCTGGCCGAGCTGATGATGGAGGCCGGTGCGCCGGAGGGCGTGCTGAACGTCGTGCACGGCGACAAGGCGGCGGTGGACGCCATCCTGACCCATCCTCTGATCCGGGCCGTGAGCTTCGTGGGCTCCTCCGACATCGCCCATTACGTTTATTCCACGGGAACGGCCCACGGGAAGCGCGTGCAGGCGTTCGGCGGGGCCAAGAACCACGGGATCGTGCTGCCGGATGCGGACATGGAGACCACCGTGCGCGACCTGGTGGGCGCCGCCTACGGCTCGGCGGGGGAGCGATGCATGGCGCTGCCGGTCGTGGTGCCGGTCGGCCAGCGCACGGCGGACGAACTTCGCGAGCGGCTGGTTTCGGAGATCGAAACCTTGAAGGTCGGCCATTCCACCGACCCGGAGGCGCAATACGGGCCGGTGGTGACGCAGCAGCATCGCGACCGCGTGGTGGGTTGGATCGACACGGCCGTGGAGGAAGGCTCGGAGCTGGTGGTCGACGGCCGGAACTTCAGCCTGCAGGGCTCGGAGAAGGGGTTCTTCATCGGGCCCACGCTGTTGGATCGGGTGAAGCCGGAGATGCGCTCCTACCAGGAGGAGATCTTCGGGCCGGTGCTGCAGATCGTGCGGGCGGCGGACTTCGAGGAGGCGCTCTCGCTGCCGACCAAGCACCAATACGGCAACGGCGTGGCCATCTTCACGCGAGACGGCCGTGCGGCGCGGGACTTCGCCGCGCGGGTGGAGGTCGGCATGGTGGGGATCAATGTGCCGATTCCGGTGCCGGTGGCCTACCACAGCTTCGGCGGTTGGAAGCGGTCGGGGTTCGGCGACATCAACCAGCATGGGATGGAAGGCGTCCGCTTCTGGACCAAGACCAAGACGGTGACGCAGCGCTTCCCCGAGACCGCGCTCGAGGGCGGCCACCAGGACTCGAGCTTCGTCATCCCGACGATGCGGTGAGGGATGGGTTGGCGGCTCGGGAGCGACATCCTCGGACGCCCCGCCGCCCGGCCCTCTACTTCGCCGTAGCGGCGCTGGCGGCCGCCGTGGCGGCGGGGTCCGTCTGGAGCCTCTTGGGCTAGGCGCCGGACGAGCCTGGCGGCCGTTGGGACTCCGTGGCTTCCCGGCCTCAGTCACCGGAAGAGCACAGCATAAGGCTCTGTGCTGTGGTAATTCAGGCGCTTCCATGCTCCGCCAAGCCCTTCTCAGCCTGACCATCCTGGCCGTCGCCGGCGGATCGGCGGCGGCCGGGCTCCGAGGGGCCCAGCGGCCGCCGGCTCCGAGTGCGGAGACTGCGCGGCTGGACCGCGAACTGGCCGACGTCCGCGCCGAACTCGTGCGGCTGGGGCGCGCCCAGGCGGGGGGCGAGAACGAGGCGGCCGTGCGCCGCGCCCGCTTGCGATTGCTGGACGCGCGGGAGAACGCGCTCCGGGCCGAGATGGGCGGCAACCGGGTGCGGCTGGCCCGCCTTCTGGGGGCGCTGCAGCTGTATCAGCGCGATCCGCCCCCGCCGCTATTCGTTCATGCCGGCCGGGCGCGGGACGCGGCCCGCGCGGCGGTGCTGATGAAGACGGTGGCGCCTGAGCTCGGCGCGCGCGGGCGGGCGCTGAGCCGGCGGGCGGAGGCGCTTCGGCGGCTGCGCCGCGACCTGCTGCTGGCCAACGAGAGCCTCATGGTGGCCGAGTCCGAACTTGCGGAGCGCCGGGCGGACATCGACGGGCTGCAACTGCAGCAGGCCGGCTTGGAGCGAAGCCTGCCGGGGGTGGCGGAAGCCGAGGCGCGCGCCCGCGCGCTCGCCCAGTCCGGATCGCTGAATGAACTGGTGGGCGGACTGCAGGTCGCCAGCCGCACCCCCCAGTTGCCGCCCGCGCTCGCACTCCGTCCTCCGGTCGAGGGAGCGCTGGTGCGCCGCTTCGGACAACGGCCGACGGAGCTTTCGGGGGTCGTCGGAGGGCGTGCGTCGGGGCTCACCTGGCGCACCGCCCGCTCGGCCGAGGTGCTCGCGCCGGCGACCGCCCGCGTCGACTATGTGGGACCCTTGAAAGGCTATGGGCTCGTCGTGATCTTGACACCTTCCGAGCGCTTCCATCTCGTGCTTTCCGGGATGGATCAGGCGGCCGCCGGCGCCGGGCGGACCGTCCTGGCGGGAGAGCCCATCGGCCGCATGGCCGGCGGGGGCTCCTCCGAGCTCTATCTGGAGGTTCGGGAAGGCGGCGAGCCGGTCGATCCGGCGCGTTGGTTGGCCGCAGGTCGTCTAAGGGGCGCAGGCGGATGAGTGCTGGTAAAGTTGTTGCGATGTCGCGGTTGCTGTCATCGGCCCTCCACTGGGCCACTGGAGATCCCATGCGGAAGTTGATCCTGACCGGAGCCTCCTGCTTCGCCCTGGGGGCCGGAGGCATGGCTCTGGTGAACCAGCAGGCCTGGGCTCGGCCCGGCGACGCCGAAACCTACCGCATGCTCGAGCTGTTCGGGGACGTGCTGTCCACCGTGCAGAACAACTACGTGGTGAAGGTGGACGACAAGAAGCTGATCGAGTCCGCCATCGACGGCATGCTGACCTCGCTGGATCCCCACAGCGGCTACTTGAACCTCGAAGCCTTTGACGAGCTCCGCGAGAGCTCGCGCGGCGAATACGGCGGCCTGGGCCTGGAGGTCACGGCCGAGGAGGGTCTGGTCAAGGTGATCGCGCCCATGGACGACACTCCGGCCGGCCGCGCGGGGATCAAGGCCGGCGACTACATCACCGCCATCGACGACCAGTCCATCGTGGGCATGAACCTGACCGAGGCGGTCAAATCCATGCGCGGGGCGCCGGGCGCCAAGATCAAGCTCACCATCGCCCGCGACGGCGAGGAGGAGCCGATGGACCTGACCCTGGTCCGTGAGGTCATCCAGGTGAAGATCGTCAAGGCCCGGATGGAAGGCGACTACGGCGTCATCCGCCTGACCCAGTTCAACGAGGACGCCGGGGAGAAGACGGCCCAGGCGGTGCGCGACCTGCTGCGGCAACGTCCGGACCTCAAGGGCTTTGTGCTGGATCTGCGCAACAACCCCGGCGGGCTGCTCGACGAGTCGGTCGACGTGGCCGACGTCTTCCTGGACGGCGGCGAGGTGGTGAGCCAGCGCGGCCGCGACCCCCGCGACATCGTGCGCTACAACGCCAAGCCGGGCGACCTGACGGGCGGCAAGCCCGTGGTGGTCCTGGTCAACTACGGTTCAGCCTCGGCGTCGGAGATCGTGGCGGGCGCTCTGCAGGACCGCAAGCGCGCGTCGGTGGTGGGACTGACCACCTTCGGCAAGGGTTCGGTGCAAACCGTGATCCCGCTCCGCAACGGGCTGGACGGGGCGCTGAAGCTGACCACCGACCGCTACTTCACGCCCTCGGGCCGCTCCATCCAGCGCACCGGCATCGAGCCGGATCTGGAGGTCGCCCGCGACGAGCGCGAGGCCAAGCAGGTCGCCCGACTTTCGGCACGTGGCGAGGCCAGCTATCGCAACGCCCTGGACGCCGAGGCCGGCAAGGCGCGCCGCGAGGCTCACGACCCGGCCGAGATCCCGCCGTCCACCTTCGATGCGAAAGCCAAGGACGCCGACTTCCAGCTCGTCCGCGCCGTAGACGTCTTGAAGTACGGTTCGGTGCGGGCCGTACCCAAGCTGCCGACGCTCAAGGTCGCCGGGGCCAAGGCTCCGGTCACGACCGCGGTAAAGCCCGCCCCCGCGCAAAAGCGCAACTGATCCGACCAGTCTCCTCCCCGCTGCAAGCAGGGGAGGAGTTTTGAGCGGCGGGCCGGAGTCGGAACCGGATCGCGAGCGGGCGTTCCTGTTCGGGCCGCCTCGGCCCGCCGCTCCCGGCTCCCGCAGGGGGGCGAGCTCCGCCGGTGTTTCCCCAACCTTAACCCTGTTCGGGCACGGTCCGGACATGCTCCCAATCCTTCGCCGCAAGCCATCGCTGGCCCGCATCGGGATCGCCGCGCCGCAGCGCGCGACGCCCGATCTGCGCGCCGCCCTGAAGAAACCGGCCGTGGCCGGATCCGGCGCGGTCTCCCTAATCGCCATCTGCGCCGTGATCGGCATTTCGGTGGCGGGCGACCCGGCGGCCGGCGCGCCTAGCGTCCGCATCCCGCTGCAGGGGCCGGGCGCGCCCGCCTTGCCGACCGGCTGGCGTGACAGCCTCCCGCCCGAAGCGCCTGAGCCGGGGGTGACCCTCGACACCCTGACGCTGGGCGCCGACGTAGGCATGGCGGGCGTGCAGCCCCTGGACGCTCAACCCATTCCCACCGCCGCCGCTTCGGCGGTGATCACCCTGCCCGGCGGCGGGCGCATCCTGGGTTCGGCCGAACCCGAACACGCCGGTCCACGTCGGGTGTTCGCCTCCAACCCCCTGGCCGCCGCGCCCCTGGCCGGCCTGTCCGCCCAGGGGCCCGAAGGGCCTCTGCCCATCATCGGCTCCGACGGGCGCACCCCGGCCCAGGCCTACGCCCGCCCCTTCCAGGACAACGGCAAGCCCAAGGTTTCGCTGGTGATCGGCGGACTAGGCCTGAACGCCGCCGCCACCCGCTCCGCGATCGAGACCCTGCCGCCCGAAGTCACCCTCTCCTTCGTCCCCTATGCGGACGGCCTGCAGGGCTGGATCGACCTGGCGCGGGCCAACGGTCATGAGGTGCTGCTGGAGATCCCCATGGAGCCCATGGATTATCCGGCCAACGACCCCGGCCCTTACACCTTGCTGGCCCAGGCGGAGCCGGCCGATCTGGGCAAGAGGATGGACTGGCTGCTGTCGCGCGCCCAGGGCTATTTCGGCGTGACCAACTATCTGGGCGGCCGGTTCCTGGCCTCCGATGCGGGCGTGGGCGTCTTCGCCGGCACGGTCAAGAAGCGCGGCCTGGCCTTCTTGGACGACGGCCAAGTGCGGAGCAGCCAGGCGGCCGCGGGCCTTCCCCGCGCCTCGGCCGACCGCGTGCTGGACGACCAGCTCTCGCCCGAGAGCATCAGCCGCGAACTGGCCGGGCTCGAGACTACGGCCCGCGACCGCGGCCATGCCCTGGGCTCCGGCTTCGCCTATCCGCTCACTCTGCAGCAGGTGGCGCGATGGGCGGAGGGCCTGTCAGCGCGTGGCTTCCAACTCGCTCCGGCATCGGCCATGACCCGCGGGTGAACCGCCCCACCCCTCGTCCCAATGTCGGGATCGTGCTCTTCTCCCGCTCCGGCCAGGTCTGGCTGGGGCGGCGCGCGGGAACCCGGGGACCCTTCAACTGGCAGTTCCCGCAGGGAGGCGTGGATCCGGGCGAGGACCTGGAAACGGCCGCCCGCCGCGAGCTGCACGAGGAGACGGGGGTCCGTTCGGTCCAGGTGCTGGACCGAACGCGCGAGCCCATCACCTATGATTTCCCGCCCGAGGTCCTGGCGCGCCCGGACACCCGCGGCTTTCGCGGCCAGAGCCAGACCTGGTTCGCCATGCGCTTCATGGGCGAGGACTCCGAGATCGACCTGGCGGCCGTGCCGCCCGTCGAGTTCGACGCCTGGCGCTGGGCCACCCTGGAGGACGCGCTGGTGTCGGTGGTCCCCTTCAAGCGGGAAACCTACGGCCGCCTGGCCCAGGACTTCCGCCGTTTCGCCGAACCGAGCTAAGCCCCCGCCATGGCCATCGGCGTTTTCGACTCCGGCATCGGCGGGCTGTCCGTCCACCACGCCCTGGTGGACCGGTTTCCGCAGACCGACTTCGTCTATCTGGGCGACCAGGCGCACGCCCCCTATGGCCCCCGCGCCGGCCCGGAGATCGTGGAGCTGACCCGCGCGGGCTGCGGGACGCTCTTCGCACGCGGCTGCGACCTGGTGGTCCTGGCCTGCAACACCGCCAGCGCCATCGCGCTCCGCCAGCTGCAGCAGGACTGGCTGCCCGGGGAGCGCACGCGGCTAGGCCGGCCGGTCAACGTCCTGGGCATCATCGTGCCCACCATCGAGGCGGCCACCGGCGTGCAATGGGAGCAGAACCCGCCGCCCCGAGGCGAGAAGCTGGAGCAGCTGGACGTCATCGGCGTCTTCTGCACCCGCGCCACCGCCGCCAGCCGCGTCTATGAGATCGAGATCGACAAGCGCCGTACGGACGTGGCCGCCTTTTCGGAGCCCTGCGTCAGCCTGGCCGGCTTGATCGAGTCCGGCGCGCCGCGGGCCGAGCTCAAGGCCTTGGTGGATCGGCATGTGGAGGCCCTGACCCGCCGCATCGGCCGGGCGCCGGACCGGGCCATCCTGGGCTGCACCCATTACGAGATCACGGCCGACCTGTTCACCGACGCCCTGCCGCCCGGCACACCCTTGATCCATCAGCCCGGGGCGACGGCCGACGCCCTGGCCCGCTATCTCCAGCGCCGCCCGGACTATGCGACCGGCGGTTCGGGGCTACGGACCTTTCTGACGACCGGGACGCCGGGCGCCCAGCACGCGCTGGCGGAGGCCTTCTGGGGCGCTCCCCTCAGCTTCCAAGCCGTCTGATGCGTCCGCCTCGTCCGAGTCCGGCGGCCCCGGCTCGAACACCAGCAGGTCGCCGGGCTGGCAGTCCAACGCACGGCAGAGCGCGTCCAGCGTCGAGAAGCGGATCGCGCGCGCCTTGCCCGTCTTGAGGATGGACAGATTGGCCAGGGTCACCCCCACCCGGTCGGCCAGCTCCGTCAGGCTCATCCGCCGTTCCACCAGCATCCGGTCCAGCCTCACGCGGATCGGCATCAGATGGTCAGCTCCGCCTCGCGCCGCAGCCGCGCGCCTTCGCGGAACACCTCGGCCAGCACGAACACCACTGCGACCGAGAACCAGGCGGTGAAGTTGAAATTCAGACCCAAATCGCGCTCGCCCACCCCGTCGGGCAGCAGCACGAAGACGACGTCGGGCGCGAGCTGGTTCAACAGCTCGAGCGCGCCCAGGCAGAAGCCGATCCAGCGAAGGCGCCGGGTGTTCTCGGGGTGAAAGGGGTCGCCCCGCGTCAGGGTCACGAATACCCGGCGGAGCCGTCCCGTGATTGCGGCCAGGGCGCCGAGATAGGCGATCAGAAAGGCGCAACCGACGGGGATGGCCGGGCCACGAAGCAACGCCACCACCTGGTCCCGCGTGAGTTCGCTGTTATTGACGGTGATCCGGTTTCCGTCGCCTTCCGGCGGGGCCGAGCCGGCGTCCTCCACCTGGATCTGGCTGAGCAGGGCGTCGCCGGCCTCGCCGTAGAGAAAGGGCTGGGCGATCAAGGTGCTCAGGAAGACCAGGCTGAAGAAGATCAAGCCGATCCAGACGATCACATTGGCCGCGTCCAGGGCCGCCTTGAGGACGCTGGAGACCGATCCGGGGCCGAGCGCGCGAAGCATGACCTTGGTTCTAGGCCGTGTCGCGACCGGCGCCCATACAGGAGGCGCCGGCCGCCGCTCCGGCCCGGAGGCTCACCTTCAGAGAACGCCGGAGTTGAGGACGAACATGACGCCGCCCAGCGGCAGGCCGGCCACCATGATGGCGAGGATGACGGGAGCGGCGAAGCGGTCGAGCGTGTTGCTGAGAGAATTGGTCATGGAAGTTCTCCTTTGAATGCTGCACTGCAGCAGTGCGGTTGAGATTTGATTTAGAAGCGGTTTCGCCGGGGTCCGTCGTTCCGTCTTCGCCAGCAATGGATACGCCCGCCTTATGGCCAAGCCTAGTTACATATCGTTTAACGGCATGAAGCTTCCGTAATGTCCTACAGGGCTGTAATGCAGCCCCATGGCCCTGACCCTGTCCGGCGTGACCCGCCTGCTGCTCGCCACCCACAATCCGGGCAAGGCGCGTGAGATCGCGGCCCTGCTGGACGGGCGGTTCGAGATCGTGACGGCGGGCGAGCTCGGGTTGCCGGAGCCGGAGGAGACGGAGGCCACCTTCGTGGGCAACGCCGTGCTCAAGGCGCGGGCGGCTGCCGCCGCTTCCGGCGCCGTGGCGTTGGCCGACGACAGCGGCCTGTCCGTGGCGGCGCTGGGCGGGGCGCCCGGCGTGCTGTCGGCGCGCTGGGCGGGGGAGTTCAAGGACTTCGCTGCGGCCATGGCGCGGGTGGAGGCGGAGTGGCGGGCCCTGGCCGCCCCCGACCGTTCGGCCTGGTTCACCTGCGCGCTTGCGGTCGCCTGGCCCGCGGGGGCCTGCGTGGCGGTGGAGGGGCGGGTCGATGGCGAGCTGGTGTTTCCCGGGCGGGGCGGGCGCGGCTTCGGTTACGACCCCATCTTCCGCTTGCCGGACGCGGAGCTCACCTTCGGCGAGATGGATCCTGACGTGAAACACGCGGTCGGCCACCGGGCCGCGGCCTTCTCCAAGCTGAAGGCCGCATTGTTTTGAGCGCGCCGCCGCCGATCGGCGTTTACCTGCACTGGCCGTACTGCGCCCGCATCTGTCCCTATTGCGACTTCAACGTCCGCCGCGACCGGGGACAGGTGGAGGAGCAGGCGTCGCTGGTGCGCGCCATGGTGGCCGATCTGGAGAACCAGGCGCGCCTGACCGGGCCGCGGACGCTGGTGTCCGTCTTCCTGGGCGGCGGCACCCCGTCCCTGATGCGGCCGGAATGGGCCGCGGAGCTGGTGGAGACCGCGCGCCGGCTCTGGACTCCGGCGGCGCGCCTCGAGGTCACGCTGGAGGCCAATCCCACCGACGCCGAAGCGGAGCGGTTCAAGGCCTTCGCCGCGGCAGGGGTGAACCGCCTTTCGCTGGGAGTTCAGTCGCTGGATGACGCCGAGTTGCAGTTCCTGGGCCGCAACCATGACGCGGGCGCGGCGCGCCGGGCGGTGGCGCTGGGCCACGCGGCCTTTCCGCGGCTCTCGGTGGATCTGATCTACGCCCTGCCGGAGCAGACGCCGCAGCTCTGGGGCGCCCGGTTGGAGGCCGCGCTGGCTGAGCTCGCCCCCGAACATGTCTCGGCCTATCAGCTGGGCGTCGAGCCTGGGACGGCCTTTCACCGGGCGGTCGGGCGGGGGATCTGGAGCCCGGCCGACCCTGACCGAGCGGCCGACCTTTACCAGCTCACCCAGGACCGCCTGGGCCGCTCCGGTTTCGACGCCTATGAGATTTCGAACCACGCCCGGGGCGAGGCGGCTCGCTCGCGCCACAACCTCGTCTACGGGCGCGGCGAGGACTATGCGGCGGCCGGCCCCGGCGCGCACGCGCGGCTCACGGTGGAGGGCGTACGCCACTCCGGCATGGGCCGGAGGCGGCCTGCCGACTACCTCCGTTCCGTGGGGGAGAGCGGCTCAGGTTTCGAGGCGCTGGAGGCGCTGGACGCCCGCGACACCGCGCTGGAGCGGCTGATCCTGGGCCTGCGGACGGTTGAGGGCGCACCCCTGGACGAACTCTCCCGCCTGCCGCTCAACGCGGGGGTGCTGCGAGGGCTGAGCCGCCGGCGCCTGGTCCAGGTCCGCGACGGGCGCCTCACAGCGACGCCGCGGGGCCGCCTTGTGCTGGACCGCCTTTGCGCGGAGCTCGCGGCCTGATGCCCGCCCAGCGGCCCAATTTCGAGCTGACCGAGGCCAAGCCGCTGCAGCCGGGCCTCCACATCGTCTCCACGCCGATCGGCAATCTGCGCGACATCACCCTGCGGGCGCTGGACACCCTGGCCGCCGCGGATCGGGTCTTCGCCGAGGATACGCGCACCGCGGCCAAACTGCTGTCCGCCTTTGGTCTGAAGAACCGGCTGGAGGCCTATCACGACCACAACGGCGAGGCGGCCCGCCCCCGAGTCATGGCCGCGCTGGCGGCGGGGGAAGGCGTGGCGCTTGTGTCCGAAGCCGGCACGCCGCTCATCTCCGACCCTGGTTTCAAACTGGTGCGGGAGGCCGCCGCGGCCGGTCACCCCGTCTTCGCGGTGCCGGGTCCCTCCGCGGTGCTGGCGGCCCTGACCGTAGCCGGCCTGCCCACCGACCGCTTCCTGTTCGCAGGTTTCCTGCCGCCCAAGTCGGTCGCCCGTCGCCGGGCCCTGGAGGAGTTGACCGCGGTTCGGGCCACCCTGGTGCTGTTCGAGAGCGGGCCGCGCCTGCCCGACCTCTTGCGCGACATGGCCGAGGTGCTGGGCGCGCGGGAGGCCGCCGTCGCGCGCGAACTGACCAAGCTCTATGAAAGCTGCGTGCGGGGACCCCTCCCTGACTTGGCGGCCGATCCGCGCTTTGAGACGATCAAGGGCGAGATCGTGGTCCTGGCCGCTCCCGGCGAACCGAGTGCGGAACCGGCGGCCGCCGATGCGGCCCTGCGCGAAGCTCTGGGGCGGTTGTCGCCGGGCGAGGCCGCGGGCGAGGTGGCCCGTGCGCTCAACCTGCCGCGCCGGGACCTGTACCGTCGCGCCCTGGCCATGAAGGTCGAGGAGTGAGGCCGGCGGCCGCCAGGGTTCGCCGCGGCGCCGCCGCGCGCCGCTCGGGCAGGGGCGCAGAAGTGCTGGCGGCGCTCTGGCTGATGGCCAAGGGCTATCGCATCCTGGGCTTCCGGCTGCGCACGCCCCATGGCGAGATCGACCTCTTGGCGCTGCGCGGCCCCGTGCTTGCCGTGGTGGAGGTGAAACGCCGCCGGACCCTGGAAGAGGCCCGCCTGGCCGTTTCGCTGGACCAGCGCCGCCGCCTGATCCGCGCGGCCACGGCGGTGGCGGGGTCCAGGCGGGCGCTCCACGGGCGTCGCATCCGCCTGGACCTGTTCGCTCTCGCGCCCGGCGCGCGTCCGTGCCACATTGCGGACGCATGGGTTGATGTGACGGGCCAGGGGTTTACGCCTTGAGCATGACGCGTGGAGAAGCGGAAACGGCGTTGGAGGCCCTGGGGCGCCGTTCCGAGGCCGAGTTCGTGCTGTGGGACGCGGCCCTGCTCTGCGCCCAGCACGACGACCCCGCGCGCGACTGCGCGGGAGCTCGCGCCGTGGTGGCGGAAGCGGCCGACCGGCTGTCGCGCCGTCTGGAGCGCCAGCCCTGCGACGAAGCGCTGGCGGACGCGCTTTGCGGCGATCTCGATTTCACAGGCGACGTGCTGAACTACGACGACTTGGCCAATGCGGACATGATCAGCGTGTGCCAGCGCCGCAAAGGCCTGCCGGTGGCGCTGGGCGTGGTGTTCCTGACGGCGGCTCGGGCTTGCGGTCTGGACCTGCAGGGGGCGGACTTCCCGGCCCACTTCCTGCTCCGCCTGGAGCACGAGGAAGGACCTCTGGCGGTGGACCCCTTCGCGGGCGGGCGCGTGGTGATGCCCTCCGAACTGGTGCGCCGGGCGCTGCACGCGGGGCTCACGCCCGGTGCGGCGGACGATCTCGAGACGCTGATGAACCCCATCCCGGATCGGCGCGTGCTGATCCGCTTGCAAAACAATGTCTATGCGCGAGCCTGGCACGCCGGCGACTACGCCCGTGCGGAGCGGACCGCCATTCGGCGCGCCCTGCTGGACCCGGCCGATCACCGTCCCTGGATCGATGTGGCCGCGGCGCGCGAGGCGCAAGGCGCGCTGAACGGGGCCATGGACGCCTTTTCCCGCGCCGCGGAGCTGGGCGGCGCGCCCGCCGGGCCCGCCCGCCACCGCCTCCGTCTCAAGTTGAACTGATGCCCCAAGCCCGAAGTCTCGCCGTAGCCCTCCAGATGGATCCGCTGGAGGCGGTGAAGGTCGACGCCGACACCACCTTCATGATGGCCATGGAGGCCCAGAACCGGGGCCACCGTTTGTGGGTCTACGGACCGGAGCGCTTGGCGCTGGAGGCCGATGGCGCGGCTGTGCGGCTGTTCGCGCGGGCCCGCTCCGTCCGTATCCGTCCCGTCCAGGGCGAGCATGCCGATTTCGGCCCTGAAGAACGCGTCGACCTGGGGAGGATGGATGTGATCCTGATGCGCCAGGATCCGCCCTTCGATCTCGCCTACATCACGGCGACGCACCTTCTTGAGCGGATTCAGCCCCACACCCTGGTGGTGAATGATCCCGCCTCCGTCCGAAACGCGCCCGAGAAGCTGTTCGTCCTGGGGTATCCGGAGCTGACCCCCCCGACGCTGGTTTCCCGCGATCCGCTCGCCATCGCCGACTTCCGCGCCCGGCACGGGGACATCGTGCTCAAGCCGCTCTATTTCGGCGCGGGCTCGGGCGTGGCCCGGGTCAAGGCCGACGATCCCAACCTGGACGCCTTGCTGGAGCTGCACGGGCAGCTCGGCCGCGAACCGGTGATCGCCCAATCCTTTCTGCCGGCCGTGACCCAGGGCGACAAACGCATCCTGCTGATCGACGGCGAACCGGTGGGCGGCATCAACCGCGTGCCCGCGGCAGGCCAGATCCGCTCCAACATGGCCGTGGGCGGTCGCGCCGAGCCGGTGGAGCTGGATGCACGGGACCGCGAAATCTGCGCGGCGATCGGGCCGGAGCTGAAGCGCCGCGGGCTTTTGTTCGTGGGCATCGACGTGATCGGGGGCATGCTGACGGAAGTGAACGTCACCTCGCCCACGGGCGCCCAGCAGCTGAAGCGCTTCGGTGGGGCGGACGCGGCCACGGCCCTCTGGGATCGGATCGAGGCCATCCGAAGCGCTCCGTCCACGGGGAGGTGACCTGTCGGCGCCTCCGACCATCTTCCTTTCAGATGGGTTAACCTTACCGCTTGCGTTCCCGACCTGTTCTTGTTCTGCTCCGCTCGTCTGGGTTAGCGTGTGGATAAGTAGCTCAACCGGAGGGCGGCATGGTCGCGCGGGTGGTCACGGTGGCGTTCGAAGGGGTCGAGCCCCGGCGGGTGGACGTCGAAGTCCAGTTGATGGGCGCCGTCCAGCCGCGGTTCGCCGTGGTGGGGTTGGCGGACAAGGCGGTGGCGGAAAGCCGCGAAAGGGTTCGCGGCGCGTTCGCCGGGCTGGGGCTGGCCATGCCCGGCAAGACCATTGTGGTGAACCTGTCGCCGGCGGACCTGCCCAAGGTGGACCGAGACAAGTCAGTCTTGAACCAGACAATCTTTTCTGAAGCGCTCGACTCCGACATTTAGTCGCGCAGCAGAACCCCTCGCGTGGGGCACCCGAGGTCGTGAAGTGCAGCAACGGCGCGGTTTTCCCGACGTCGGCTCGAGCTCGCCTCGTGCGCGGC
>JAHWJX010000036.1 GCA_019348195.1 Pseudomonadota bacterium | reverse complement strand
GTTCGACTTCGCCGTGGTGACCACCGATCACGACGTGCCGCTCCCACACCGACTCCGCGTCGACGACTACCGAGGTGTGCCCGTGCAGCGGATCAGCACGCCGTTAGAGCCCAATATGGATTGGCGGCCGGAGAACGAGCACGTCGGCGACAAGTTCGCCGACATTCTCGAGACCTGGCGACCGGACCTGGTCCACTTCCACGCCGCCCAGCGGCTCACCGCCTCGGTGGTTCAGGCCTGCCGTGAGGCCGGCCTCCCCTATCTGGTGACCACCCATGACGCTTGGTGGCTGTCCGACTATCACTTCCTGGTGGACGAGAAGGGCCGGGTGCGCCAGCCCTGCGAGGATTTCCCGCGCGATCCTCCCTCTGGTGTGTCCCTGGCTCAATCCATCGAGCGCCGGCGGGTGCTGACGCAGGCCTTGGGCGGCGCTGAAGCCGTGCTCGGCGTTTCGGAGACCTTCGCCCGCATGCATCGCGGCTGCGGCTTCGACCGGGCGATCGGCGTGCCCAACGGCGTGCCGCCGGCGCCGGAGGTCCAGCGCCGCCCGTCCAGCTCCGGGCGCGTGCGGCTGGCGCATGTGGGCAACACCACCAAGCACAAGGGCTTTCACCTGGTGCAGGCGGCTCTGAAAGGCGCCGACTTCCGCAACCTGGAGCTTACCGTGATCGACCACGCCCGCGCGGGCGGCTCCGTGGAGCGCCAGCTCTGGGGCGGCACCCCCGTGCGCATCATCGGGAAGCTGCCCCAGCAACGGGTGCACGAACTGTACGCCGAGACCGACGTCCTGCTGGCCCCCTCCATCTGGCCGGAGTCCTTCGGACTGGTGGCCCGCGAGGCGCTCCAGGCGGGCTGCTGGGTGGTCGCGAGCGACCGCGGCGCGATGGGTGAGGACATAACCCCCGGCGTCAACGGCTTCGTGATCGACGTCTCCACCGTGGAGGGCCTGCTCGACGCACTGCGCGCCATCGACGCCCAACCTGCAACCTACCTGACCTCTCCCGCGGTGCGTCCCCAGCTTCGCACCGCCGCGGACCAGGCCCGCGATGTGGCCGCCCTCTACCGCCGCGTGCTGGCGGAAACGGAGGGTCGGACGGTGGACCTGGACGCTCGGCGGCGCAAACGCGAAAACGTCCTGCTCAACGCTCCGAGCCTCTCCGGAAAGTTGGCCAGGGCGACGGCCAGGTGAGCTAGGACGCGAACCCGCGGCCTCAGAGTTGGAAGCTGACCCGATAGCCTGAGGCTTGCGCCACCGCCCCCATGAGCCGCTCCAACCCGTGCGCCACCGTGCCGTCGATGCGGCCGAGTTCGGGCTCCACAGCCAGCCGCTCCGCCGTGAGGTCGGCCAGGCGGGCGTAAGCCGCCGTGCGCCCCCAGAACATGGAGCCGGCCGCGAACTCGGTGGACTCGTCGAAGCGGGCGTCCAGCATGCGGGCCAGCCGGGTCATGGTTTCCGTGTTGTTGTGCATCACACCGGGCGCGCTCAGGGTCATCCTCGCCTCTGCAGCCGCCAGCATTCCAAGCTGGGAGTCGGTTGCGAAGCTCGCCCGCGCGCGATCGGCCGCGCCGTCTCCGATCGCTTCGGTGACCAGGCGGTCGCGCCACTCGTCTCCGTCCGCCGTGTGCGGCGAGCGCTTGGAATGCAGCTTCACGAACAAGGGATGACCCAGGGCGAGAGCGGTCCTGAGCCCGGCCATGAAGGGCAGGATGTCCCGTCCGCGGTTCTCGACGGCCTGCAGCCGCGCCCCGGGCAGGGCGGCGGCCAAGCGAGCCAGCTCCGCCTCGGACCACAGGTCCGGAACGGTCACCAGCAGGTCGAGATCGTCGCGCCCACCGAGCCGTTCGCCGAACCAGTCGATGAGCTCTGGATAGAAAACATGAACAATGGCCGCGACTTGCGTCTGTTTGCGAAAGTTCTCCTGCGACTTCGTCAGCAAGGGATGGTCCAGCGGCAGCCGCGGCGCCTGGCTCTGCACCGCCGCATGCGTGGCCTGCAGGAAGCCGTGTCCGAACCAGCGGTCCGGCTCGAGATAGGCGCCCTCCGCCCATTCGTTCCAGGCGTTGATGAACACCAGCCGCTCGTCGGGCGGCGCGAGCCGCCGCGAGGTCGCCAGAGCCTCCGACAACCAGCGCCAGTAAGGCTCCGGCGCGGCCTCGTGAAAAGCGTGTCCCCGGCCCGGCCGCCGCGCTTCGTTGTCCCATGAGGGCATCACGCCCGGCAGGAACCGGGGGTCCTCGCGCTCGCGCAGCTCGGCGATCTGAGCGTCGGCCACCGTGGGATAGTGGTAGACTCGCCCGCCGGGCTGGGCGTTCAGCGGTTCCACATCCTCGGTGATCTCGCCCGTGCTGATGGCGTGGGGCGGGAACTCCACCAGGCCGTCGAACCCGAAGCCGGCATAGTCGCCGAACCCGAAGGCGTTGGAGCAGAGCAGGAACAACTCGCCCAACCCCGTCCGCCGCGCACGCTCGCGCCATCGCGCGGTTGTGGCCGCCGCGTCCGGCAGGATGTCCGGCCGGTAGACCACCAGCACCGGCCGCCCCCCCACCCGCAGATAGCGCGGATGGCGCATGTACCGCCCCAGGTCGTCCAGCACCGCGCGGTCGTCCTCCGGCGAGTGCTGCTGCGTCATCAGCAGCTCGCTCTCCTTGCCGTCCCACCGCCGCGTCCAGTTCTCATTGGCCCAGCACAAGCAGAACGGCAGGCCGATGCTCTCGTCCCCCGCAAAGGCGTCCAGCGGCCCTTGCAGCAGCCGACGTCCCCCAAACCAGTAGTAATGGAAACAGAAGGCCCCCACCCCCGCCCGCTCGGCCAAGGCCGCCTGCTCCCGCAGCACGTCCGGCAGGCGCAGGTCGTACCAGCCAAGGTCGGACGGCAGCCGCGGTTGATAGTGCCCGCGGAACTGAGGCGTGGCCTTGGACACATTGGTCCATTCGGTGAAGCCCTTGCCCCACCAGGCGTCGTTCTCGGGGAAGGGATGGAACTGCGGCAGGTGAAAGGCCACCAGGGTCGGCGTCTGCGCCGTCCGCACCGGCGGCTTGAGCAAGGGCGCGGCATAGTGCGGGCTGCGCAGGTTCCGGGCGACCTCGAAGCCATGCACCCAGGCCTCGCGCCACGGGTCCGTCCCACCGATGTTGAGGCGAAATCTGCGCCCCAGCCGCCGCCGCGCGTCGGCGCGCTTCTTGGGATCGCCGCCGATCAGGTCGCGCCCGGCGCGCAGCAGGCTCTGCACCGGCACGGGCAATCGCCGAACCGCACTCCTCAGCGCCCGTCGCTGCGGCGTCAGCCGCCGCAGGTGTTCGCTAGGCTCGCCGGAGGGCTCGACTAAAAACCCGGTGACCACGAACCGGCAGGGCGCAGCCGAAGGATCCAGCCGCACGCTTCGGCAGGCGCCCGCATTGCTCTGCGCCACGGCCGTATATTGGCCGCCCTCCGACGGGCGCAGCCGAACCCGAGTCTCCTCCGTCCAGCCGTCGCCCCAGTCGACATAAACGCAGGGCTCGACCAGACGCCCTTCCAGCGCGCGCAGGCCCACACGGATGCGCACCGCCGGATGAGCGCCGAGGCCGTCGGCGTCCGTGGCCGTCCAGGTCATCTGGGGGTCGTCCCCCGTGGCCTCGAACACCGGCCCGTCCGGAGACGCTCCCGCCTCCCGGACCTGGGATCGGGGCTTCAGATCGGAGCGCGGGCGCGAGGCCTCCACGGGCCGGCTGGGCTCAGGCCGCCGCGAGGCGTTCGAAATACTCTTCAACCGGGCCGAAGTAGCTCATTCGGCCGCCGTCCAGCACGCACACCTTGTTGCACACGTCCCGCACCAGGCCGAGATTATGGGTGCCCACCACGATCATCTTGGCGCTGGCCACGAAACGCTCCATGCGTTTGGCCGCCTTGTCGTGGAACGCGGCGTCTCCGGCCCCCATCCACTCATCCAGCACCAGGATATCCGCGTCCAGTTCGGTGGCCACGCCGAAGTTCAGCCGCGCGACCATGCCGGCCGAATAGGTCCGCACCGGCAGATTGATGAAGGCGCCCAACTCGGCGAACTCCACAATGGAGGGGATGCGCTCCTTGATCACGCTTTTGCGGACCAACCGCATGAGGGCCATGTTGTAGATGTTCTGGATCCCAGAGGCCTCGGGATCCATGCCCAGACCCACCGAGATCATGGAGGTGAGGCGCCCCTTGACGTCCACCACGCCTTCGGTGGGCTCGTAGATGCCGGCGATCACCTTCAACAGGGTCGTCTTGCCCGCCCCGTTGTGCCCGATGATGGCCAGCCGGTCGCCTTCCTCGATCTTGAAGGCGATGTTGGTCAGGGCTCGGACCACCGCCGTGTCGCTCTGGTCCTTCATAAGGCGGCCGCCCACGGCCAGGTTCATCACCGAGGAGCGCAGGGACTTCGCGCTGACGCTGTAGACTGGATAGTCGAGCGTGACGCCGAACAGCTCAAGGGACGTGCTCACCATACCGCTCCCGTCACAACCAGAAGATCACGCGCTTGCGGAACAAGGCCAGGCAGGTCACCGCCAGGACTATAGCCACGCCCAGGGTGACGAAAGACGCATACCAGTTCAGCAAGGGCGCAGACTGTCCCAGGAAGGGCTGACGGACGATCTCAAGCAGGTGCGAGAACGGATTGTAGTCGGCGATCCAGCGCTTGTCGGGCTGAAGCTGGGCGCGGCTCCAGAACACCGGCGTGAGCAGGAACAGGGCGCCGAAGAACAGGCCGATCATGAAGCCGATGTCGCGGTAGCGGGTGGAGATCATGGCCACGGGGATCGAAAGAAAGAAGCCGGTCAGCGCCACAAGGGGAATGGCCAGCACCAAGGTCCAGTGCGGAACGGTGAGCAACTTGAACAGCGCCATGACCACCCAGAACGCCACGATCTGGTGCAGGAAGTTGATCAGGATGCGGTTGGCTGACAGGAGGGAGTAGAAGCTCAAGGGAAGCCGCTGGACCTGCATCATGCCCGCAGCCCCCATGTAGGTGTTGGCGCCTTCGGCGACGATGCCGGACACCAGGGACCAGCAGAGCACGCCACCCAGGATGTGCGGCATCGACTCCCGCCAGCTTCCGCCCAAGAGCGAGCCGAAGACGAAGGACAGGGAGAGGCCCGTAGTGAGCATGGCGCCCGCGATCCAGAAGGGGCCGAGCAGGGTCCGTCGATACCGATTGTAGGTCAGCTCCAGCCCGAGCCGCCACCACACCGGTGAAAGGCGGAGGCCCTCGCTGATGTCGCCCACGGCGGCGGCGAGAGGACTGCGATTACGCATTGGACGACACCCGTTCCGTTCCGCTCACGCCGAAGCCCGCGTTCGGCGTCGCTCAGGCCCGAGCGGAGTTGATCGCGCGCGCCGGCGCCGCGTCCCACTGGAGCTGCGCGCGCCGCCGACCTAGTGAACCGCACCTAGCGTGTCAATGAAGCCGCGGTTCCGCCCAGGCCCAGCTTGGACGGCGCTGATCGCGTCGCGCCCCGACCGACCCTGCACGATGGGATGAGCCCGCGTCGCGGAGCCGCACCACCGGGCGCCGGGGAAAGCCTTCAGGAGACGTCCCGCGTCCGGGGGCCCAGCAGTTGGTCCAGCGCCTCATCCAGCACCGGGCGCCAGGGCCGGGAAGCCACGCCTAGGCGGTTCAGCCGCCCCGAGTCGAGGCGGGCGTTCAGCGGTCGCCTGGCGGGCGTGGGGTAGTCGGCCGTGGCGATCGGAAGCACCCGTGCGGCGGGTCCGCCCCGCGCCGCGGATCCGGCCACGATGGCCTCGGCCAGCTCCGACCGGGTGGCGTCGTCGGCGCCGGCGTAATGGAACAGGCCCTCGGCCGCGGCCTCGCCGCCCACCAGGAGATCACCCATGGCCCAGACCGCCCGGGCGAGATCGCCGCCCCCGGTCGGCCGCCCCACCTGATCCCCCACGATCCGCATCTCACCGCCCTGCGCCGCCAGCCGGAGCACGAGCTGCACGAAGTTGGCGCCCGATGCGCCGAACACCCAGGAGGTCCGCACCACCGCTGCGCGCGCGCCGCTCCCCAGAACCCGGCCCTCGCCGTCCAGCTTGGTCTGGCCGTAGACGCCCAACGGCGCGGGAGGGTCGGTCTCGACATAGGGGCCGTCCTTGGCTCCATCGAAGACCATGTCCGTGGACACGTGAACCAGCGCCGCCCCGACTCGCGCGCATGCCTCGGCCACCACGCCGGGCGCCACCGTATTGGCCAGCCGCGCCGTTTCCGGCTCGCTTTCCGCCCTGTCCACCGCCGTATAGGCCGCCGCCAACACCACCAGAGCGGGCCGTGTCCGCTCCACCGCCGCGGCGGCCTCCTCCGGCCGGGTCAGATCCGCCTCCTCGCGTCCGAGGAAAACCGGCTGGAAGCGGCAAGGCGCGCGCGCGAGCTCGCGGGCGAGTTGGCCAGTTCGACCGATCACAAGCGCGGACGGATGCATGGTCCCCCTCATGCCCCGGCGGCGCGGCCGGGGGCAAGCCGGCTTGGCGCCCGCGAGATCGAGGTTAAACAGCACCCATGCCCGCCCAGATCGACCGCCTAGCCATTCCCGACGTCCTTCTGATCACGCCCAAGGTGTTTGGAGACGCGCGCGGTGCCTTCGCCGAAACTTACAGCCGTCGCGAGCTGGCCGAAGCCGGCTTCAACGGCGTTTTCGTCCAGGACAACCACTCCCGCTCGCCCCAGAAAGGCACGGTGCGCGGCCTGCACTTCCAGCTGCCCCCGCACGCCCAAGACAAGCTGCTGCGCGTCACCCGCGGCGCCATCCTGGACGTAGCCGTCGACCTCCGCCCCGGCTCCCCCACCCGCGGCCGCCACGTCGCGGTGGAGCTCTCGGCCGACAACTGGCGCCAGCTGCTCGTACCCAAGGGCTTCGCGCACGGGTTCCAGACGCTGACGGATGACTGCGAGGTGCTCTACAAGGTCACGGACTACTACACCCCCGCCGCGGAACGCGGACTGCTTTGGAGCGACCCGGCGCTGGGCCTCGACTGGCCGATCGGGCCGGATCAGGCGGTGATCAACGCCCGCGACGCCGCCTGGCCCGGCTTGGCCGAACTGGGCGAACCCTTTGCCTCCGCCTCCGGCGCGCCGTAAGGACGCCGGAAGTTCAGGAGGGCGCGCGCATGTGGGGCATCATTCCGGCGGCCGGCAGCGGCACCCGCATCCAACCCTTGGCCTTCTCCAAGGAACTCCTGCCGGTGGGCAGCCGCCACGACGGCGTGGTGGAGCGGCCCAAGGCCGTGAGCGAATACCTGGTCGACCGCTTGGTCCTGGGCGGCGCCCGCAAGGTCTGCTTCGTGATTTCGCCCAACAAGAGCGACATCATGCGATACTACGGCTCGCGCCTGGGCGAGGCCGACTTCGCCTATGTGGTCCAGCGCGAACCGGCAGGCTTGTGCGACGCGGTCTTCACCGCCGCCCCGCTGATCGGCCCGGACGAGCCGGTCGCGCTTGGCCTGCCCGACACCATCTGGTTTCCTGAGGACGCCCTGCGCGCCCTTCCGGACGACAGGCTCTCCTTCCTGCTCTTCCCCGTCGACCAGCCGCAGCACTTCGACGTGGTCGTCACCGACGATCACGGCCGCGTCGAGGAGGTGCAGGTCAAGTCGGCCGAGCCCCGCTCCAAGTGGATCTGGGGGGCCATCAAAATGCCCGGCCGCGTGTTCCACGAGCTTCATGCGCTCTGGAAGGAGGAGGGCCGCGGTGACGAATACATCGGCACCCTGGTCAATGCGTGGCTGGCCCGCGGCGGCCAAGCGCTGGGCGTGCGCGCCGGCCAGAGCTATGTGGATGTGGGCACGCTGAACGGCTATCGCGAAGCCATACGGCTGCTGACCAGCAACCCCCAGCAGTTCCCCGACCTGTCCGCCGAACCGCGCTGACCCCGATCCTCCCCGAGGCCGCGAGTGGGGAACAGCCTACCCGAGCTCCACCCCGCTGAGCCTGAGCTCCCGCCGCACCTGGCTCATCAACCGCTCCAGCCCGTCCTCGTCGCCGGACTCGCAGCGGATGGTGAGCTTCGATTCCGTCCCGGAAGCCCGCAACATCCACCAGCCGTCCGGCGTGTTCACGCGGAGCCCGTCGCCCGTGTTCACCTCGGCGCCGGCAGCCAACAGCCGCTCGCCCACGTCGGCGACCAGCGCGCGCCGGTCGCCGGCAAAGGGGATTCGGTACTCCGGCGTGGCCACCGTCCGAGGCAGGTTGTTCCTGAACTCCGCCAGGCTCCGCCCCGACCGCGTGATGGCCAGCAGCAGTCGCATGGCCACGTACATGGCGTCGTCCGTGCCGTCCCAGCCGTCGTTGTAGAAGACGTGTCCCGAGAGTTCACCGCCCAGCAGCGCCCCTTCCCGGCGCATGGCGTCGCGCACCAGCACATAGCCCGAGGGCACCATCACCGCCCGCCCGCCGCGCTCGGCCACCCCGTCGAACAGCACCCGGGAGCATTTCACATCGCCCACGACCGTGGCGCCCGGCCGGTCCTTCAGCAGATCGCTGGCCAGCAGCAACAACATCTGGTCCGCCCACACCACCGCGCCCGAACCGTCAACCGCGCCCACGCGGTCCCCGTCGCCGTCGAAGGCGATGCCCAGGTCGCAGCCGTGGCTGACCACCGCGCGCTGCAGGTCGCGCATATTGGCTTCCACCGCCGGATCCGCGTGGTGGTTGGGGAAGCGCCCGTCGATGTCGGTATAGAGCAGCACATGCTCGCCCGGCAGGCGCTGCGTCAGCCGCTCCACCATAGGACCCGTGGCGCCGTTGCCGCAGTCCCAGGCAACCTTGAACGGACTCAGCCGCGAGGCCGAATGCGCCAGGGCCTCCAAATAGGCGTCGGTCACCGACACCTCCTCCACCGACCCGCCTGGGGCCGCCGCCCCGTCCCGGTCGAGCAAGGCTTTCAGCGCCGCCCCATGGATGCGTTGCTCTCCCAGCAGCAGCTTGAACCCGTTCTCGGGCGGCGGATTATGCGAGGCGGTCACCATGATCCCGCCATCCAGGCCCAGGGTGCGCACCGCGAAGGCGAGCTGAGGCGTGGGCCCGACGCCGATCCGCGTGACCGCCATGCCGCCCTCGACCAGGGCCGCCACAAGCGCCGCTTCGAACGCCGGACCGCTGGTGCGCCCATCGCGGCCGACCCCGATCCGCTTGAGGCCCTGCTCGCGGGCGAGCGTGGCGTAGGCCCCGCCCAGGAGGGTCGCATCCCCCACGTCCAGGTCGCGCCCCACCACGCCACGGATGTCGAACGAGCGCACCGCCGCCATGTTGAACCGAGCCGGTCGAGCGGCGTGCACGCGTGGCGTCTCCCTGAAAGCCGGCCCCCTTACACCAGCGGCGAAGCAGGCGTCCAACTGATCTCCTCCTGTCGCCCTTCGGCGAGCTTCCTCGGTGGGGGAGACAAGCAAGAAGCGGCGGAAGGGCGTCCTTGGCGGCTCAGCTGACAAGGTGCGCGGGACACCCCAGGCCCTCCGCCGCTCGTGACTTCCTCCCTGCTCGGCGGGAGCTGAAGCGGTCGCGTCAGCGGCGAGCGAAGGCCACGGTGCGTTGCACAAGCACGTCCGTGGAGTTCACCAGGGGCGCGCCCAGGCCTTCGCCGTCGAGAACCAGAGGCACCTCCGTGCAGCCGGCGATCACCACCTCCGCCCCGGCCTGGACCAAACCTCCAGCAAGGTCCGCCATCGCGGCCCGGACCTCCGCCCCTCTGTCGCCCGTCTTGATCCGGCCGATCAGGGCCATCAAGGCGGCTCTCGTCTCCCCTTCCGGCGCGAGAACCTCGACCCCGCGTTCGGCGAAGGCGTCGTGGTAGAGCCGCTGGTCCAGACACGCGCCGGCAGCCAGCACGCCCGCCCGGCTCAGGGCGGGCCTCACCGCCAAGGCAGCCTCGACCGTCGCCTCCACCATGTCGATGAACGGCAGGTCCGTAGCCGCCCGCACCTCCCCCGCCCAAGCATGCGCGGTGTTGCACGGCATCACCAGCACCTCCGCGCCCGCCTCCCGGAGAGCCTGCGCCATGGCCCTCAGGGCGGGGCCGGGCGAGGGGCCCTGCCCCGCCAAGGCGGCCTGTCGGCAGGGCAAGCCGGGGTTGCTGTCGATCAGAACACGGATGTGGTCCTGGTCGCGCGTCGCCGTGGTGGCCTCCACCAGCTTGCCATAGAAGTCGGCCGTGGCAGCGGGGCCCATGCCCCCCAGCACGCCAACGGTGCGGCTACGCCCGTCCGGCGCCATCGGCCAAAACCGTGTTGTAGGCGTGCAGCGCGGGCGCACCACCTGTATGCACGAACAGCACACGCTGCCCCGCCTTGAACGCCCCTCGCCGCACCAGGCCGATCAGCCCGGCCGCCGCCTTGCCCGTATAGACCGGATCCAGCAGCACGCCCTCCAGCCGCGCCAGCATCCGCACCGCCTCGACCATCTCTTCCGTGGGGACTGAGTAGCCCGGCCCGACCCAGTCGTCATAGGCGGTCACCGCCGCGCGCGGAACTTCCGCTGAAGCGCCCAGCAGGGCCGCCGTCTCCACGGCGAGCTTATGGACGTTGGCCTCCTGCTCCGCCCTGGGTCGGCGGACGTTGATCCCCACCAGCGGGATCTGGGCGTCCGCGCCCAGCAGCCCGACCAGCAGCCCCGCATGCGTGCCCGCGCTCCCGCTCGCGCACACCACCGCGTCCAGCGCCAATCCCATGTCGAAGGTCTGCGCCAGCATCTCCTCCGCGCAGGCCACATAGCCCAAGGCGCCCAGCGCATTGGAGCCGCCGCCGGGGATCACGTAGGGTCGCCCGCCTTCGGCCCGCACCGCATCGGCCATCTCGCCCAGGCGGGTCGCCAGGTCCGTTCCGGCTCCCGTGACCTCGATCCGCTCCGCGCCCAAGAGGTCGAACAGCAGATTGTTGCCCACCGCCTCCGGCCGATAGCTGCCGGGCACGCGCTCTTCCAGCAGCAGCCGGCACTTCAGCCCCTCGCGGGCCGCGGCCGCGAGCGTCAGACGGCAGTGATTGGACTGCACCGCCCCCACGGTGACTAGGGTGTCGGCCCCCTGAGCCAGAGCGTCGGCGACCAGGAACTCGAGCTTGCGCGTCTTGTTGCCCCCGCCCGCCAGACCGAGCAGGTCGTCGCGCTTGACCCAGATCTCCGGGCCGCCCAGCGCCGCACTCAGGCGCGGCAGCGGTTCGAAGGGCGTGGCGCCGGGCGTGTACCGGCGGCGTGGAAAACGCGCGAGATGGATGCGTGGCCCCCGCGAAAACGGGGCGAAGCCCCTGGTGGACGTGACAGGGATTGAACCTGTGACCCCCTCGATGTCAACGAGGTGCTCTCCCGCTGAGCTACACGTCCGACCGGGCGACCCCGACCGAAGCCGGCGGGGCGGGAGCGGCGTCATACCGCCGCCGGCGGCGGCGGGCAAGCGTCAAGGCGATCCCGCGGCCCCCGCCCGCTACTCGGTGAAGGACCGCCGATAGCTGCGCATCAGGGGCTCGAAGAAGTATTGCAGGGCGGTCCGCGACCCGGCGTCGATGGACACCTCCACCGGCATGCCCGGCGTCACCGGCTGCTTGATCTTTTCGCGTTCGGAGCGGGGCGCCTCGATCCGTATGTCGTAGCGGGGGGGCTGGTTCTCCACGACAATGACGTCGGGCGAAATGGACTTCACCTCGCCCTTCAGGCTGGGCGTCGAGCCGGATGGGAAGGAGGTGAAGCGCAGCGTCGCCCGGGCGCCGACATTGACCCGATCGACGTCGGCGGGATTCAGCGCCGCGCGGACCACCAGCGAGCCTTCCGGCACGATCTCCACCACCGGGTCGCCCGGACGCACTACGCCGCCCACCGTCACTGAGGGCCGGCCCAGCACCGTCCCCGCGAGCGGCGCACGGATGTCGATCCGCGACAAGGACAAGCGGGCGGAGGTCAACCGATCGGCGGTCTCCAAATACTCGGCCTCCACCTCCGACAACCGCGAGGAGGCCTGTTCGCGCGCCTGTTGGTCAACTTGAAGCTGCTTGAGCCTGAGCTCGCCCTGCTCCACGGCGTCCGAGCGGATCTGGGCCAGGATCTCGCCCTGACGGCCCCTCAGCTGCGCTTCCGCACGCTCCGCCGACAGCACGCGGGACTTGGGGCTCAGTCCCCGCTCGTAGAGGGACCGGTAGTCGCGCAGCTCCTCCCCGACCAGATCGGACTGGTCGGTGACGCTTTCGCTCTGCATGCGCAGCCCGCCGCTGCGAACGCTCAATTGCTGGATCTGCTGGGCCAGCACCGATTTCTGCGACTGCCGCAGGTTCTGCCGGGCCGCGAAGGCCGAGCCCCAGATGTTCATCAGCGAGCGGACCTGCGGGTCCGTGCTGGTCCGCCAGTCGGCCGGCCACAGGGGCTGGGAAAGACCCGCCTGCTCCGCCTGGAGCACGGCCCGTTCAGCCGTGAGCTCCAGCAGCCGCTGCTCGAACCGGTCCACCTGCAACTGCACGGGCGCCTGGTTCAGACGCACCAGCAGGTCGCCCTTGCGCACGGTCTGGCCCTCGCTGACCAGGATCTCCGCGACCTCCCCGCCCTCGAGGTTCTGCACCACGGTGCGCCGGCCGGCGGTCTCGACCTGGCCCTGCGCCACCGCGCCGCGGTTCAAGGGCGCGAACGCCGCCCAAAGCATGAAGATGGCGAGCGCCCCCAGCGCCACCCACACTGCTGCCCGACCCGTGCGTTGAGGCCGCTGGTCTTCGGGCTCGGGCGGCGGGGCCGCCGGCGACGGAACCGGGGCGGGCTGAGGAAAGTCCAGAACGGTCATGGGCCTTCGGTCCAGAAGTTCAGGCCGCCGGGAGGCTGGGCGTGAACTCCTTGAGTATATCATTGGTAGGCCCGAAACGCACCAAGCGACCGTCCTGGAGGGCCGCGACCAAATCGAACCCCCTGAGGTGCGAGGGCTTGTGCGTGGCCAGCACCAGGGTTTTCCGGCGGGCGCGCAAGTTGCGGATCATCACCCAGAGCGCGCGCTCGCCCTCGGTGTCGAGGTGCGCGAAGGGCTCGTCGAGGATGTACAAGGCCGGGTCGCCGTAACAGGCGCGGGCCAGCGCGATCCGCGCTCTCTGCCCGCCGGAGAGGGCCGCCCCGCCGTCGCTGACCTCCGTGTCGTAGCCGTTGGCCAGCGAGAGGATCATCTTGTGGGCGCCCGCCGCATCGGCGGCGGCGATGGTGGCATGGTCGTTGCGGGGCCCCAGGCGCCGAATGTTCTCAGCCACCGTGCCCGCGACCAGGAACGGCGCCTGGGGGAAGTAGCCCACATGCGCCCCGAGCGCGTCCAAAGGCCACATGCCGAGGTCGGCCCCGTCGAACATCACCGAGCCCCCGGCAGGCGGCGTGGCCCCCGCCAGCACTTTGAGCATGGTCGACTTGCCCGAGCCGGACGGCCCCACGGCGCCCACAAAGGCGCCCGTCGGAATGTCCAAAGACACCCGCTTCAGCAAGGGGTCCGGCCGTCCCACCGTGAGCACGCTGACATCGGCCAGGGACACCGCGCCGGAAGGCGGCGGCAGGGTGGTCCGCGCCTTGGCTTCGCGATCCGCCTCCGCCGCGGCCAAGGCCAGCTTGCGCCAGGCGATCCGCGCCAGCACCACCTGCCGCCACCCGTTGCTGACCTGGTCCAAGGGCTGAAGCGTCCGCGCGCCGATGATGGAGCCGGCGATCATGGCGCCGGGCGTCAGCTTCCCTTGCAGCACCAAGAGCGCCGACATGGCCAGGATCAGCACCTGCAGCACGATGCGCAGCGCCTTGACCCCTTCCGCCGAAAGGTTGATCCGCTCGGCCGCCTTACGCTGCAGGGCCGCCGCCTCCAGCGTTTCGCCCGCCCACTTGCGCCGCGCCGCGCCCGCAAAGCCCATGGCGCGCACCGCATCGGCCGCGCCCACGATATTGCCGGCGGTCTGTTGCGCCTTGCCGAGCTTTTCACCCGCCTGCTCCAGCCAGGGCCGCACGGCGGCGTCGGAGACCACCGCCGCCGCGAAGACGATCGCCCCGAACACCGCCACCAGCAGGGCGAGGGGCGGCGACAGCAGGATCAACGCCACCAGGAAGATCGGCGTCCAGGGCAGATCCAGCAGCGCGGAGGCGGCGCCGCCGGACAGGAAGTTGCGCACCGTGTCCAGGTCCCCGGAGAACCGTCCATGAACATTGCGCCCCGTGCGCAGGCTCTCCGCCAGCGCCCCAAGCAGCACGCGGTCGCGCGCCTGGGCGTCAATGCCGGCGGCGGCGTCCATCATCGTCTTGGAGCGAAGATGGCTGAAGACCGCGCCCACCGCGATCAGGAACACGGCGATGAGCAGGAGGTAGGTAAGGGTGGATCTGCTCTGGCTTGGCAGGACGTTGTCGTAGACCAGCAGCATGAACATGGGCTGGACCAGCGCCAGCAGATTGGTCAGCACCGACATGGCGACTGCGATCCACAGCAGCCGGTGCACGGCGGAGGGATCGGTCAGCAGCTTGGGCGTTTGGGCCGCGGGCGCTCGGCTCACGTGACCTCCGGTCGGGGCAACTCAGTTAAGTAGAGGTCCGGAGCGTCTCAATCAAACCGGGTCTGCGCCCAAACCGGGTCTGCGCCTGTCGTCGGTGAGCCGAGGCTCAGGCCGCGATCATCCGCTCGACTTCCGACACGATCTCGCGCAGGTGCACCGGCTTGCTGAGCACCTTGGCCCCTTCGGGAGCCCGCGTTCCGGCCGAGAGCGCCACGGCCGCAAAGCCGGTGATGAACATGATGCGCAGCCCCGGTGAACGCGCCGCGGCGATCCGCGCCACCTCGATCCCGTCCGTGCCCGGCATGACGATGTCTGTCAGCAGCAGGTCGTAAGGTCCGTCGTCCAGGGCGTCGACCGCCTCGTCGCCGTCCGCGCAGACGCGCACCTGGTGCCCGGCGCGCTCCAGCGCCCGGGCCAGGAAGCCGCGCAAACTGTCGTCGTCTTCGGCCAGCAGGATATGGGTCATGGGGCGCGGCGGGGCGGCGGGAGGGGACGCACTGTCGGTCATGAGAACGAGCCTAAGCCGAGATTGTGAACGGAGCATAAAGCATGCGGAGCTTCCGTCACGTTGCCGTCGTTTCCCCAGACCCGATATGGTTTTCTCCATGCTCCAGCCCGCCGCCTCCCTCCCCGAGTTGGACGACGCCGCGGCCCCGGAGCCCGTCTTCGACCAGGTGGACCCGCCGGCCCTGCTTACCCCTCTGATCCACCTGTCGGCCCACTCCGGGCGTCACTATCCCCTGTCCATGACCTCGGCGTCCGACCTGGACGCGGTGACGATCCGCCGGTCCGAAGACGCCTGGGTGGACGCCCTGGTGGGCGGGGCGCCGCGCTCGGGAGGCCCCCTCCTGCTGGCCCGCTACGCCCGGGCCTATGTCGATCTGAACCGCGCGCCCGAGGAGCTGGACCCGGGGATGTTCGAGGACGTGCCGCCCGATCGCCTGGCCCCCGCCAGCGCCCGCGCGGCCGCGGGCCTGGGCTCCATCGCCCGGGTCGTGGGCGACGGGCAGGAGATCTATCGCCGCAAGCTGTCCTTCGCCGAGGCCCACGCCCGGCTGGACGCCGTGCACGCCCCTTGGCACCTGGCCGTGGACTCCGCCGTGTCCGCCGCCTGCGAGCGCTTCGGCGCGGCCCTGCTGCTGGACTGGCATTCCATGCCCGCCGCCGCCGCCGGCGCGGGCCGCCGCACCCCTGACGTCGTTCTTGGCGACCGCTACGGCTCCAGCGCCGCCGGCCCGGTGGTCCGCTGGCTGGAACGGGAGTTCGAGGCTCGGGGCTATCTGGTCGCGCGCAACGCCCCTTACGCTGGCGGCTACGCCGCCGTCCGCTACGGCCGCCCGGCGGAAGGACGCCACGCCGTCCAGATCGAGCTCAATCGCGCCCTCTATATGGACGAGCGCACGCTGGAGCCCTCCGGCGGCTTCGGCCCCCTCCAGCGGGACCTCGACCGGCTGCTGCGCAGCATGGCCAGGACCAATTGGAGCGCTCTGCTCGGGGCCTAGATCGCGCCCAAGAAAATGGCCGCGTCCCGGAGGACGCGGCCATGAAGTTTATAGGGAGGAAACGCCCAGAAGGGCGAACACCAAGCTAGTGTGCGGCGCAACACAGCACAACCGGATTCCGCTGCATTGCAGCAATTTTTGCGAGTAGAAGCTCCCTCCGACTTGGCGCGGCACACCGTTCGGCTTACATTCCCGTCTGTTCCCCATCCGACGCACCCGTCCCACGGCCCCTTCCGGACCGTCCTGCAAGCTGCGCCCCAGGCCTCAATGAACCTACGCAACGTCGCCATCATCGCCCACGTCGACCACGGCAAGACCACCCTCGTGGACCAGCTCCTGGCTCAGTCCGGCGCCTTCCGTGCCAACGAGGCCACGGTGGAGCGCGCCATGGACTCCAACGACCAGGAGCGTGAGCGCGGCATCACCATTCTGGCCAAGGCGACCTCGGTGCTCTGGCATGGTGCGGCCGGCGACACCCGCATCAACATCATCGACACCCCGGGCCACGCCGACTTCGGCGGCGAGGTGGAGCGCATCCTGGGCATGGTCGACGGCTGTCTGCTTCTGGTCGACGCGGAAGAAGGGGTCATGCCCCAGACCAAGTTCGTGCTGGGCAAGGCGCTGAAGCTGGGGCTCCGACCCATTCTCGTCCTGAACAAGGTCGACCGCCCCCACGCCGACCCCGACCGTGTGCTGAACGACACCTTCGACCTGTTCGCCGCCATCGGCGCCACGGACGAGCAGCTCGATTTTCCCCACCTCTACGCCAGCGGCAAGAACGGCTGGGCCGCCAGGTCGCTGGACGACCCTCGCGAAAGCCTGGCCCCTATCTTCGACCTGATCGTCGAGCACGTGCCCCCGCCGAAGGCGGTCGAAAAGAAGGACGAGCCCTTCCAGCTCCTGTCCGTGCTGATCGAGTCCGACCCGTTCCTGGGCCGTTTGCTGACCGGCCGTATCGAGGCCGGCAAGGCCGTCCCTGGCATGTCGATCAAGGCGCTGAACCGCGACGGCGTGGAGGTCGAGCGGGGCCGCATCACCAAGATCCTGGCCTTCCGCGGCCTCAAGCGTCAGCCCATCGAGGAAGCCGAGGCGGGCGACATCGTGGCCATCGCAGGTTTGTCCAAGGCCACCGTCGCGGACACCCTGTCCGCCATGGAACGCACCGACGCCCTCCCCGCCCAGCCGATCGATCCGCCGACCATCTCCATGACCGTTTCGGTCAACGACAGCCCGCTGGCCGGCCGCGAAGGCGACAAGGTCCAGTCCCGTGTGATCCGCGACCGCCTGCTCAAGGAAGCGGAGTCCAATGTGGCCATCAAGGTCAGCGAAACCGCGGAAAAGGACGCCTATGAGGTGGCGGGCCGCGGCGAATTGCAATTGGGCGTGCTGATCGAGAACATGCGCCGTGAAGGCTTCGAGGTCTCCATCAGCCGCCCCCGCGTGGTCTTCCAGACGGGCGAGAACGGCGAACGGCTGGAGCCTATCGAGGACGTCGTGATCGACGTCGATGATGATTACGCGGGCGTGGTCATCGAGAAGCTCTCCGCCCGGAAGGCCGAGCTGAAGGAGATGGGCCCCTCCGGCGCCGGGAAGACCCGCATCACCCTGCAGGCGCCCTCCCGCGCCCTGATCGGCTATCAAGGCGAGTTCCTGACGGACACCCGCGGCTCGGGCGTGCTGAACCGCGTGTTCAGCCACTACGAACCCTACAAGGGCGCGATCGAAGGCCGCCGCAACGGCGTTCTGGTCTCCAACTCGGACGGCGAGACTGTGTCTTTCGCCTTGTGGAACCTGGAGGACCGCGGCGTGATGTTCGTGGGCGGCGGCGAGAAGACCTACCAGGGAATGATCATCGGCGAGAACAGCCGCTCCGATGACCTCGACGTCAATCCGCTCAAGGGCAAACAGCTCACCAACATCCGCTCGGCCGGTAAGGACGAAGCGGTTCGCCTCACGCCACCTCGGCGCCCCACCCTTGAACAGGCCATCGCCTACATCGAGGAGGACGAGCTGGTGGAGGTCACCCCCAAGGCCATCCGCCTGCGCAAGACGGTCCTGAACCCCAGCTTCCGCAAGAAGCGGGTGAAGGAAGACGCGTAACTCTCGCCAACCCTCCCCTTGACGGGGAGGGGACCTGGGCGGAGGGGGCGTGAGTGGCGGCCGAGGTGGCGGCGATCATGCGCCTAAGCTGGACCCGCCCACTCAAAAGCGACGCGGCGCGTCGCGGCCGGACCGCGGCGCCGACCGGCCGTCGTCAGAGGAAGAAATCGAAGCTCGAGTCCAACCGTCCGTTGACCAGCACTTCCAGGTCCGCCTGCCCGTCGCCGTTGACGTCGCCTTGCAGGAAGGTTCGGTCGAACTCCTGGTCATAGAACGCCACGAGCTCACCGGCCCGGTTGCTGAAAGCGCTGACGACGAAGAACGCCTGATCGCCTGCCGCGCCCGTGTCGGCGTCGATCCCGGACAGGTCGATCTTGTCCGTTCGCGACTCGAAATCGGTGATCCTGTCGCTCCGGCCGGCGACTGATCGCGACACGGACGTGAACACGAATCGGTCCCGCCCGCCGCCGCCGGACAGCACGTCCGCGGCGTCATCGCCCGACCAGGAAGTCGTCGCCGTCGCCCCCGAACAGCTGGTCGTTCTCTCGTCCGCCAAAGAGGGTGTCCGCCCCCGCGTCGCCGAACAGCAGGTCTCGGCCCATCTGACCGAACACGAGGTCGTCCCCGGCCCCGCCGCCGGCCGTGTCGTCGCCGGACTCGCCCTCCAGCCGGTCGTTTCCGTCATCGCCGCTCAGCAGGTCGTTCTCCGTCCCGCCCCTTAGCTCGTCACCGTCCTTGGGGAGGGTCAGGGGAAAGGCATCGCCGCAGCGCGTTCTGCGGCCGTCATCTCGGCCGGCCGCAGAAGATGATGGCCAGCAGGTCAAGGATGCCCCGCGCTAGGCTCGCAGCCGACCAACTCGCGCCCGTGGTGGCGCGGGCGTACGTCGAGACTCCGAAGACGCTCTGCGCCACGCTGGGCGCCCACGCAATCACCGCGTTGCGAAGGGCCCGGTGAGCACGCTTCGCCACGGGGTCGACCCAAATACCCGACTTCGCCAGTCGGACATCACAAATCCGAGAGCCGCCTCGATTGCAACGCAACCTGTGACCATATTGGCTGGTTGAGGGGGTCGAGCACGCGGTCGCGACGGGCGACGCGGTCACTATCGGCCCCGGGGAAACACATGGCTGTCAATTCGATCGCCGCCATCTCACCCGAGGGCGGCCTGTCTCGCTATCTCAGCGAGATCCGCAAGTTCCCGATGCTGAGCAAGGACGAGGAGTTCATGCTCGCCAAGCGCTGGGCCGAACATGGGGATGCGGAGGCCGCGCACAAGCTGGTCACCTCGCATCTGCGCCTCGTGGCCAAGATCGCCATGGGCTACCGCGGCTACGGCCTGCCGATCGGCGAGGTCATCTCCGAGGGCAACGTCGGCCTGATGCAGTCGGTCAAGAAGTTCGACGCCGACAAGGGCTTCCGCTTGGCCACCTACGCCATGTGGTGGATCCGCGCCTCGATCCAGGAGTACATCCTGCGCTCCTGGTCGCTGGTGAAGCTGGGCACCACCGCCGCCCAGAAGAAGCTCTTCTTCAACCTGCGCAAGGCCAAGTCCGAAATCGACGCTCTCGAGGAAGGCGACATGCGGCCGGAGAACGTGGCGCGCATCGCCACCAAACTGGGCGTGACCCACGACGAGGTGGTCTCGATGAACCGGCGCCTGTCCGGTCCGGACTCCTCGCTGAATGCGCCCCTCCGGAGCGACAGCGAAAGCGAGTGGCAGGACTGGCTGCAGGACGACGCCCAGGTCTCTCAGGAGACTACGGTGGCCGAAAACGAGGAGCGCTCCATCCGCATGGACCTGCTGGGCGAGGCCATGCAGGAGCTGTCGGACCGCGAGCGGCACATCCTGACCGAACGACGGCTGCAGGAGAACCCGACCACACTCGAGGAGCTCGCCTCCCAGTACGGCGTCAGCCGCGAACGGGTGCGTCAAATCGAGGTTCGCGCCTTTGAGAAGCTGCAAAAGGCGATGCGCGCGGCCGCAACCGAGCGCAACCTGATCGCCGCCTAGGCCGCCTTGCCGCCCGCCAGTGCCGCGCCGGCCTCCGCCAGGTCGTTCAAGGGGTTGGCGCCTTCCTCCAGCAGCGCCTGGATAAGGCGGCGCGACCCCGACTGGCTGGCCGTAGCGAGATAGCGATCCAGAGCGGCGACCGAGTAGACCAGTCGGGGTTGCCGCAAAGCCCCCGCCAGCGCTCCGAGCGTCTCGATCTGGGCATGCATGGCGCGCGTAGCCTGCGCCGGGTCGCTGTCGTACTGCTTCACGGCCGAGCTTAGGATCGCCAGCGCCTGCAGGAAGCGCTCCGTCTCGCTCTGTGCGCCGCCCGCCTTGCGGTCGGCGTCGCGCCGCTTCGCCCCGCCGTAGCCGCCGCTGTTGAAGCGTCGCCGGTCTGGGCCGACATAGCCCACGGCCTCGATCCAGGGCCGCGGCTTCAGCGCCACGTTCTCGATGCGCCTCTTCAGGTCGTTCGCCGAGAACGGTTTTCGCAGGAACTCGTGGGCGCCCGCGTCCCGCGCTGCAGTGATATCCGAGGCCTTGGTCTGAGCGCTGGCCACCACAATGGGCGCCTGCCGGCAGCTGAACGTGCTTCTGCGGATAGCTCGCGTGAACAGAGCCCCGTCGACGCCCGGAGCCTTGGCCTCGCTGAGGATGAATTGCGGCGACCAGTTCTGCGCGACGTCATAGCCCTTGCGCGACGTCTCCACCACCTCCACCCGCCAGGCGCCCAGCCCGCGGAGCAGCTCACCGGCAGCCTTGGCCGAGGCCTCGAACGGATCGATCACCAGCACTCGCTCAAGGTGCGGCGAAAGCATCTCCACAAGATCGGGATCGGCGTTGAACACGCCAACACCCTAATCAGAGGATGTAAACACCCGCTTATCCCTGGAAGGGGTCGCGGACCAGGATCACATCGTCCCGCTCCGGGCTGGTCGACAGAATCACCACGGGCGCTTCGATCAGCTCCTCCACGCGCCGCACATATTTGACCGCCGCCGCAGGCAGGTCGCGCCACGACCGGGCGCCCGCCGTACGCATCCGGCGCTTGGCGATCTCGAGCTCCTCTGGTGAGCGGGCGGACACCGTCACGTACCCGACCGCCTTCACGCCGCCGGCGCCCTGCGCGATGTCGTACGCCCGCAGCTCCGCCTGCGACAGCTGCCGGTCATCCCGCGGGTCGGCGGTCCGCCCGGCCTTCGCCGCCGCGGAGCTGTTCGCCGCGTCGGTGGTCAGGTCGGACATGGCCGTGGTCATCGCGATATCGGTCGGGATCAGATCCATCGTGACGGCGACAGTGCGGATCACCCCCGGCGTCTGCACCAGCAGCGGCGCCAGGAAGTTGACACCCACGCCGACCAGCGGCCAGGTCTTGATCCAGGCGGTGGCATGGAACCAGTCACCGTCCTCAACTTCCAGGTGCTCGCGGGTGTTGCGGGTCGTACGCGGCCAGGCGTTGCGCGGGCTCATCCCGACCGTGTCGTCGATCGGCCGGTCCGGGTTGTACAAGACGGT
>JAHWJX010000035.1 GCA_019348195.1 Pseudomonadota bacterium | reverse complement strand
ACCGTGCCGACAGTGGCCGCGAACAAGGCAGTGGCGGCGCCCACGAAGGTGACGACCGTCAGCGCCGTTTCGCTCGTCTCGAACATCGGCGAGAGGCGGCAGACCATGAACACGCCGGCCGTAACCATGGTGGCGGCATGGATGAGCGCCGACACCGGTGTCGGGCCTTCCATCGCGTCCGGAAGCCAGGTGTGGAGCCCGAGCTGCGCCGACTTGCCCATCGCTCCGACGAACAGCAGCAGGCACAGCAGGGTCATGGTGTCGAGGCGCATGCCGGCAAAGCCGATGGTTGAGCCCGCCATTGCCGGCGCGGCCTCAAGGATCTCGGGGATGGAGACGGTGCCGAACACCAGGAAGGTGCCGAAGATTCCGAGGCTGAAGCCGAAGTCGCCGACCCGGTTGACGACGAACGCCTTGATCGCCGCGGCCCGGGCGGAGTCCTTCTCGTACCAGAAGCCGATCAGGAGGTAGCTCGCGAGGCCGACGCCCTCCCAGCCGAAGAACATCTGCGCGAGGTTGTCCGCCGTCACCAGCATCAGCATGGCGAAGGTGAACAGCGAGAGATAGGCGAAGAACCGCGGCCGGTGCGGATCCTCGTGCATGTAGCCGATCGAGTAGAGGTGGACGAGAGCCGAGACGGTGGTCACCACCACCAGCATCACCGCCGAGAGCGTGTCCACCCGAATGGACCAGGCGGACTGGAAGTCGCCCACGCTGATGAAGGGCGCGATCCGGACCACAAAGGGCTCCAGCTCGTGCCAGGCGGTCTGGTAGAAGACGCCCCAGCTCAGCCCCGCGGACAGGAACAGCAGTACGGTGGCGACGGCCATGGCGGGCTTGCTGTCCCCGCGCTTGCCTAGAACGCCGGCCAGCACCGCGCCCAGGAGCGGCGCGAAGACCAGGATGGTGACCAGGAATTCCACGATCAGCCTTTCAGCTGGCCGGCCGCTTCGACGTTGATGTCGCCGCGGTTGCGGAAGAAGGTGACCAAGATAGCCAGGCCGATCGCCGCCTCGGCCGCCGCCACCGTCAGCACCAGCATGGCGAAGATCTGGCCGTCCACATTGTTCAGATAGGCCGAGAAGGCGACTAGATTGATGTTCACCGCCAGCAGGATGAGTTCGATCGACATCAGGATGACGATGATGTTCTTGCGGTTCACGAAGATGCCGAAGATGCCGATCGTGAACAGGACGGCGGCGACCGTCAGATAGCTTTCCAGGGAGATCATTCGGCGGGCGTCCGCGCGGCCTGGGGCAGATCGTCGGGGATGCCCACGCCGGTGGGCGCCCCGATCACAGAGACGCCCTGGGCCCGCGTGCGGTTGACCTGGTCGTGCACGTTCTGGCGGCGAACGCCGGGGCGGTGCCGCAGCGTCAGGACGATGGCGCCGACCATGGAGACCAGCAGCACCATGCCGGCCGCTTGGAACAGGAAGGCGAAGTCGGTGTAGAGCACCCGGCCGATCACCTCGGCGTTGGTGGCGTCGGCGGCGGGCGCCGGCACGTCGCGGACTCCGGAGGCGGCGCCCCGCGTCACCACGGCGGCGGAGACCACGATCATCTCAATGGCCAGCAGGCCGGCGATCACCCCGCCCAAAGGCAGGTATTTGGCGAAACCTTCGCGAAGCTGGGCGAAGTCCACGTCCAGCATCATGACCACGAACAGGAACAGCACGGCGACCGCGCCGACGTAGACCACGACCAGCAGCATGGCCAGGAACTCGGCCGACAACAGCACGAACAGCCCCGCGGCGCTGAAAAAGGCGGCGATCAGGAACAGGACGCTGTGGACGGGGTTGCGCGACATCACCACCGCCAGCCCCGACAGGAGCGTGGCCGCCGCCAGCACATAGAACGCGATTGAAGCCACCATGCGGGGCGCAATTGCTCCCTGAGAGGCCGAGCGCCCCAAGAGTCGCGCGCTTCTAGCGGGGCGGACCCGCCCGCGTCCAGCGGCAGAGCGACGGAATGCGCCCTCCCCCGTCAGGAACGTTGGACGGCGACGAAGTCAGCTCCGGGCGAAGTTCAACAGGTCGGCGTTGAGCCGGTCCTCTCCGGTGATGAGCAGGCCGTACGGGGCGCCGCCATAGACCTCCAGACGGCTGCCCGGGATCAAACGGTGGGCGACCTGGCCCGAAGCCTCGATGGACACGGTCTGGTCCTTGTCGCCGTGGATGACCGGGGTCGGCACCGTGGTGTCGTAGCCGTAGCCGCTCCAGGGCTGGTCCGGCCTATGTCGGCGTTCACGGGCCAGCCGTGGATCAGCACCACGGGCCGGCCGGAGCCCCAGTCCTTGTAGAACAGGTGGGTCCCGTCCGGGGCCTGGACATAGGGCCTGCGGCTCTCCTCGATAGTCGGGAGGTGAAGCCAGCCTAGGCGCCGGGCTGCGGTACGCCCCTCGCCTTCGACAAGCTCAGCATGAGGGGCCTGCAGCCGCTTCCTGATCAGGCCTCACCCTGGGCTTGTCGAAGGGCGAGGGCTGAACGCACTCACCGATAGCGTGCGTCCGCTTCGAGGTTCTTGGCGATGATGGGCTCCCAGCGTTCGCCGTTCGCGAGCAGGCGCTCCTTGTCGTAGAAGAGCTCCTCGCGGGTCTCCACCGTGAACTCCATGTTGGGGCCCTCCACGATGGCGTCCACGGGGCAGGCCTCCTGGCACAGGCCGCAGTAGATGCACTTAGTCATGTCGATGTCGTAGCGGGTCGTGCGGCGGCTGCCGTCCTCACGGGGCTCGGCCTCGATGATGATGCACTGCGAGGGACAGATCGCCTCGCACAGCTTGCAGGCGATGCAGCGCTCCTCGCCGTTCTCATAGCGGCGCAGCGCATGCTCACCGCGGAAGCGCGGCGACCGGGGGCTCCGCTCGAACGGATAGTTCACCGTGGCCTTGGGCTTGGCGATGTACTTCAGCGACAGGCCGAAGGCTTTGCCGAAGTCGAGGAGGGCGGCGCCCTTGAGCGCCTGAGCGATACGCGAAGCCATCAGGCGATCTCCGGGCCGAACACGCGATAGGCGGCCATGGCGATCACGGCGACCAGAGAGGTGGGCAGGAACACCTTCCAGCCCAGGCGCATCAACTGGTCATACCGATACCGCGGGACAATGGCCTTGGCGATCGACACCAGGAAGAAGACGAACACGGTCTTGATCGCGAACACCCCGAAGCCGAACATGCTGGCCAGGATGGGGGGCCAGTTCTCCGCGCCGGTGGGGAACCCAGGGTGCCATCCGCCGAAGAAGAGGATGGTGTACAGGCAGCACATCAGGACGATGTTGGCGTACTCGCCGATCTGGAAGAGCAGATAAGGCGTGGAGCCGTACTCCACGGCGTACCCGGCGACGAGCTCGGACTCCGCCTCGGGCAGGTCGAAGGGCGGGCGGTTGGTCTCCGCCAGGAAGCTCACAAAGAAGATCACCGCCATCGGCACCATGACGAGCATCAGCGGCAGGCCGGCCAGGCCGCCGCCGAACACGTGCCAGTCCCAGAACCAGCCGCGCTGGTTCTCGACAATGCCGGACAGGTTCATGGTGCCGGCCAAGAGGATCACCGTGATGATCACAAAGCCGATGGAGACCTCGTAGCTGACCATCTGCGCCGCCGAGCGAAGGCTCCCGAGAAAGGCGTATTTCGAATTGGACGCCCAGCCGCCCATGATGATGCCGTAGACGCCGAGCGAGCTGACCGCGAACAGGTAGAGGATGCCCACGTTCAGGTCCGACACCACCCAGCCGGGCCCGAACGGGATCACCGCCCAGCCGATGAGAGCAAGCGTGAAGGTGATCACCGGGGCGAGCAGGAACAGGCCGCGGTTCGACGCCGACGGAATGATGGTTTCCTTCAGGAACACCTTCAACCCATCGGCAAAGCTCTGCAGCAGGCCGAACGGGCCCACCACATTGGGCCCGCGCCGCAGCGCCATCGCCGCCCAGATCTTGCGATCGGCGTAGAGCAAAAAGGCCAGGCTCAGCAGCAGCACCACCACAAAGGCCAGGATCTGGCCCGTGGTCACCGCGACCCAGCCGGCGGGGCTGTTCCAAAACGCCTCTGGGATGCTGCTGAACACGAAAAAGACGGCCACGCCCAGGAGCAGCACAAGGCTCAACACACCTGCGGCGATGAGCAAGCCGGTCAGGACGGAGCCGGATCGGGCGGGCGTTACGGCTTGGGAGGACACGAGCGCTTACTCCGCCGCCATCGGCACGGGCGCCTGGACGCGCACGGCGGAGCAGTCCGCCATGGTCAGGCTCGCGCGGGCGATGGGGTTGGTCATGTAGAAGTTGGTGACCGGGCTGCGCAGGGGCTCGTCCGAGGGCGTCCCGTCCGCACCCACCTGCGAGAGGTCGAGCGGGCGCCCGGTCGGGACATAGTCGACCTGACCGAAGGTCGGGTGATCCGAAATCAGCTTCTCCCGAAGCGCGCCGATGCTGTCGTAGGGCAAGGTCGCGCCCAGCCGCTCCGACAAGGCCCGCAGAATGGCCCAGTCCTCGCGGGCCTCGCCCTTGGGGAAGACGGCGCGCGAGGCGAACTGCACCCGGCCCTCGGTGTTCACCCAGGTGCCCGGCTTCTCAGTATAGGCCGCGCCCGGCAGGATCACGTCCGCCCGGCTGGCGCCTGCGTCGCCGTGGGTGCCCATGTAGATCACGAAGGTGTCCGGCCCGATCGCGCGCGTGTCCAGCTCGTCGGCGCCCATCAGGAAGAGCACGTCCAGACCGCCCTGGCCGGCCGCCCCCATCATGGCTTTGGCGCCCATGCCGCCGCCGCGCGGCAGGAAGCCCATGTCCAGCCCGCCCACTCGGCTGGCCGCCGTGTGCAGAACGTTCCAGCCGTTCCAGCCTTCGCGCACGACGTCGAAGGCCTGAGCCGCCCCAGCCGCCGCCCTCACCAGGGCGCCGCCGTCCCGGCGCGCCAGGGCGCCGCCGCCCACGATGATCGCCGGACGTCGGGCGCCCCGCAGCGCCTCCGCGAAGGGATGGCCCCAGCCTGCGGCCTCTTCGAAGGCCCGATGGGTGTCGCCCAGGTGCTCGACCGGATAGGTCAGGTCGGCCGCCTCGCCGATCAGGCCCACCCGGGCGTTGTTTAGGAACCAGGCCTTGCGGATGCGGGTGTTCAGGACCGGCGACTCCAGCCGGGGATTGGTCCCGACCAGCAGGATGGCGTCCGCCTCCTCCAGCCCGAGCACGGTGGTGTTGAACAGGTGGGCTTCGCGCGGACCGCCGCCGATTTGAGCCCCGTCCTGGCGGCAGTCGAGGTTGGGCACGCCCGCCCCGCCGAACAGGTCCAGCGCCGCCTTCATGGATTCGGCGTCCTGCAGGTCGCCGGCGATCACGCCCACGCGGTCCGGAGAGCTGTCGCCCAGCTTGGCGGCTACCGCCTCGAAGGCCTCCGCCCAGGTCGCTTCCTGCAGCTTGCCGCCGCGGCGCACATAGGGCCGGTCCAACCGTCGGCGCATCAGGCCGTCGATGGCGTAGCGGCTTTTGTCGCTCAGCCATTCCTCGTTCACGGCGTCGTTGATCCGCGGCAGGACGCGCATCACCTCGGCGCCGCGCACCTGGAAGACCACGTTGCTGCCGAGCGCGTCGTGCACGTCGACGCCCTCGACCTTCTTCAGCTCCCAAGGCCGGTAGTTGTAGGCCCAGGGGCGGTGCGTCAGCGCGCCCACGGGGCAGAGATCGTTGATGTTGCCCGAAAGCTCGGAGCTGACGGCGGTTTCGAGATAGGTGCTGATCTCGGCGTCCTCGCCGCGGTTCAGCAGCCCGACCTCCTGTTGCCCAGCGATCTCGGCCATGAAGCGGACGCACCGGGTGCAGTGGATGCAGCGGGTCATGATCGTCTTCACGGTCGGACCCATCTGCTTTTCTTCGACCGCCCGCTTGTTCAAGGCGTAGCGGCTGTCGTCTCGGCCATAACCGGTGGCCTGGTCCTGCAGGTCGCACTCGCCGCCCTGGTCGCAGATCGGGCAGTCCAGCGGGTGGTTGATGAGCAGGAACTCCATCACCCCTTCCCGCGCCTTTTTGACCATGGGCGAGTTGGTGACGATCTCCTGGTTGTCCGACGCCGGCAGGGCGCAGCTGGCCTGCGGCTTGGGCGGACCGGGCTTAACCTCCACCAGGCACATGCGGCAGTTGCCCGGAATGGACAGCCGCTCGTGGTAGCAGAACCGGGGGATCTCCTCCCCGGCCAGCTCCGCCACCTGGAGCACGGACATGCCCGCCTCGAACTCGACCTCGACACCGTTGACCTTGGCCTTGGGCATGAGCTTACTCCGCCGCGATCAGGGTCGCGCCCTGCACATGCGGCTTGCCGGAACGGTAGCTGCTGATCCGGTCCTCCACCTCGTGGCGGAAGTGGCGGAACAGGCCCTGGATGGGCCAGGCGGCGGCGTCGCCGAGCGCGCAGATGGTGTGGCCTTCAATCTGGCCGGCCACGTCCAGCAGCATGTCGATTTCGTGCATCTCGGCCTGACCGGCGGCCATGCGCTCCATCACGCGCCACATCCAGCCGGTGCCTTCGCGACAGGGCGTGCACTGGCCGCAGCTTTCGTGCTTGTAGAAATAGGCGATGCGGGCGATGGCGCGGACCAAGTCGGTGGACTTGTCCATCACGATCACCGCCGCGGTGCCCAGGCCGGACTTGAGGTCCCGCAGGGCGTCGAAATCCATCAGCACGTCCTGGCACTGCTCGGCCGGAATCATGGCGACCGACGAGCCCCCGGGGATCACCGCCTTGAGGTTGTTCCAGCCGCCGCGGACCCCGCCGCAATGGTCCTCGAGCAACTGCTTGAGGGGGATGCTCATGGCCTCCTCCACATTGCAGGGGCGCTCGACGTGCCCGGACACGCAGAACAGCTTGGTGCCGGTGTTGTTGGGGCGCCCGAAGGAGGCGAACCAGCCGGAGCCGCGGCGGATGATCTCGCCCACCACCGCGATCGACTCGACGTTGTTCACCGTGGTCGGGCAGCCGTAGAGGCCTGAGCCCGCCGGGAACGGCGGCTTCAGCCGGGGCAGACCCTTCTTGCCCTCCAGGCTTTCCAGCAGCGCGGTCTCCTCGCCGCAAATGTAGGCGCCGGCGCCATGGGTGACGTGGAGCTCGAAGTCCCAGCCGTGGATGTTGCCGGGGCCGATCAAGCGCTCGCGACGGGCCTCGGCCACCGCGGCCTCCAGCACCTCGCGCTCGCGCACATATTCGCCGCGGATGTAGACGTAGCAGGTGTGGGCCTGCATGGCGAAGGAGGCGATCAGGCAGCCCTCGATGAAGAGGTGCGGATCGTGCCGCAGGATCTCACGGTCCTTGCAGGTGCCGGGCTCGGATTCGTCGGCGTTGACCACCAGGTAATGCGGCCGCTCACCCACCACCTTGGGCATGAAGCTCCACTTGAGGCCCGTGCCGAAACCTGCGCCGCCGCGGCCGCGCAGGCCCGAGTTCTTCACCTGGGTGATGACCCAGTCGCGTCCCATCGAGAGGATGTCGGCCGTGCTGTTCCAGGCGCCCCGCTGCCGCGCGCCGGCCAGCATGGGATCGTGCAACCCGTACAGGTTGGTGAAGATGCGGTCCTTGTCTTCGAGAATGCCGGGCATCAGGCGAAACCTAAAAGCCGCAGATCGACAAATGCCCAGACAAGTCCGACCGCGATGAGGGTGAATAGCGTGGCTGAGGCCGGTTCGGTCATGCCGCCGGCTCCGGCTGGACGCGATTGGGCAGCTCGACCTTGCGCGCCCGTGAGCCGTCGAACAGCGAGGGGTCGGTGAGCGTCACCGGGCCGCCCACGGGCGCGCTGTTGGCGCGGTCCACATACGGTCCCGGCTGCGGATCGCGCCCGGCGGCGAAGTCGTCGATGATCTGGGCCATCGAAGCCGCCGTGAGATCCTCGAAATAGTAGTCGTTGATCTGGGCCATGGGGGCGTTCACGCAGGCGCCCAGGCACTCGACCTCCTGCCAGGTGAACAGGCCGTCGGGGCTCATGTGGTTCTTGGGACCGATCTTGCTGCGGCAGACGTCCATCACCTCGCCGGCGCCGCGGAGCACGCAAGGCGTGGTGCCGCACACCTGAATCAGGGTCCGCCCGACCGGCTCCAGATTGAACATGGTGTAGAAGGTGGCGACCTCCAGGACGCGGATATAGGCCATGCCGAGCAGCTCGGCCGTGGCGCGCAGGGCCGGTTCGCTGACCCAGCCTTCCTGCTTCTGCACGCGCCACAGAATGGGGATCACGGCCGACTGACGCCGGTTGGGCGGGAACTTGCCCAGCCAGAACTGGATGTCGGCCTGTGTGGCCTCCGAAAAGGCGAAGGAGGCCGGCTGTTCACGGGAAAGACGGCGCACGCTCATGACGCGAGCTCCCCGAAGATCGTCACCCCCGGTCTTGTTCCAAGGGGGACGCTCCCTATGCCGGAGAGCGTGGGGCGCATCCGGCCAGCGGCCGCGGCGCGAACAGGCTGGCGGTGGAGGGTCACGACTTGGCCGTGACCTCGGCGCCCAGGAAGTCCACCCGCACGATCATGCCGTCCTCGACCGTGTAGATGGTCAGGAAGTCGGTCTCGCCGCCGCCCTGGCCGCCGGTGACCCGCTCGCGTTCAGCGATGTGGCGCCCCACAACGATCCGCTCGCCGGGATTGTTCTGGTAGCCCTTGCTGAACTGCTGCTCGTACTCGGCCCGGATCGCCTCCTTGCCGTCGAACGCCACCTCGTCGCGGCCGCGGAAGATCTTCGCTCCATCGGCGAAGCAGCCCAGGAAGGCGTCCATGTCGCCGGCGTTGTAGGCCTGCACCAGGCGGTCGACGACGGCCGCCGTCTCTTCGTCGCTCATCGATCGATCTCCCCGAAGACGATGTCCAAAGTGCCGAGGATGGCGGACACGTCGGCCACCATGTGCCCACGGGTCATGACGTCCATGCCCTGGAGGTGCTTGAAGCCCGGCGAGGCGATCTTGACTCGATAGGGCCGGCTGCTGCCGTCGCTCACCAGATAGACGCCGAACTCGCCTTTGGGGGCCTCCGCCGCCGCGTAAACCTCCCCGGCAGGGACGTGGAATCCCTCGCTGAACAGCTTGAAGTGGTGGATGAGGCTTTCCATGGAACGCTTCATGTCGCCGCGCTTGGGCGGGGTCACCTTGTTGTTCTCGTTGAGGGTCGGCCCCTTGACCGTGCCCAGGCGCTCGCAGCACTGGCGCATGATCCGTACCGACTGGCGCATCTCCTCCATGCGGCAGAGGTAACGGTCCCAGCAGTCGCCGTTCTTGCCGACCGCGATGTCGAACTCGAGATCGGGATAGCACTCATAGGGCTGGCTCTTGCGAAGGTCCCAAGGCACGCCCGAGCCGCGCAGCATCACGCCCGTGAACCCCCAATCGAGCGCCTGCTCCTTGGTCACGGCGCCGATGTCGACGTTGCGCTGCATGAAGATGCGATTGTGGGTGACCATGCCCTCGATGTCGTCAAGCACGCGGGGGAAATGGTCCGTCCAGGCGTAGATCTCTTCCACCAGCCCTTCGGGCAAGTCCTGCCGGACCCCGCCCGGCCTGAAGTAGTTGGCGTGCAGCCGGGCGCCGGAGGCGGCCTCGTAGAACTGCATCAGCTTTTCGCGCTCTTCATAGCCCCACAAGGGCGGGCTGAGCGCGCCCACGTCCAGGATCACGGAGCCCACGTTCAGCAGGTGGTTCAAGATCCGGGTCATCTCGAGGAACAGCACGCGGATCAGCGACCCGCGAAGCGGCACGTCCAGGCCGATCATCCGCTCCAGCGCCAGGCACAGCACATGCTCCTGGCTCATGGGCGAGACGTAATCGAGCCGGTCGAAATAGGGGATGATCTGGAGGTAGGTGCGGGCCTCCATCAGCTTTTCGGTGCCGCGGTGCAGCAGGCCGATGTGCGGGTCGACGCGCTCGACCACCTCGCCGTCCAGGTGCAGCACCAGACGCAGCACGCCGTGCGCCGCCGGGTGCTGGGGGCCGAAGTTGAGCGTGAACTTGTTGTCGGAGATGTCAGCCATCAGCCCCAGCCGGGAACGTCCTTGCCCTTCTCGTCGCCAGGCAGGAGGTAGTCGGCCCCCTCCCACGGAGACTCGAAGTCCCAGGTGCGCCACTCCTGTTCGAGGGCCACGGGCTCATAGACCACCCGCTTCAGCTCGTCGTTCCAGCGCACCTGGGTGTAGCCGGTCAGCGGGAAGTCCTTGCGCAGGGGATGCCCCTGGAAGCCGTAGTCCGTCAGGATCCGGCGCAGATCGGGGTGGTCGCCGAAGACCACGCCGTAAAGGTCGAACGCCTCCCGTTCGAACCATTCCGCATTGGAATAAACGGAGATCACCGACGGCACGGGCGTGTCCTCGTCCGTCTGCACCTTGATCCGGACCCGCAGGTTCCGGGTGAGCGACAGCAGGTGGTAGACCACGTCGAACCGCAACGGCCGCTGCGGATAATCCGCTCCGGCGATGTCCACCAGTTGCTGGAACCGCCCGTGGTCGCGCAACCAGAGCAGGACGGTGCGCACCTCCTTGGCCAGCACATCCAAGGCGAGGTCGCCAAAGGCGATGGTGAAGCCGGTCACCGCCTGCGGGTGCGCCGCGCGCGCCTCCTCGCCAAGGGCCTGCATCGCGGCCGGATCGGAGGTCCAGATCATCGGTCGATCGTCCCGGTCCGGCGGATCTTTTTCTGTAGTTGCAGCACGCCGTAGATCAGGGCGTCGGCGGTCGGCGGGCACCCCGGCACATAGACGTCGACCGGCACGATGCGGTCGCAACCGCGGACCACGCTGTAGCTGTAGTGGTAATAGCCGCCGCCGTTGGCGCAGCTCCCCATGGAGATGACGTAACGCGGCTCCGGCATCTGGTCATAAACCTTACGGAGCGCGGGGGCCATCTTGTTCACCAGGGTGCCGGCCACGATCATCACGTCGGACTGGCGCGGCGACCCGCGCGGGGCGGCGCCGAAGCGCTCCATGTCCCAGCGGGGCATGGAGGCCTGGATCATCTCCACGGCGCAGCAGGCCAGGCCGAAGGTCATCCACATGAGCGAGCCGGTGCGCGCCCAGGTGATCAAGTCGTCGGCCGCCGCGGTGATGAAGCCCTTGTCCGCCAGCTCGCCCTGCGCTTGTTCGAAGAAGCGGTCGTGCTTGGCGGGGTCGTAACCCTCCACGGAGACGCGACCGCCGGCGCCCTGGCTGAGCTTGCTGGTCGGACCGGCCGGCAGGACCAGTCCCGGCCGCCTGTCCAGGGGCTCGAAGGTCGAGGGGCTGGCCGAGCCCGGGGCGGGATTGGCCGGAGTGCCTACTCCCATTCCAGCGCTCCCTTCTTCCATTCGTAGATGAAGCCCACGGTGAGCACGCCCAGGAACACCATCATGGACCAGAAGGCGTAGCGCTGCGCCGCCTCCGGCAGATCCATCAGGCTCACCGCCCAGGGAAAGAGGAAGGCCACTTCCAGATCGAAAATGATGAACAGGATGGATACCAGGTAGAAGCGCACGTCGAACTTCAACCGGGCGTCCTCGAACGGGTTGAAGCCGCATTCGTAGGCGCTGGTCTTTTCCGGATCCGGATTGGACGGCGCCAGCACCATGGGCGCGAGCAGAAAGGCTGCGCCCAAGACGATCGCGATCCCCGAGAAGATCACGATCGGCAGGTACTCGAGCAGGAAGGCGTTCATCACACTCAAAGGAGATCGGCAGGAAGGGGTTCCCCGCCGGAGTCGCGGCTATCTAGCTCCTGCCCTCCCCCGCCGCAAACGGTTTGCCGACGCAGGCGGCCAAGAGGCGCAGGAAGGCGTCCGATGCGGCTTGACAGCCTCTCGCACCGCCGCCTATTCCACCGCCTCCCGATGCGGGCGCCGTTTCGGGTCTGCGCGGGTGTAGCTCAGTTGGTTAGAGCGCCGGCCTGTCACGCCGGAGGTCGCGGGTTCGAGTCCCGTCACTCGCGCCATTTCTCCCATGCCCGGCGCCTTCTTCGCAGGGTGGAGATGGCGCACCCTGTGATTCATGGCGGGCCCCGTGCCCTCCCTCCGATGGGCGGAGCGCCTCCCGGGGTTCACTGGCCTTTCCGGCGACCGATCAGCCATCATGACCCGATGGGGGCTGACGCCCGAATCCCTGCGGGCGGCCGGTCTGCTGAAGCTTGCCCGCCGGATGGACGGCGTGCTCACGCCGGCCGAGGAGCCGGCGGGTGCGCGTCGCCGCTTTCTCGGCTGATCTGTGTCGCCTGCTGGTTCGGAGTCTGCAAGGAGAGGGCATGTTGGCCGAAGCGACATCGGGAGCGACCGGACCGCTGAACGGGGTCAGCGTGCTCGACCTTTCGCGCGTCCTGGCTGGACCCTGGGCCACGCAGCTGCTGGCCGATCTCGGTGCGGAGGTGATCAAGGTCGAACGGCCGGGCGCTGGCGATGACACCCGGGCCTGGGGTCCGCCCTTCACCACCCGTGAAGACGGCCGCGCCGGCGATGCGGCCTATTTCCTGGCGGCCAATCGCAACAAGCGATCCCTCACCGTGGACATGGCCCAGCCTGAGGGCGCCGCGCTGCTGCGGCGCCTGGCCGGTCAGGCGGACGTGGTGGTGGAGAACTTCCGGACGGGAGGCCTGAAGAAGTACGGGCTGGATCCGGAGAGCCTCGGAGCGGCGAACCCGCGCCTGGTTTATTGTTCGATCACCGGCTTCGGCCAGACTGGGCCGCTCAAGAACAGGGCCGGCTACGATTACATGATCCAGGCCATGGGCGGCCTGATGTCGGTCACGGGCCAGCCCGAGGGCGCCCCAGGCGGGGAGCCCATGAAGGTCGGCGTGGCGGTGGCGGATCTGTTCACCGGGCTTTACGCCTCCAACGCCATCCTGGCCGCCCTGCTGCATGCGCGCGCAACGGGTCAAGGACAGCACATCGACATGGCCCTGTTCGATGTTCAGGCCGCCATGCTGGCCAACCAGGCGGCCAACTTCTTCGTCTCGGGAGAGCCGCCCCGCCGGATGGGCAACGCCCACCCGAACCTGGCGCCCTATCAGCCCTTCCTCACGCGCGACGGAGAGCTGGTGATCGCGGTAGGCAACGACGCGCAGTTCCGCGCCCTGTGCCGGGCCCTCGGCGACGAGGCGCTGGCAGCGGACCCGGCCTTCCTCACCAACGCCGCACGGGTGGCCGGACGCGAAGCTCTGGTCGCCCGCCTGTCCGCCCTCACCGCTGAACGGACCACGGCGGAATGGATCGGGGCTTTGGAAGCCGTCGGCGTCCCCTGCGGCCCGGTGAACACGGTCGACCAGGTGTTCGCCGAACCTCAGGCCCTGGCCCGCGGTCTGACTGTGGAGCAAACCCGCCCGGACCTCGCCGACCCCGTCCGCACCGTGGCCTCGCCCATCCGGCTGTCGCGAACGCCCCCGTCCTACCACACCCCTCCCCCCGCGCTGGGCCAACACACCGAGGAGGTGCTCTCCCAGAAGTTGGGCTTGTCCGGAGAGGAGATCGCGGAGCTCCGCCAAGCCGGAGTGATCTAGGGCTGGGACCCAAAACAGGATTCCGGTGGCAGCGCGGATGGGTTCAGCCTCTCCGGTGGGTGGGAGAGAGCGGTGGCTGGCGGGTTTTGGCTGAAGGACGAGCAGTTGGGGGCGGCTGCAGCTGCTGCTGCCGAACAAGCCTCGCACCAGGGCCGGCCACTCGCCTTCTGCCGACGCCTGCCCAAGCCGCCGATTGCAAGGCGGCCGAGCAGCTGTTGGCGGCGCTGCCCTCGCGCTGCATCGTCCACGCCGACCGCAGCTACGACAGCAACCGCATCCGGGGCCCGATCGAGGACCGGAATGCCGTCCCCCACATCCCGCCAGAGGCCGATCGGCTCTGGAAGAGCTGCTTCGGCGCAGCCTCTACAAGGGCCGCAACGCCACCAAACGCATGTTCCGCCGTCTCAAGGACTGCCGTCGCATAGCTGCTCGCTACGACAGGCTCGCAGCCGACTTGCTCGGCAACATCCACCTCGCTGCCGCCGTCATGTGGTGGTCATCAGCCCCTAAGATGTGACAGGAGCCACAGCCTAGTTGCTTTTTCTCTTCTCGCGGTATGCGGCGGTGAGCGCCGAAACCAGACGCTCGTCAACAAGGCCCGCTGGGTTCCCCGCGTAGTTCAGCGCCTTGTCCTGGCGAAACTTGTCCACCGCGGCGACGGCTTCGGCGTCGTATTGTCCGAAGTCGCGCTGATAGTCGGCGGCCAGCCGCCGCGCCTCCGTTTGCGCCTTGTCGAAGGCGGCGGGGTCTGTCTTGCGCAGTTCCTGGTTGCGCAGCGCGTTCACGGCCGGCGCCGCGGGGAATGCGGTAAGCGCCGGGCGCCAATAGCCCAGCGTGTGGAGCATGCGCTTCAACTCGACGACATCAGGACCCTCGATCCGCGAGAACGTGCGGTAACCAAGCCGGCGGCCAGTGGTGTAGTAGATGCGCTTCATCTCGCCCACGGGCTCGGCATGTTCGCCGACCTCGATCGCAAGCGTGATGTAATCGCCGCCGCGACCTGGGTCATTGGGGTCGGCCACTTTGATCGCTGCCGACTGCAGGTTCCCCCAGCGCCGGTCGCCGCCCTTTGCCTGCCCCGCTTCAAGCGCCAGGATCATGCGCTCGGCCAGCGGCATGCCGATACCCTCGGTGGACTCGAACGTCTTCGCGACCGCCTCCACCACCTCAGGGCCGACCATGATGTTGGCCTGCACCGTGTAGTTGAGGCCCTGGCGGCTGCCGGCCCATTCGCCGTTCCCCTTGCCGGTATGGGCCGCGGCGCGGCCCTTCATGTCGATCATGCCGAGTTGTCGCGACTCGCGCGCCTCGTCTGCCGACAGCAGCTGCGCAATCGCCTCACGCGGCTCCACGCCCTTGGCCATCAGATCCAGGCCACGCGTCCCGTACTCGACCATCGTCGAGGCCTGGGTGCAGACGGCGCCGACGCCAGCCCGCACCCACGGCACCGCGCGGCCAACGAAGGGGACGCGCGTGGTGACGGCGGCGCCGGATTGCCCGGTGACCGGGTCCACCGCACAGAGTGAGAAGGTGGAGTACTGCGGCCGGCCTTCTTCGTCGATCGTCACGCCGTCTGGAGCGCGAATCTGCGCCTCCGCAGCACCGAGCGGGAGCGCCAGAGCGATCGCTAAAGCGGCGACTAAACGGACCGCGTGCTTGACCATCTGCATGTTCTCCGTCCGCCCCTTGTCCCCGCAATCACCATAGACTGTCCGTGAGGTCAGTGTGTGGCAGGAGCTGTTGGTCAAGCTCGCAGCAGCGGCTGGACCACTCGCCGTGGTTCTGATCGATAGCACGCATATGTAGGCTCATCGCTATGCCGGCGGCGAAAAGGGGGGGCTCCCCCAAAGCGATCGGGATCAGCCGGGGTGGCCGCAACAGCAAGTTCCAAGCGCTCACCAACGGCGAGGGTCGTCCGCTCTGCTTCCCCCTGGTCGGCGGCCCGGTCGACGACCGCCGCGCGGCCGATGTCCTACTGGACGACCTTGCGGCCGGAACCATCGTGCTGGCCGACAAGGCCTACCACACAATGCGATTCGTGACCTGATCGAGCGCCCGGGAGCGGGCCCCAACATTACCGTCAAAGGGGAGCCGTCGCTGGAAAAGCTGCTTCTCGCGCACGCTCTACAAAGGCCGAGACGCCGTCGAGCGCATGTTCCGCCGCCTCACGACTATCGCCGCATCGCCACCCGCTACGACAAGCTCGCCGCCGACTTCCTTAGCGCAATCCACCTCGCAGCAGCCATCCCATGAGGGTTATGCGTCCGACCTCAGAACGAACTCCGGGGAGGGCGACCTGGCGTCGGCGTGCATGCAGCGCCCTGATCGGGTAGTCGGGCCAGGAGCGATCGGGCACCGGGTGTTCCGATCCAGCCAAGGGATGGCGGCAGGAGATGTCTTTGATCTTGGACCCGGCCTTGGGGGCCGAAGCGGCTTCCGCCACGGCTGTGGACACCGACGCGGGCGCCTCGCAGGCCTCGGCCGCTCGGCGTCTGGTGGAGACCCTGGTCCTGAACGGGGTGGACCACGTCTTCTGCGTTCCGGGCGAGAGCTATCTGGCGGTGCTCGACGCCTTGCATGACGTGCAGGAGCGCATCCGCGTGATCGTCTGCAGGCACGAGGCCGGGGCGGCGAACATGGCCGAGGCCTACGGCAAGCTCACCGGCAAGCCTGGGATCTGCATGGTGACGCGGGGACCGGGCGCGACCCATGCGGCCGTAGGCGTGCACACGGCTCAGCAGGACTCCACGCCGATGATCCTGTTCGTGGGTCAGATCGCAGCGACGGACAAGGGACGCGGGGCCTTCCAGGAGCTCGACTATCGTGCGGCCTTCGGCCCCGTCGCCAAGCACGCGGACGAACTGGACGAGCCCGGGCGCACGGCCGAGATCGTGTCCCGCGCCTTTGCGACCGCATCACAGGGGCGGCAGGGGCCCGTGGTCCTGGGGCTGCCCGAAGACAAGCTGCACGAAGACGGCGGCTTGCCCGCCCCCGCCCCGGTCACCCCCGCCCGCGCGGGCCTCGACCCCGTCGCCCTGAGCGCCATCCGGGAGCGCCTGCTCCGCGCGGAGCAACCCCTGCTGATCCTGGGCGGATCCGGCTGGACCCCGGAGGCCCTGAACGCGGCGCGGGCCTGGGTGGAGGCGCACGACATCCCCGTGGCTCTGTCGTTCCGCCGCAAGGACCTGTTCGACAACGACCACCCGGCCTACGCTGGGGACCTCGGCTTCGGCGCCAATCCCAAGCTGCTGGCGACGGTGACATCGGCGGATCTGATCCTGGCCGTCGGCGCCCGGTTGGGGGACGTTCCGACCCAGGGCTATTCCCTGTTCACGCCCGAGAGGACCTCGAGAAGCCTGATCCACATCCACCCCGGGCCGGAGGAGATCGGCCGGACGTGGCCGCCGGCGGTCGGAGCCGTGGCGGAGGTTTCGACCGCCATGCTGGCCTTGTCAGCCTTGGACCTCGGACGGCGCTGGACAGGCTGGCGAGACGCCGCGCGCGGGAACTACGAGGATTTCACCCGGCCTGTCGCCGTGGTGGGCGAGGTCAACCTTTCCGAGGTCGTGGCCCACATGGCCGAGATCCTGCCGAGGGACGCCATCATCTGCAACGGCGCGGGGAACTTCGCGGCTTGGCTGCACCGGTTCTACCGCCACCGCGCTTTCCGGACCCAGCTCGCGCCCACCTCCGGCGCCATGGGTTACGGTTTCCCGGCGGCGGTTGCGGCCAAGCTCGTGGCCCCCGAGCGCGAAGTGGTCTGTTTCGCAGGTGACGGCGATTTCCTGATGACCGGTCAGGAGCTGTCCACCGCCGTCCAGTACGGCGCCGCTGTGATCGTGGTGGTGGTCGACAACGGCTCCTTTGGCACCATCCGCATGCATCAGGAGCGCGAATTCCCCGGCCGCGTGGTGGCCACCGATCTCAGCAACCCCGATTTCGCCGCCTTTGCAGCCGCATGCGGAGCGTGGTCCGTCACGGTGACCCGCACCGCGGACTTCCCCGCCGCGCTCGAACAGGCGCGCAGAGCAGGCCTCCCGGCCCTGATCCACCTCAAGACGGGCCTCGAGCAGATCTCGCCCGGCCAGACCCTAAGCCAGCTGCGCGCCCGGCCCCGGCCGCAGTCCACCGTCTAGAGAAGAGCTCAGAGCCCCGGCGCCTCGCGCCGGCGAAGCTCCAGCAGGCGGACGCACCAGATGCTGACTTCGTAGAGCAGCACCAGGGGTACGGCCAGCATCAGCTGGCTGATGGGGTCGGGCGGGGTGACCACGGCGGCGATGACCACCACCACCACGATGGCGTAGCGCCGCCCCTTGGCCAACATCTCGGAGGAGACCATCCCGGAGAGCCCCAGCAGGGTGACCACCACCGGCAGCTGGAAACAGAAGCCGAAGGCCAGCAGCAGGCCCGTCACGAAGCTCAGATATTCCGAGATCTTGGGCAGGAGCTGGACGGCGGTGCTGGTCCCGAACGCCTGCTGAGAGAAGCTGAACCACAGCACGAAGGGCAGCATGACGTAGTAAACGAGCGCGGCCCCGAGCGCGAACAACAGCGGCGCCGCCACCAGAAAGGGCAGAAAGGCCGCGCGCTCTCGCCGGTACAGACCCGGCGCCACGAACCGGTACAGCTGCCAGGCGATCACCGGAAAGCAGAGCGCCACCGCGCCGAAGCCCGCCAGCTTCATCTTGGTGAACAGCGTCTCCAACACGCCGGTGGCGATGACGCCGAAGTTGCGCCCCGGCGTGGCGGGCACGTCCCGCAGGCCCATGAGCGCCCCCACCAGATCGAAGGGACCGTGCTTCGCCCCCTCCACATTGGCCTGGTAGAAGGCCCCGGCGATCTCATAAGGCCGCAACAGCGCAAGCAGGATGGGCTCCGCAAAGGCGAAGCAAAGGATGAAGCCGGCCGCCAGGGCCGCAACGCAGACGATCAATCGCGAGCGGAGCTCGGTCAGATGCTCCAGCAGCGGCGCGCGGGAGGCCTCCAGCTCCGAATTCTCGTCGTAAGCGGTCACATCAGACGCTCGTCATGTTCCCGGGGCGCGGACCCGTCCGGCGCGTCGGCATCGGCGGTCGCTTCAGCGGCGGCCTCGTCCGCGTGCATGGTGAGCGGCGCCATGCCGGACACCCCGGGCGTGATCAGATCCTCGTCCAGGGCCCTGAACGTGCCTTCCACATCGGCCTTGACGTTGTTCAACTCGCCCCCAAGCCCTCCCCCGCCCTTGAGGCTTTCGATCTCCTTGCGGAGCTCGTCGAGCTCGGCCTGACGCGCCATCTCGTCGAAGCTGGCGCGGAACTCGTGGGCCATGCCGCGCATGCGGTTGGTGAACTTGCCCATGCGGTTCAGCAGGACGGGCAGGTCCTTGGGGCCCACAACGATCAGGGCGATGACGGCGATGACCAGCAGCTCCCCGCCGCCGACCCCCAGGAAATCCATGGCGAAGGTCTAGGCTGGCGCTAGCGGCGCTGCTCTTCCTTCTCCGCTTCCGCGCGCGGCAGGGTCGTGGGCGCGTCATAGCCCCGGGTCGGCGTTTCCTCGTCCTCGCCCTTGAGGCCCTTCTGGAAGGCTTTGATACCCTTGGCGGCGTCGCCCATGATGGCCGACAGCTTGCCGCGCCCGCCGAAGAGCACAACCACCACCAGGAGCACCAAGGCCCAGTGCCAAATGCTGAAGCTGCCCATTGGAACTCTCCACGGCCCAAGCCGACGACGGCCGCCGGCCGAACGGGGTCGATATAGGCGGAGCGGACCGCCCCCGCCAAGCCTGCGCGACGATCAGCGCTCGTCCATGTAGTCGCGGTGGAATTCGGCGGGGTCCTCCGGCCCCAGCGGGTCCTCCTCCCCCGCCCCTAGGCTGGGATCGGGAATGGAGAAGTCGGCGGGCAGGTCCATGTCCAGCAGGCCTGCGGCGCGCAGGTCGGCGGCGCCCGGCAGGTCGGCCAGACTGGGCAGGCCGTAGTGCTCCAGAAAAGCATCCGTCGTGCCGTAGGTGACCGGCCGGCCCGGGGACCGGCGACGCCCGCGCATCCGGATCAGGCCCAACTCCAGCAGCACGTCCAGCGTCCCGCGCGAAAGCTGAACCCCCCGCACCGCCTCCACCTCCGCCCGGGTGACCGGCTGATGATAGGCGATGATGGCCAGGGTCTCGAGGGCGGCCTTGGAGAGCCGCCGCGGCTCCTCGCGGCTATCGACCATGAGGGCGGCCAGATCGGGCGCGGTGCCGAACCGCCAGCGGTCGGCCACGCAGTCCAGCTCCACACCCCGCCCGGCGTAGCGGGCGCGCAGCGCCGCCAGGGCGCGCCCCACGTCGGCCCCGTCCGGCAACCGCCTCGCAAGGTCGGCGGCGCTGAGCGGCTCGGCCGCGGCGAACAGCAGGGCCTCGACCGCGCGCTCCACGCGCACCGGATCGGGCGCCCCGCCCGCCTCCGGACGGTCCGCCTCGTTCATGCGGCCGTCTCGCGCCGGCGGAGATAGACGTCCTCGAAGGCGGCCAGTTGGCGGGCTTCCAACCGCCCCTCCTTCACCAGCTCAAGACCCGCGGCCAAGGTGCTGGCCAGGCAGGACGCCCGGGTGGGCGCCTCACCCGCAGCGGCGGCTCGAGCGGGGGGGGCGACCGACTGCAGCGGGGTCCAGGCCTTCATCTCGGGAACCAGCCGGCGCAGCCGGTCTCGCGCGTCGTCCAGGGGGTAGACCACCGGCGTGGAGGGGCGATAGCGGCGGCCTCTGTCGCGACGCCGCTGGCCGGCATAGGCGTCCAGGAGCTCGTGCAAGCTCGAGCGGAGCTGGAGGCTGGGCGCCACCGTGCGCGCCTCCGGGTCGCCGCGGGTGAAGACCGAGACGCCCAAGCGCGGGCGAGCCTGAAGCTCGTCGGCCGCAGTGCGCATCGCTTCCAGCTTCTGCAGGCGGAAAGCCAGGGCGGCGGCCATCTCCTCCGCAGGCGGTTCTTCACCCTTCTTCTCGGGCTTGGGTAGCAGCAGGCGAGATTTCAGATAGGCCAGCCATGCGGCCATGACGAGGTAGTCGGCCGCCAGGCCGAAGTTGCGCCGTCGGGCCTCGTGCACAAAGGCGAGGTACTGGTCCGCGAGGTCGGCCACCGAGAGCGACAGGAGGTCCACCTTCTGGTTGCGGGCCAGCGCCAGGAGCACGTGCAGGGGGCCCTCATAGCCGTCCAAATCCACGATCAGCGCCTGGCCCTGCTCCGCGGCCTGTTCGGCGGCGCCGAAGTCCAGTTGCGGCTGGTCGAGGCTCACCGGGTCACTCGCCCACGCGCGGTCCGGCGGCGACCGCGAGCGCCGCCGGGCTGAAGGCTTCTGCGAAGCGCAATCGGGCCGCGCCCTCGTCCAGCGGCTCAGGCGCCTTGGCCAAGCGCGCCATAGCCGCCTCGGCGCGGCGCTTGGCGCGCCCCTTGAGCTTCCCGATTCCGGCGGCCACGGCCTGCATCTCCGCCATGTCGCCGTTGCAGTGCAGGACGACGTCGCAGCCGGCCTTGAGCGCAGCCGCCGCGCGCTCGCTGAAGTCGCCGGAGAGCGCCTTCATGGACAGGTCGTCGGTCATGAGCAGGCCGTCGAAGCCGATCGCCTCGCGGATCACGGATCTGATCACCTTGGCCGAGGTGGTGGCGGGGCGCTTGCCGTCCACCGCCGGGTAGACGACGTGGGCGGTCATAGCCATGGGCATGTCGGACAGCGCCCGGAACGGGGCGAAATCCACAGCGCTGAGCGTGTCGTAATCCGCGGCGACCACAGGCAGGGCCTCGTGGCTGTCGGCGTTGGCGCGGCCGTGGCCGGGGATGTGTTTGATCACGGGCAGCACCCCGCCGGCGATCAGGCCTTCGGCGGCGGCGCGGCCCAGCACCGCCAGGGTCTCCGGATCGCCGCCATAAGCCCGGTCGCCGATGATGGCGTGGGCGCCGGGCTGGGGCACGTCCAGCACGGGGACGCAGTCGACGTTGATCCCCACGGCGCGAAGGTCGCAGGCGATCAGCCGAGCGCCCAGGCGCGCCAGTTCGCGACGGGTGAGCGGGTCGTTGGCGGCGGCCTCTCCATAGGCCCGGCCCGGCGGGTATTTGGGCCAGTGCGGCGGTCCCATGCGCTGGACCCGGCCCCCTTCCTGGTCGATCAAGACCGGGGCGTCGCCGCGTCCCACGATCTCGCGGAAGCTGTCGGTGAGCCGGCGCACCTGCCCGGGCTGATCGATGTTGCGCTTGAACAGGATCAGGCCCCACGGGCGGACGTCGGCGAAGAAGGCGCGCTCCTCCGGCGTGAGCTCCAGGCCGCGGCAGCCGAAGATGGCGGCCCCCGTCACCGGATGATGCACCCGCCGCTGACGCCCGAGCAATAGCTCTGGGCGGCCGCGCGGTCCGGGAACCCCGTGGCGATCGCCCGGTACAGGGTCTGGCCGTTGCGCTGGACCTCCTCGATCCGCTTCCCGGCGGCCCCGGGCTGACGAGCCAGAGCGGCCTCCGCCTGGGCGCGCGTGTTGAAGGCCCCGATCTGGGCGGAGACGGAGCCACGGGCGCCAGCGGGCGCGCGGAGCGTCGGGGCGGCAGCCGCCACAGGCGGCTGAGCTGCCGCCGGGGTCGGGGTCGTTGCAACCGGTGCGGGCCGCGCCGGCGCGGGTCCCGGCGCGGGGGTGGCCGGGCGGGTCGACGCCCTCGTGCACGAGGGCGTCTCGGCCGCCGGCCGACTCAGGCGATACCGCGTCAGCCCGGGTCGGCTCCCGGGTGCTCGTGGATGAGCGGGAACCCGGCCAGGCCGCGCCAGGCCAGACTGGACATGAGCG
>JAHWJX010000034.1 GCA_019348195.1 Pseudomonadota bacterium | reverse complement strand
GACCATGATGTCCTCGCCCGGCTGGAGGTCCTCCATGCCCGACCGACGCAGGGTTTCGATGTGGATGAAGATATCGCCCGGCGATCCGTCGCGGGTGACGAAGCCGTAGCCCTTGGTGCGGTTGAACCACTTCACCTTGACCCGCTCCAGGGGACCTGTGGCCGCCGCCTGGCGCTGCGGCCGAGCGCCGAAGCCTGTGCGGTCGCCGCCGTCCCGACCACCGAAACCGCCCGAACGCGCACCGAAGCCGCCCCGGTCACCGCCGTCGCGCCCCGAGTCGCGCCCAGAGTCCCGACGCGCGCCGAAGCCGCCGCTACGGTCGCCGAAGCCGCTCCCGCCGAAACCGCCCCCGCCCGAACGGTCGCCGAACCCGCCGCGCTCGCGGCCGAAGCCGTCGGAGGCGCGCCGCGCGCCGAACCCGTTGTCCCGCTTGGGCTCGGACATCGGCGAAGCGGTTGATTCGTCCAGCTGAACGATGCTCATCACCTGGAAGCCCTTGGGCCGCCGAGCCACTTCGCACACGATGGTGGCGCCTTCCGCCGCCGACTCGCGGCCCGAGTCGCGCAGGCTGGTCACGTGCAGCAGCACGTCCTTCATGCCGGTCTTGCTGGGATCGTCGGGAACGATGAAGCCGTACCCCTTTCCGGGGTCGAACCATTTGATTCGCCCGCTGATTTGGACGTTTTCGTCCCGCGCCCCCGCGCCGTCGTAGTCGTAACCGGACATAGCCCCCTCGGACCTGGCGGCATGGTATGCCGTCAAGCTTTGGCGCTATACACCATGTCTTGGAAAACTTGCATCCCCAAATCGCCGTGGATGCGAATCGTGGACGTGAGGGCCGTCGTGGCAGTCCCTAGGGGAGTCGAACCCCTCTTTTCAGAATGAAAATCTGACGTCCTAACCGATAGACGAAGGGACCGCGGCGACGGAGCGGCGGTATAACGGGGCGGATTTCGCGGCGCAAGAGCGTTCGGGCAGGCTTTGTCGCGCTCAGCTTCGCCGGGGGTCGGCCGCGTCCTCGATCTCGAACTCCACGCCCGAGCGGCCCTGCCAGTCGTCCGGCTTCAGCCGCCCGGCCACGTGCAGGCCGCCGTCGCGCGCCAGCAGCCGCTGGCCGACCGGCGTCTCCTCCGAGCGCCAGGCCACCGCCCGCAGCCGCCGTCCCGTCGAATCGGCCAGGGTTGCGCGAACATGGCCGCCGCGAACCGCCTGGGCGTGTTCGACGCGCACATCAGCGGCCGCGAAGATGGGCTCCGGGTTCCCCGGCCCGAAAGGCGCCAAGCGCTGCAGCTCGGTCCACAGGTCGCGGTGCGCCCCCCCCGCGGTGATCACCGAATCGACCTCCAGCGCGTCCAGCAGGGCCGCCCTCCCCTGCTCTTCCCCGAGCCGATTGTGCAGAAAGGCGGTGAAGGGTTGCAGCTGGTCCGGCCGAAGCGTCAGCCCCGCGGCCATGGCGTGCCCGCCGCCCGCCAGCAGCAGTCCCGCATCAAAGGCCGCCTGGATCGCCCGACCGAGGTTCACGCCCGGTTGCGAACGCCCTGACCCCTTGCCCACGCCCGCGATCGGGTCCAGCCCGATCACCACCACCGGCTTGCGGAACCGCTCACGCAGCCGTCCCGCGACGATCCCCACCACCCCCGGGTGCCACCCCTCGCCGGCCGCGACCAGCACGGGAGACGCGCTGGCCGCCTCGCGTTCGACTTGGCGCGCGGCCTCTTCCATGACGGCGCGCTCGACCTCCTTGCGGGAGACGTTCAGCGCGTCCAGCTCCTCGGCCAGCAGCCGCGCCTCCTCTGGATCGTCCGTGCTGAGCAGGCGGGCGCCCAGGTCCGAGCGGCCGATCCGCCCCCCCGCGTTGATGCGAGGTCCCAGCACGAAGCCCGCCCGGAACACGTCGGCGCGCACCTCGCCGCCATCGATGGAGATCCCCGCCGCCCGCATCAGGGCCCTCAGGCCTGGATTGCGCCACCCCGACATGACCCGCAGCCCCTGGGTGGCCAGCGCCCGGTTGAAGCCCGTGAGCGCCGTCACGTCGCACACGGCCCCCAGCGCGGCCAGATCCAGCCACGCCCTCAGGTCCGGCTCCTTGCGCGCCGTGAACATGCCCCGCCGCCGCGCCTCGCGGTTCAGCGCCGCCAGGAGCACGAAGGTCACCCCCGCCGCCGCCAGGTGCCCCTGCCCCGAGCCGCAGCCCGGGCGGTTCGGATTGACCAGCGCCGCCGCAGGCGGCGGGTCGCCCCGCATCAGATGATGGTCGATCACCACCACCTCCAGCCCGAGCTCGGACGCAGCCTCCAGGGCGTCGTGGGCGGCGGCCCCGCAGTCCACGGTGACCACCAGCTCGGCCCCGTCCGCCTTGAGCCGCCGAAACGCCGCCGGGCTCGGCCCATAGCCCTCAGTCATACGGTCCGGAACATAGACGGACAGCTCCGCCCCCATCGCCCGGAACCAGCGCACCAGGAGCGCCGCACTGGTGGCGCCGTCCACGTCGTAGTCGGCGAACACCACGGCGGGCCGGTCGGCCTGCACCGCATCCACCAGGATCTCGGCCGCGCGATCCATGTCCATGAAGCAGGACGGATCGGGGAACAGCGCTTTCAGCGTGGGCTCGAGAAAGGCGGCGGCCTCGGCCTCGCCGATGCTGCGGGAGGCGAGCGCACGCGCCAGCAGTTCGCTCAGCCCCGTTCGACGGCGATGCGCCTGCACCACCGCCTCGTCGGCGGGACGGCTGCGCCAACTGCGGCCGCTCAGGGATCGCTCAACGCCCAGGAGGGCGCCGAACCCCGAATGACCGCCGTCGTCGGGCATCAAGCCGGGCGCTTGGCCCGGACCTCCGAAACAGTCTTTTGCGCCGAGTTCATGACGATGGTGTGGGTGTGCACGAAGCGCCCGCCCGGCCCCTGCTCGAAGCGCACGCCGTCCAGCAAGGCGCCCTTGGTGACGCCCGTAGCGGCGAAGATGGCTTCCGAGCGCACCAGCTCGTTCAGCGTGTACTTCCGATCGAACTCCGTGACGCCGAAGCGGCGGGCCCGCTCCCGCTCGTCTTCGTTGCGGAACACCAGCCGCCCCTGGAACTGCCCTCCAACGCACTTCAGCGCCGCGCAGGCGAGAACCCCTTCCGGCGCCCCGCCTTGTCCCAGATAGATGTCCACGCCCGTGGACGGGTCGGCGGTGTTCATCACGCCCGCGACGTCGCCGTCGGTGATCAGCATGACGCGCGCCCCGACCTCGCGCAGGCTGGCCATGATCGGGGCATGCCGCGTCCGGTCCAGCACCAGGGCGGTGATCTCGCGGGGATCCACGCCCTTGGCCTTGGCCAGCGCCCGCACATTGTCGGCCGGCGAGGCGTCCAGATCGACTACGCCTTCGGCGTAGCCCGGCCCCACGGCGATCTTGTCCATATAGGTGTCGGGCGCGTTCAGCATCCCGCCTTCCGGCGCGAAGGCCATCACGGCCAGGGCGTTCGGCATGGCCTTGGCGGTCAGGGTGGTGCCCTCCAGGGGGTCGAGGGCGATGTCCACCCGCGGCCCGTTTCCGCGCCCAACCTCTTCGCCGATGTAGAGCATTGGCGCCTCGTCGCGCTCGCCTTCGCCGATCACGATGCGGCCGGAGATGTCCAGTGCGTTCAGCCCATTGCGCATGGCGTCCACCGCGGCCTGGTCCGCCTGTTTCTCGTCGCCGCGGCCCACCATGCTGAAGGAGGCGATGGCGGCCATCTCGCACACGCGAACGGCGGCCAACGTCAGGTCACGGTCGAAAACGTCGGGCAAGGAAGCCTCCAGGGCGGGTGCAGGATAGGTGATTCCGTGCGCCCCGCCGTGCGGCGAAGCGACTCAAAAGCGGTCAATCGCGTATCGGCGGCGGCGGCTCGGCCCTGCGGCGCAGCTCCCGCGCCAGCGCCTCGATCTCCGCGGCCGTGTTCGCCGGCGGGATGTCCTCCGGGCCGATGCCCAGTTGGCGACGGGCTTCGGCCGCAAAGGCCTCCACGTCCGCGATCAGGGGCGGATTAGCGGCCGCCCAGGCCTGCAGCTCGGCCCCGGCGCCCTTGACCCCGTTCACCGCCCGGCGGAACTGCGCGGGCCTGCGGACATCGGTCGGCGTCACCGGGATGTTGCGGAAGTCCGGATATTCGGCGCGCTCACGACGCACGGTCTCCAGCCGCCGGGTCAGCTCTTCCGGGAGGGGCGCGTCTGTGCGCGCCTCACGCCGGGGCGGCAGGGCGTTGGCGCAGGCCCCCAGCACAAGCGTGCAGGCGGTGAGCAGGAGGATGGCGCACGGCTTCATGTCGGGGCCCGTCTTATGCCATGATGCGACAGGTTCAAAGTGCGAGGGAGAGCAAGGTGGCCGCAGAGATTGACCCCGGGTCCGCCCAGGGCGGCGCATCCGGCGCCCCGCCCTTCGGCTCCGAACAGCGCGACGCCATGGAGCAGCTGTCGCAGAACCTCGCCCGCGCGGCCTTCACCGCCCAAAGCGCCATGTTGCAGGCCGTGTCCCGCCAGCCGGGACAGGCTCTGAAGCTGAACACCGACCCGATGGGCGTGGCTCCCGCCATGGCCGAGGTCATGGGCGGGCTGGCCTCCCATCCCGACCGGCTGATGCGGGCTCAGGCCGAGCTCTTCGCGGGTTATATGAACCTGTGGAGCGCCGCCACCCTGCGCGCCCTGGGGGAACGCACGGCCCCCGTCGCCTCCCCCGACAAGTCGGACAAGCGTTTCAAAGACCCGGACTGGAGCGCCAACCCCGTATTCGACATCCTGAAGCAGTCCTACCTGCTCACCTCCGGCTGGATGAACGCCCTGGTGGGCGGCGTGGAGGACGTGGACCCCGAGGCCAAGCGCCGCGTCGAATTCTTCACCAAGATGCTGACGGACGCCTTCTCGCCTTCCAACTTCCTTCTCTCCAACCCCGCCGCGCTCAAGGCGGCCTTGGAGAGCAAGGGCGAAAGCCTTGTGCGCGGCGCCGAACAGTTCGCGCGCGACATGGAGCGCGGCGGCGGTCAATTGGCGATCAGCCTGACCGACGTGGACCGGTTCGAGGTGGGCGTCGACGTCGCCACCGCCCCTGGCAAGGTCGTCTACCGCAACCGCCTGTTTGAACTCCTCCAGTTCAGTCCCACGACTGAGACGGTGCATGAGGTTCCCCTCCTCATCTTCCCGCCTTGGATCAACAAATATTACATCCTGGATCTCCGCCCGGAGAACTCGATGATCCGCTGGCTCACCGGCCAGGGTTTCACCGTCTTTGTCACGGCCTGGGTCAACCCAGGTCCGGAGCTGAAGGACGTCACCTTCGAAGACTATGTCCGGGAAGGCGCCTTCGAGGCGATCGCCCAGGTTAAGCGCCAGTGCGCGACGGAGCAGGTCCACGCGGTAGGCTACTGCATCGGAGGCACCATGCTCTCCACGGCCCTGGCCCTCATGGCGCAGGAGGGCGAAGGCTCCGTCGCCTCCGTGACCTTTTTCGCCGCCCAACAGGACTTCAGCGAGGCGGGCGACCTCCTGCTGTTCACCAATGACGCGGCGATGGCGGGCATCGAGAGCCGCATGGACGCCGCCGGCGGCGTGCTGCCCGGCATGGCCATGGCGGATACCTTCAACATGCTGCGGGCCAACGACCTGATCTGGTCCCCCTTTGTGAACAACTACCTCCTGGGCAAGGCGCCCACGGCCTTCGACCTGCTGTTCTGGAACTCCGACCAGACCCGCATGCCCAAGACGCTGCACCTCTTCTACTTGGAGAACTTCTACCGCCAGAACCGCCTGGCCAAAGGGGAATTGGAGCTGGCCGGCCGTCGCCTGAGCCTTGGAGACGTCACGGTCCCCGTTTTCGCCCAGGCGGCCGAGGCCGACCACATCGCCCCCTACCGCTCCGTTTACCGGGGCCTGCGCCTCTTCGGCGGCCCCGTCACTTTCATGCTGGCCGGCAGCGGCCACATCGCCGGCGTGGTCAATCCGCCGGGCGCCCAGAAATACCAGCACTGGATTCACCGCGACGAGCACCTCCCCGACACCGTCGAGGCTTGGCGCGCCAACGCCGACGAATTCCCCGGCAGCTGGTGGCCCCGCTGGATGGACTGGCTCAAGCCGCAGTCGGGCGGGCAGGTCCCCGCGCGCGATCCGGCCGCCGGCCCGTTGGAGGTGCTGGGCGACGCTCCGGGCGAGTATGTGAAGGTCCGGAGCTGATCTGGCCAGCTATCGTCTTGGCGGCGCTCCTGATGGGCGCGGACGATAGCTATCGATGGATAGCTCGAGTGGAGCCTCGTGATGGCTCGCACTTGCTCATCTACGGGCCGCCGGAGTCAGAGGCGGATTTCGCCATGACTTGCACCGCGCGAAGCGGCTCGATCACCGTGATAGCGAATGCGCCGCGACCGCTAAGCAGGCTTCGACTCTCGTCGGGTGGATTGAACGCCGTGGCGCCGGCGTCCTCGGAATATGACGGAGAGGTCTTCGAGGGCTACACCGTATCGGCCCAGTTGCCCGCGGATCATCGGCTGCTCCGCGCGTTCGCGTCCGGACGCGAACTTCGAACACAAGCATGGGGTCCCATGCCGGCTAGAACTGCGGCTGAAAGGGCTGTGATCGCCCGCTTCGTCCGCACCTGCCGCAAGGCGAGACCTCGCTAGGCGGGAATGAACTTCAGCGCCACGCCGTTGTTGCACCAGCGCTTGCCGCCGCGGTTGGCCGGGCCGTCGTCGAAAATGTGGCCCTGGTGGCCCAGGCAGCGGGCGCAGTGGTATTCGGTGCGCGGGATCAGCAGCACCAGGTCGCGCTTGGTCCCGGTCGAGCCCTTGATGGAGGTGACGAAGCTGGGCCAGCCGGTGCCGGAGTCGAACTTCGCTTCCGACTTGAAGAGCGGCAGCGAACAGCCCGCGCAGACGAAGGTTCCGCGCCGCTTTTCACGGTCCAGCGGACTGGAGCCGGCCCGTTCCGTCCCCTCCTTGCGCAGCACGTCGAACGCGGGGGGCGACAACCGCTTGCGCCACTCCGCTTCGGTAAGTTTGCGATAGGGCGATTTGGCGAAGGCCAACTCCGCGGCGTTCGGCTTGGCCTCGGCTCCGCAAGCCGCCAGCGTAAAGGCGGCCGCTCCGGCTCCAGCCAGGAATAGACGACGGTCGGGCGCGGGGGTCTGCGTCATACCCACAACATAAGGTCCCAACGAAAAAGGCGCACCCTGGGCGGGGTGCGCCTTTCGCCGCATCGAAGAGGGCTTAAGCTTAGCGCTTAGAGAACTGGAAGGAGCGGCGGGCCTTGGCCTTGCCGTACTTCTTGCGCTCGACCACGCGGGGGTCGCGCGTCAGGAAGCCATGCGGCTTCAAGGCGGCGCGCAGGCCGGGCTCGTAATAGGTCAGGGCCTTGGAAAGGCCGTGACGCACCGCGCCCGCCTGACCGGAAAGACCGGAGCCCTCCACGGAGACGATCACGTCGAACTGACCCGTCCGGTTGGTGACCTCCAAGGGCTGCGCGATCATCATCCGCAGCACGGGGCGGGCGAAGTAGACCTGCTGGTCGCGGCCATTGATGGTGATCCGGCCGGTGCCCGGCTTGATCCACACGCGAGCGATGGCGTTCTTGCGCTTGCCGGTGGCGTAGGAACGGCCCTGGGCGTCGATCTTGGGCTCACGCACGACCGGCAGGTCGGCGGCCATCATCGGCGCGCCGGTCAGCTCGCGCAGCGAGTCAAAGCCGGAGGCGGCGGGCCCGGAAGAAGAGGTGTCGGTCATGCTCAGGCGCTCCGGACGTTCTTGGCGTTGAGCTCGGCGAAGGCGACCGGCTCGGGGCTTTGCGCGGCGTGCGCATGTTCGGGACCGGCGAAGATCCGCAGGTGGGTCATCTGCTGACGCGCCAGGGGGCTTTCCTTGGGCAGCATACGCTCCACCGCCTTCTCCAGGACGCGCTCCGGAAAGCGGCCGTTCAGCACGCGTTGCGGCGTGGTGTGCTTGATCCCGCCCGGGTGACCGGTGTGACGGAAATAGTCCTTGTCGGTCATCTTCTTGCCGGTGAAGCGCACCTTCTCGGCGTTGACCACCACGACGTGGTCGCCGCAGTCCACGTGGGGCGTGTAGTCGGGGCGATGCTTGCCGCGAAGCCGCATGGCGATGAACGAGGCGAGGCGGCCCACGACGGCGTCCTGCGCGTCGATCACGATCCACTTCTTCTCGACATCGGCCGGCTTCAGGGAGACCGTGGTCTTCTGCATGGGGGATGATCCTAGGGCGCGACCACGAACGGTCGGCGCGGGAGAGCGGGCGGGATACAGGCCCCCTGCCCGCCCGTCAACACGGACCCCTGCTAAACCGCCGCTTTGTCGCAACTTTTCTCGCCTGGTAGCGAGTTACCGTAAGGAGCGGACTCCCGGCGCCGGCCTGTCCAGCCCCAGCGCGTACCGCATCAGGTGGAACAGGTAGGACTGCTCCACCACCCCGTCGATCAGGTGCGCCTGCGGTCCGTCGGCATAGATGGCCACGTCCTCGCCCGCATGCGCCGCGCTGCTCAGGGGAACGAGCGCGGATTGCTGATAGGACTTGGCGGCCGTCGTGTCGTCCGCCGGGTTGTCGCGCCCCTCCTTGGTTCCGCCCGGACCGGTGGCGAAGGTCAGCGTGGTGTAGGCCTTGCGGTCAGCTGTGCCCGGCCCGTCCTCGTCGGTGGCCAGGCCCAGGATGGGGTTGTTCCGCGGCGGGTAGCCGCTAATCGTCAGTCCGTGGCTGTGGTCGGCCGTTACGATCACCAAGGTGTCGTCGAGGTCCACCTTGCCCAGCGCCGTGGCGACCGCCCGCGACAGCTCCGCCGTCTCCGAGAGAGTCCGCGCGGCGTTGTTGGCGTGAGAGGCGTGGTCGATCCGCCCGGCCTCCACCATCAGGAAATAGCCGTCCCGGTCGGCGGACAGGAGATCGATGGCCTTGGCGGTCATCTGGCTCAGGCTCGGAACCGTGGAGCCGCTCGCCGGCCGGTCCAGCTCGTAAGGCAGGTGGTCGGCGTCGAACAGGCCCAGCACATGGTCCTGAGCGCCCGGGCGGAGCGCGTTGAGCTGCAGAGCGTCGGCCACATAGGTCGAGCGCGGCCCCGCCCGCCAAGCCTTGATCAGGTCGCGCCCGTCCCGGCGTCGGCCGCCTCCGGCCTGAGGCAGAAACCGCGCGCGGCCGCCTCCCATGGCCAGGTTCAGCCGGCTCCCGCGCGGACTTTCCACCAGCTGGCGGGCGATGTCCCGGCAACCGGCGGCCGCGGCTTCGGGGCTGAGGTCCGCATCCGCCTCCCAGTCCCGGTGCGCGGAGTGGGCGTAAACCGCGGCAGGCGTGGCATGGGTCAACCGCGCCGTGGTCACCGCTCCGGTGGATTTGCCCGCAGCTCGGGCGATCTCGGCCAGGGTGGCCACCTCGGCGCCGCGGCTGGCGAGGCAGTCGCCCTTCCGTGGCGCGCCCGTCAGGCCCATCACGCCGTTGCGCGTCTTGACCCCGGTCATCATCGCCGAGGCGCTGGCGGCGCTGTCCACCACCTGGCTGTCGGTGCTGTAGGTTTTCTGGAGCGCCAGGTGCGGCAGCCGCTCAAAACTCAGCAGGTTGGATTCGCCGTCCACCCCTCGTGACTGGCCTTCGTAGATACGACCGGCGGTCACCGTGCTTGGCCCCATGCCGTCGCCGATGAACAGGATGACGTTCTTAGCCCGACCCGTCCGGGTCTTGCGCGCCATCAGCCGCGCCAGGGTCGCCTGGCCGTCCACGAACATCGGATCGGTGCGCTGCACGGCCGTGGGCTGGGCGTAGCTGGCCGGCGTCTGCGCCGCCGCCGACCCGGCCAAGGCCGCGCTGACAAGGCCGGCCAGAAGGCGCCGACAGGTGGGGGTGATCACGTCGCCGCTCCGAGCATGGTGTCGGCCGCTCCCTTCGCCGACCCGCGCCTTTCGGTCCAGGCCGTTGCAAGAACTTCATCCCGTCCAGGGTTGCGACGCGCCGTCCAGGCCAGCACCGTGGCCGCCGCAAAGGTCAGAACCGCCCCGGCCTGGTGCAGGATGCCCAATCCCACGGGCGCGGCGGAGATCAAGGTCACGACGCCGAGCAGCATCTGGCCCGTCACCACCACAGCCAGGATCGCGGCCGAATCATTGAGCGCCCGGCCGGTTCTCCGAACGGTGAAGGCCAGGAAAGCCCAACCAACGACAAAAAGCAGATAGCCGGTCAGGCGATGGTGCAGCTGCACGGCGGCCAGGCTGTGGGTCACCGTGCGCCAAAGCCCGTCCGCGTGCGCATACTCGGCCGGGAATAGCCGCCCGCTCATGAGCGGCCAGTCGGTGTAAACCCGCCCCGCGTCATTGCCGGCCACCAGCCCGCCCAGCAGGCATTGCACGAACACCAGTGCAAAAAGCCCGTAGGCTCCCACAGGCGCGCCTCGCCCGGCGCCCTTGGCGGGGCCGCGCCAAGCGTCGAGCGCAGTCCAGACCAGGGCGCCCAGCAGCACCAGAGCTAGTCCCAAGTGCACAGTCAGTCGCTCCGGCGCGACGTCGACCCGCTCCGACAAGCCGCTGCTCACCATCCACCAGCCGACAGCGCCCTGCAGCCCGCCCAAACCCAGCAGGAGCCAGCAACGCCCCACCAGCCCGCGCGGGATCCGCCGTGCCGCCAGGAAGACCAAGAAGGGCGCGGCGAACGCCAGGCCGATGATGCGGCCGAGGAAGCGGTGTCCCCATTCCCACCAGAAGATGGTCTTGAACTCCGCCAGGCTCATGCCGGCGTTGACGTAACGATACTCCGGAATTCGCCGGTATTTTTCGAACTCCGCCGCCCAGCCCGCATCGCTTAGAGGGGGAACCGCGCCGGTGACCGGCCGCCACTCCGTGATCGACAGCCCCGAGTCCGTCAGGCGCGTGGCCCCGCCCACCACGATCATGGCGAAAACCAGCAGGGCCACCCCCGCGAGCCAGAGCGCGACCGCCCGACTGCGCCCGTCTTGGGAGGCGCCGTCCGACCTGACCGCGCCCAAGCTCGGCCGGAACCTTAAAGACAGCTTCACATTAAGCTCCTCGACAATTGGGCCATAAAGGGAGCGGAACTATGAACGGCATGGGGATTATCGCGACGATCATCGTGGGGATCATCGCCGGCTTCATCGCCGAGAAGGTGATGAACCGGAACCACGGTCTGCTCACCAACCTGCTGGTCGGCCTTGGCGGCGCCTTGCTGGGCGGCCTGATCGCCGGCCTGCTGGACATCGGCGTTGAAGGCTGGATCGAAAGCATCATCTTCGCCACCATCGGCGCGATCCTGCTGCTGTTCCTGCTGGGGCTGGTCAAACGCGGCGCGCGCTGACCTTCCACACAGTTGGAGCTGGAGCGCCGCGGACATCACGTCCGCGGCGTTTCTCGTTTGGAGCCCGCCGATGCCCCCCCGGATCCGTAAGATCTTCGGCGCCTTTGCGATCGTGGGGTTCATGGCCCTGTACATCTGGGTGGCTACCCTGATCGCCGCACGCCTCCCGGACCACCGGTTCGCGCAGTTGGCGTTTTTCGCGGTGGCCGGGATCGCCTGGGGCTTTCCGCTCTTCCCGCTGATCGCCTGGCTGGAACGGGGGTCCAGGCGGTAAACGACGGCCCCAGGCCGCTTCGTCGTGAAATGGTCGGAGCGACAGGATTCGAACCTGCGACCCCTTGACCCCCAGTCAAGTGCGCTACCAGGCTGCGCCACGCTCCGAAGCGGCGGCTTGTAGCCGGGGCAACTCCCCGCCGCAATCGCCGATTTCAATCGATGCGCTGGAGCACCGCGTCCAGCTTGAACTTGGCTTCCAGAAGCTCCTCGCGCAGCGCCTGCAGCGCCTCGCGATCCAGCATGGGCTCGGGGCCGCCGATCTCCTCCTCCAACTCGAAGGGGACGACTTCGGGCGATGGCGCCGGCAGGTCTACGATTTCCGCTCCAGGCTGGTTGGCGACCATCAGCCGACGCACGCCCTGCTCCTTGTGCAGCCGCTGCACGCCCTTGATGGTGTACCCTTCATCATGCAGCAGGGTGCGGACACCGCGCAGCACGGCGATGTCCTGCGGCCGGTAGAAGCGCCGCCCGCCGGCCCGCTTCATGGGCCGCACAAAGGAGAACTTGGTCTCCCAAAACCGCAGCACATGCTGGGGCACCCCGATCTCGTCGGCGGCTTCCGAGATCGTGCGGAAGGCGTCCGCGGTCTTCGCCGTCGCGCGGAGCTCGGTCACGACGCCGTTCCCCGCCGTCCAACGGCCGCGCTCACCCGCGCCTTGAGCAATTGCGAGGCCCGGAAGCTGATCACCCGTCGTGAACCGATCTCTGCGGGTTCCCCCGTCTTGGGGTTGCGTCCCATGCGCGCCCGCTTGGCCCGGACCTGAAACACCCCGAAGCCGGAAAGCTTGACCTCTTCGCCCCGGCCCAGGGCCTCGACCACCAGGTCCAAGGTGCGCTCCACCATCTGGGCGCAGTCCTGACGGGTCAGGCCGACGGCCGAATGCACGGCCTCGGCCAAGTCCGCCCGTGTCACGGTTCCCACCATCGCCGCCCCCGTCATCCCGCCGACTCAGCCAGCCTGCACCACCGGATGCGCGCATGGGGCCAAACGCCTGTCAAGACGAGCCTTTCTGTGGGTGCGCTCCCTTTCGACTTGCGAACTGGTCAGGCTCACTGCGACCCCGCCCAGGCGCACGCTGAGCAACGGATCGCCTGATGTGAGATGGAACGGAGCTCCGTCTTGTTCTACACCCAGATTCCGGGCGGCTCCCTCCTCACCTGCGAGACCGCGCCGCGGGCGGCTAGAGCACCCAACCGTCCGCGGAGCTCACCTGCCCCGCTATGGCCAGGCCGAAGTCGGCCCGGCCGTCTCCGTCCACATCCAGCTGCACGGTCGTGGTGTTGGCGGACGCATCATAGCGGAGCACCGCCTGGCCCGCCTGGTTGGAGAACTCCGCGACAAAGGTGAAGGCCTCGTCCGCTTCCGTATGGGAGACGGCGTCGATCGCGGACAGGTCGATCAGGTCGCCTTCGAGCAGGTTGAAGTCGACGATGATGTCGCTTGCGCCGATGGCGGAATCCGCCGTGGACTGGAACCTGAAGCGATCCGCGCCAGCTCCACCAAAAAGCCGGTCCGAGTCGGCGCCGCCCACCAGCTGGTCGTCACCCGCGTCGCCGTACAGAACATCACGGCCGCTACCGCCGTTGATGACGTCGTCGTCTTCCTGACCGCCGATGACGTCGTCGCCGGCATCGCCGAACAGCCGGTCGCGGCCGGCGCCGCCGAGGAGGAAGTCGTTGTCCTCCTGTCCGCCCATCAGGTCGTCGCCCGCCTCGCCGTTCAGGGCGTCCGCCCCGAGCCCCCCCAGGACGAAGTCGTCGCCATCCTGGCCGCCGATCCGGTCGTCCCCCGCTTCGCCGACCAAATGGTCGCGGCCGGCGCCGCCGAGGAGGAGGTCGTCGCCTTCCTGCCCGCCGATGACGTCGTCCCCGGCGTCGCCGTAGAGGTGATCCGCGCCCAGGCCGCCCAGGACGAAGTCGTCCCCGTCTTGGCCGCCCAGCAGATCGTCGCCGTCCCCGCCGCGGAGCACGTCAGAGTCGGCGCCGCCCACCATGTGGTCGCGACCAGCGTCACCGTAGAGTTCGTCACGGCCCGAGCCGCCGTCGATGAAGTCATCGCCGTCTTGCCCGCCCAGCACGTCGCCGCCGTCGCCACCGAACAGGCGGTCATCGTCAGCGCCGCCCAGGATGTGGTCATCCCCCGCGTCGCCATACAGCGCATCCCGGCCGCCCCCACCGTCAACGAAGTCACCGTCCTCCTGACCGCCGATGACGTCGTCCCCCGCATCCCCGAACAGCCGGTCGCGGCCTGTGCCGCCGAGAAGGAAGTCGTTGTCCTCCTGGCCGCCCAACTCGTCATCTCCCGCGTCGCCGATCAGCTGATCGCGGCCGGCGCCGCCGATGAGCAGGTCGTCGCCTTCCTGCCCGCCCATAACGTCGTCCCCGGCGTCGCCGTAGAGGTGATCCGCACCCAGGCCGCCCAGGACGAAGTCGTCCCCGTCCTGGCCGCCCAGCAGATCGTCGCCGTCCCCACCACGGAGCGTGTCAGAGTCGGCGCCGCCCACCATGTGGTCGCGGCCAGCGTCACCGTAGAGTTCGTCACGGCCCGAGCCCCCGTCGATGAAGTCATCGCCGTCTTGCCCGCCCAGCACGTCCTCGCCGTCGCCCCCCCGGAGGCGGTCCGCCTCCAGCCCGCCGACGATGTAGTCGTTGCCGGCGTCGCCATAGAGCTCGTCACGGCCCGCGCCGCCGTCGACCCTGTCGTTCCCCGCGCCGCCTTCCAGGCTGTCGTCGCCGCCCTCGCCCGTCAGCGAGTCGTCGCCCTCCAGTCCCCTGAGCGTGTTGGCCGAGGCATTGCCGGTCAGCACATTGGCTCCCGCGTTCCCCGCGCCCGCCAGGGCCGTCCCGATCAGCTTCAGGTTCTCGAGTCCGGCCCCCAGCACGTAGTCGACGGAGCTCTCGACCAGATCCACGCCCTCGCCCGCCAGCTCCGTCACCACGTCGCCGAGATCGTCGACCACATAGTGGTCGTCGCCCGTTCCCCCGGCCAACCGGTCGGCCCCCGAGCCGCCGTCCAGCAGATCGTTTCCTTCCTTGCCGGTCAGAACGTCGGAGCCAGCGTTGCCGAACAGCTGATTGTTCGCAGCGTTGCCAACGATGGTGTCCGAGCCCGACCCGCCCCGAGCGTTCTCGATGGTCACGCCATAGGCGATGGCCACATTGTCCAACAGGCGGCCGACGACCGGGTTGGCGTTCAGCGCCGCCATGTTGGCGTCGTAGTTGGTCCGGCTCACCGGCGGGAGGCCCGCCGCGGCGCGGTTGGCGTTGACCTGCTCGAAGGAGGGCGCCGTGTCATAGGTCACCCCGCCGATGCTGCTGAGCGAGCCGGGGGTGAGATCGATGAGTTGGGTGGTGACGAAGCCGGACGCGTCCAGGGTGTCCACTCCACCGGCGTCCCAGATCGCCATCACCGGAGCGGGCGTCTTGACGAAATCGAAGGCGTCCCGAGCGGCGTTGCTGTTGAACCCGTAGGTCGTGTCCCCTGTACGGGTCGTCATGTCCGCGCCGTAGATCCGCTGAGCCGCGGCGATGTCGTGGATCAGCGGCGTGGCCGAATAGGCGGTGCTGGAGGTGCGGAAGTCGAAGTGACGGGCGCCCTGGGCCGCGGTCCCGTTGAAATAGGACATCACCGAATAGGTGCGCGTGTCCTGCGCGTACTCCGCGTTGTTGGCGTAGGTGATGCTGACCCCAGGCGCGGCATTGTAACGGCCTGGGTGGCTGATGCCGATCGCGTGGCCGATCTCATGAGCCAGGGTGTGCATCCCGTACCCGCCCTCGTCCAGCTGCGAGTTGCTGGCCTGGCTGGCGGAGATCCAGATGTCCCCCGCCAGGTCCAGCACCTGGGCGTTGTTGGCCGCATTCTGCTCGGGCGTGTAATCCGGGTTGAAGTAGATGTCGTTCGAGGGGAGAATCGCAAAAGCCTGGGTCGTCGGCGCGCTCGCCAGGTTGCCGAAGGCGATGTCGGCCTGATCGATGTGCGACTCCGCCAAGGAGACCGCGATCACGTCGTCCCAGTACTGAAGGGCTTCCCGGGCCGCCGTACGCTGCGCCTCGCTGAACGGCGCAAAGTTGTTGTATTCCGCCCAGACCGTGTTTCGGCCCGTCACGGGGTCCAGCCAGCGATAGCCGTTGGCCGCGAGCGTGGCCTGGCTCTCGTGAAAGCCGAAGTTGATCACCCTCTGGTCGCCGTCGCTTTGGACGGCGTTCCCGGCCCCCGGCTTCCAGGACAGGCCCGTACGGTTGAGGTGCGCCGCGATCTGGTCGGGCGACCAGATGGGCTTGGTCTCCGACACGCCGCCCGCCTGAGGGTCGAGCGAGATATCCGCGCCGGAGCAGGCCGGGCAGCCGCATCCGGAGAGGCTCGTGTGCGCGACTACGGTGTCGTCCGACATGAACAGCCTTGTCTCGTTCAGTGGTTCGGCTCCGGGCGTGTCCTCGGAGCGAGTGGATCTTCGTTGGTTTGACCGCCGCCCGCTCGAGAGGCGGCAGCGCGCGCGCGTTCAAGCACAATCGAGGTTTCGAGCAGCCAGCCGCCGCTCGTCCTCGCACGTTGACCCTAATGAAAAGTAGCTCTGACGACACTGCGCGATATCGACCCGCCGCTCGGTTCCTCCGGGCAAGGCCCTGATGGCCTCGCCCGGGTCGGGGCAAGGGGTTCCCTCTTGCGGACGGCCGACGATAGGCTTGCGCCCACCGGAGAGGCGTCTCCATGGGATGAAAGGGAGCATTCCCCCTCCCCGCCCCAGCTTCAGTAGCGAACGACGCAGGCGCCCCAGGTCAAGCCGCCCCCCATGGCCTCCATGAGCAGGAGGTCGCCCGGTTTGATGCGGCCGTCCCGAACGGCGACGTCCATGGCCAGGGGAATGGAGGCGGCCGAGGTGTTGGCGTGATCGGCCACTGTGGAGATCACCTTGGCCTCGTCGATCCCCAGCCGATCGGCCACGCCTTTGAGGATACGTTGGTTCGCCTGGTGCGGGATGAACCAGTCGACCTCGGACACCTCGACGCCCGCCACCTTGGCCGCGGATACGACCGCCTCCGAGATGTTGACCACCGCGTGCTTGAACACGTGATTGCCCACCATGCGCAGCTTGCCCACGGTGCCCGTGGTCGAAGGTCCGCCATCGACGTAGAGCAGGTCCTGTTTGGTCCCGTCCGAGCGGAGGGAGAATCCAAGCAGGCCGCGGTCCGCAGTCGTCCCCTGCCCTTCCACCGGCTCGACCACGACCGCGCCCGCGCCGTCGCCGAACAGCACGCAGGTGCCTCGATCGGTGTAGTCCATCAGCCGCGTCATGGCCTCGGCTCCCACCACCAGCGCGCACTGGGACAGGCCGCGCGCGACGAAGCCGTCGGCCACCGACATCGCATAAACAAAGCCCGAGCACACGGCCTGGACGTCGAACGCGGTCAGCACGGGCGCGCCCAGCTTCCGCTGCAGGATTGAGGCCGTGGAAGGGAAGGTCATGTCCGGCGTGGTGGTCGCCACCACGATGAGGTCCAGCTGGTCGGCCGTGCGCCCCGCAGCCGCCAGCGCGCGCTTGGAGGCCTCCAGCGCCAGATCGGAAACCGGCTGGTCGTCTCGCGCCCGGTGCCGTTTCCTGATTCCCGTCCGCTCCTGGATCCAGGCGTCCGAGGTGTCCACGAACTTGGCGAGGTCCTCGTTGGTCTGGACCGTTTCGGGGAGGAAGCCGCCCACGCCGATGATGGCCGAACGCAGCATCACTCGGCCGCCTGGGCTGTCGCCGGATCGGAATGCAGCACTGTGGACAGCCGCCGCATGTTGCGGTCGATCTCCGAGGCGTAGTCGCTACGCGCCAGGTCGGCCGCCACCTTGATGGCGTTGCCGAAGCCGACCGCGTCCGTGCCGCCGTGGCTCTTCACCACGATCCCGTTCAGCCCCAGCAAAGGTCCGCCGTTGATGGTGCGAGGATCGATCCGGTCCTTCATGCGCTGCAGGGCAGGCGCGGCCGACAGAGCCCCGAGCTTGGCCCATAGTGAGGAGGTCAGCGTCTCCCGCAGCAGGGCGGAGATGAAGCGGGCCGTTCCCTCGGCTGTCTTCAGCGCGACGTTGCCGGTGAAGCCGTCGGTAACCACCACGTCCACCGTGCCTTTGGCGATGTCGTCACCCTCGACGAAGCCGCGGTAGTCGATCTCCAGCCCGGTTTCGCTGAGCAGGCGGTGAGCCTCGCGCACCTCTTCGTGGCCCTTCATCTCCTCGGATCCCACGTTCAGCAGACCCACGGTGGGGTGCGCCTGGCCGTGCACCGCGCGGTGAAAAGCCGAGCCCATGATGGCGAACTGCACCAGCTGCTCGGCGTCGCTGACCACATTGGCGCCCACGTCCAGGACCGCGCAGATACCGCGAGCCGAGGGCCAGTTGGCGACGATCGCCGGCCGGTCCATTCCCTCCGTCATGCGCAGCACCAGCCTCGAGATGGCCATGAGGGCGCCCGTGTTGCCCGCCGACACCACCGCCTGGGCCTCGCCGCTCTTCACGCTCTCGATCGCGTTCCACAGGCTGGAGCCCTTGGAGCGGCGCAGCGCATAGGCGGGCTTCTCGTCCATGCTGACCAGCAGCGGCGTGTGCCGGACCTCGGTGACACAGGCCGCGGCTGGCGTGCGCGCGAGTTCCGGCTCCAATCGAGCGGCGTCTCCGTGCAGGAGAAAGCGGACCGGTCGACCGTCCAGCCTCTCGCACGCGCGAGCCACGGCCGGGACCACCACGGACGGGCCGTGGTCGCCGCCCATGGCGTCGATGGAGATGACCAGGCCTTCCGGCCGGCGCGTTCTGGACGATGCGGGCTTGGACAACTGCGACTCGAAACTCGGCCGACGCCCCGTGTGCGGCGCGCGGACCCTAGTGCGCCCGAACAGGCAGGGGAAGCCTCACGAGCGCGGCTTCAGCTGAAGCAGGGCGGCGAAGGGAGATGTCTCCGGCTCGGGCTCCGGCGCTTCGAACTCGGCGCCCGGCTTGCGCGGGAACGGGTCCAACTCCAGCGCCAGGTGCTCGACGACATAGCCGGCGGTGTCGATCCGGTCGTCCGCCAGCACGTCAGGCGGATCCTCCGCCTCCAGATCGAGCTCGACGGCGCCCTCCTCGGTGGGCGCCACCGGGCTGCCCTGGGGCACGACCTTGACCTCGAACTCCCCTGACAGCGGCGTTTCAAAAGGATCCAGAGTCACGCCGCAGGTCTGCACCACCCGCGCACGCCAGCGCCCACGCAGAACCGCCCCGTCCATCCAGGAGGTCATATCCACCTCCGCGCTCAGCTCCGGCAGCTTCACGAGGTTGAGCTCGCGTGCGATCCTCTCTCGTTCGGCCTCGCTCGGGACCAGCGTCCGCCGCAGCGAGCCGCGCCCCACCTCCGCCAAGCGTACGGGCTGGCTCCACGCAGCATCCTTCATGGTCGAACCTCCGGCCAAACGGCCTCGCCCTGCAGCAGCGCCGCGTCGCCTTCCGCGGCCAGGCGATCCAGGGCGAGGCTTGCGTAACGGGTGAGCCCGTCGGCGTCGCCGCCCTCTTCCCCCAAGGTCCGCAACAGCAGCAACCGCAACGGCTGCACGTCAGGTAAGGCGTCGAACGCCTCATCATAGGACCGCACCCGCCCGTAAAAGGCTTCGCCCAACTTGCGCATGGTTTTCGCCATGGAAAGGTCGCCCACGCCCTGCTCCCGCAAGGCCTGGTCCAACTCGCTGATGTAGACGTCGAACAAGGCCTGAGCCGTCTCCCCTGCTGCGGGCCCGCCCGCCTTGAGCCGCCGCAGCAGCAGGATCACGTGCAGGCTGTAGAGTTCGAAGCGTCCGTTGGCCGAATCGGCCACGCCCAGACCCGTGTAGAAGACCGGCCGACGCGCCTGCTCCACCGCGGCCGCGTAGAGCGCCTTGCCCGCCGCCTCGCTGGCGCGGGGCTTTCGCCCTAGTACGCCCCACATGGTGTTCGCCCTCATTCCGCCGCGACGTTGAACTAGGAAGCCGACCGGCCTAGGTCAAAGTTCATGCGCATCAGAGTTCCGCTTCGCCCGGCGTCCGCCGCCCTCATCGCCGCCTTGTCCCTTGGGGGGACGGCCTGCGCGCCCATCGCCTCGAACCACGGCTTTGTGGCGCTCGACGTCAAGCCGTCAGAGGTGAAGGTGGGCCAGGACACCAAGTCCACGGTGCTGGAGCGGCTCGGTTCGCCGTCGGCGACCTCAACCTTCGACCCGAACCTCTGGTTCTACGTTTCGCAATCGGTCGAGCAGAAGGCCTTCTACCGCCCGCGCGTAACCAACCGCGACGTGGTCGCCGTGACCTTCGACGAGGCCGAGAAGGTCAAGGCCGTGAACAGCTATTCGTTGGAGGACGGCAAGGTCATCGCGCTGAACGGCCGCGAAACCCCGACGCGCGGCCGCGAGCTCACCATTCTGGAGCAGCTGCTGGGCACGGTCGGCCGGGCCGCCGGCACCCTGGGCGGCGACGAGGAAGACCGGCAACCCGGCGGTCGCCGACCGGAGTAGCGCCTCCGGCCGGCGACCGCCGGGGCGCTCAGCCCCCGAACTGTCGCGCCAGCACCGCCAGCAGCAGCAGGGCGACGATGTTGGTGATCTTGATCATCGGGTTCACCGCCGGACCCGCCGTGTCCTTGTAAGGATCACCCACGGTGTCGCCGGTCACGGCGGCGCGGTGCGCGTCCGAGCCCTTCCCGCCGTAGTGCCCTTCCTCGATGTGCTTCTTGGCGTTGTCCCAGGCGCCGCCCCCAGAGGTCATCGAAATGGCCACAAACAGGCCCGTGACGATCACGCCCATCAGCATGGCGCCCAGGGACGCAAAGGCGTCGGCCTTGCCGGCGATCAGCAGCACCGCCCCGAACAGCACCACCGGCGACAAAACCGGCAAGAGCGAGGGCACGATCATCTCGCGGATCGCCGCCTTGGTCAGAATGTCGACGGCGCGGGCGTAATCGGGCTTCTCCTGGTAGGTCATGATGCCCGGCTTCTCACGGAACTGGCGCCGCACCTCTTCGACCACGGCGCCGGCGGCCCGGCCCACGGCCGTCATGCTCATGCCGCCGAACAGGAACGGCAGCATGCCGCCGAAGAACAGGCCGATGACCACGTACGGGTTCGTCAGGTCGAAGGCGATGTCGCCCAGCCCGGCGAAGAAGGGGTACTCCAGCGAATTCTCGGCGAAGTAGCGCAGGTCCTGCGTATAGGCTGCAAACAGCACCAACGCGCCGAGACCCGCGGAGCCGATCGCATAGCCCTTGGTGACGGCCTTGGTGGTGTTGCCGACCGCGTCCAGCGCGTCCGTCGAGACCCGCACCTCTGCGGGCAAGCCCGCCATCTCGGCGATGCCTCCCGCGTTGTCGGTCACCGGGCCGAAGGCGTCCAGCGCCACGATCATGCCGGCCAGGGCCAGCATGGTGGTGGTGGCGATGGCGATCCCGAACAGTCCGGCCAGTTCATAGCTGGCGATGATGCCCACGATGATGGCCAGCGCCGGGGCGGCGGTGGCCTCCAACGAGACGGCCAGGCCCTGGATGACATTGGTCCCGTGGCCCGAGACCGAGGCCTTGGCGATGGAGCGCACGGGGCGGAAGTCCACGCCCGTGTAGAATTCGGTGATGATCACAATGGCCGCGGTCACCGCCAGCCCGATCAGGCCGCAGATGAACAGCTGGTTGTCCGTGATCGCCCGGCCCGCCACGTCCGTCACCGAATCCGGCATCAGTGTGTAGATCACCCAGGCGACCGCGCCGATCGAGAGCACGCCGGTGGCGATAAGGCCCTGATAGAGCGCCCGCATGATGTTGTTGTTCTTGGGCAGCCGGACCGCAAAGGCGCCGATGATGGAGGTCACGATGCAGACGCCGCAGATGGCCAGCGGCAGAACCATCATGGTTCCGACCACTTCGGAGCCGCGGAAAAAGATCGCCGCAAGCACCATGGTGGCGACGGTGGTGACGGCGTAGGTCTCGAACAGGTCGGCGGCCATGCCGGCGCAGTCGCCGACGTTGTCGCCGACATTGTCGGCGATGGTGGCCGCGTTGCGGGGGTCGTCCTCCGGGATGCCCGCCTCCACCTTGCCCACCATGTCGCCGCCGACGTCGGCCCCTTTGGTGAAGATGCCGCCGCCCAGGCGGGCGAAGATGGAGATCAGGGAGGCGCCGAAGCCCAGCGACACCAGGGCGTCGATGATTTCGCGCGCTTCCACCGGGTCGTCGATGCTGAGCCCCAGGCCCCCGGTGAGAACGGCGAAGTAGCCCGCCACCCCGAACAGGGCGAAGCCCGCCACGAACATCCCCGTCACTGCGCCCGAACGGAAGGCCAGCGAGAGCCCCTTGGCGAGGCTCTCGGACGCAGCCTGAGCCGTGCGCACATTGGCCCGCACCGAGATCAGCATGCCCGCATAACCCGCCAATCCGGACAGCACGGCCCCGATCAGAAACCCGATGGCGGCCGTGAGCCCCAGCAGCAGGAACACCGCGATGAGGATGACCACGCCCACGATGGCGATGGTCGTGTACTGGCGCTTGAGATAGGCGCCCGCGCCTTCCTGGATCGCCCGGGCGATCTCCGCCATCCGCTCATTGCCGGCCGGCGCCTTCAACAGGCTGGCCGTCTGCACCACGCCGTAGAGCACGGCGAGGATCGCCGCCGCGATCACCCAAACCAGAGTCGTTTCCATGAAGCTCGTCCGTCCCCGTATGTTCGCAGACCCGTAGGCCGCCGACCGACGGAGTTTTCTCCCCGCTCAGGCCTGATTCGCCGTGAGTTGCACGGCGACGCTTGCCCGTCCCTTGCCGCATGCCAACCGCAGGCGCAAGAACGCGCAACCCTCAGGCGCGTGGACCTTAGTGGGGGGCTCGCTGCAGCATGCCCGTCCGCCGTCGCGGCGTCTGCTTCAGGAGTTCCGCGCGGCTGAAGCTCTTCGGGCCGCTGATGCGTCGCGCCTCCGCAAGCAGCACGGCCTCCAGCCTGGCCTCGTCCACCCCCGTCCAGTCGCCCGCCTTGGCGAAGGTGGTCCGGTGCGCCGCCCGCACCAGCGCGTCGCGGTAGTAGGGCTCCTTTTCGCGCAGCTTGATCAGATCGGCCCCGGGGGCGGGGATCAGCCGCGCCTGGACGAAAACATAGTTCTTGATCCGCCCGCCCACGACGATGGGAAGACCGGTCGGGGCCAAGTCGAGATACTGGGCGCCCCCGCCCTCCGCGCCCTTTGGAGCCGAGCCGCTGGCCCCTGCGCTTCCTGCGCCGAGGACGGCGGCGAGCAGA
>JAHWJX010000033.1 GCA_019348195.1 Pseudomonadota bacterium | reverse complement strand
TACGGCATCCTCCCCTTCTTCGCCTTCACAGCCGCGGGCTTCAGCTTCGACGCCTTGATCCCTTCCGTGCTGATGGATCCCGTGACCCTGGGCGTGATGGCGGGGCTCTTCCTGGGCAAGCAGTTGGGGGTCTTCACCTTCGCCTGGCTTGCGGTGCGGCTGGGCTGGGCCAAGGCCCCCACCGGCGCCGGCTGGCTGGAGCTGTACCGGGTGTCCCTGCTCTGCGGGATCGGCTTCACCATGGGCCTCTACGTCGGCTCGCTCGCCTTTCCTGGGGACGCGGTGCTCCAGACGGAGGTGCGTTTGGGGGTGATCGGGGGCTCGCTGTTGTCGCTGGCGGGGGGCGGGCTCGTCCTTTCAGTGGCGCGCGGATTACGCGCGCGCCACCCTGAGGCTGCGCAACCTGTGACCCTTGCAGCACAATAGGTCGGCAACCCCGGCACGGCCGCTTGTGGCGCGAAAGCCTTCGGCTAAGGTTCGGGGAATAAGCAAGGCGCGGGGCGCTTCAGTCCCGGCCGACAACGCCAGGTAGGAAATGCGCCACTCTTTGCTGCTGCGGGGCTCGGCCTCGCTGGTCGCGCTCACGGCTCTGACGTCCATCGCCGCCGCCCAGACGCCGACGCCCCCCGGCGAGAACCCGACAACCGGCCCGCTTCCCCAATCGGAGGCTCCGGCGCGGGAGCAGAACACGGTGGACGCCATCGTGGTCACCGCCCAGCGGCGGGAGCAGAGCCTCCAGGACGTGCCGGTGGTGGTCACCGCCATTTCGGAGGAAACGCTGGAGGACGCGGGCGTTCGCGACATCAAGGACCTGCAGGTCCTGGTGCCGGGCCTGACCGTCACCTCCACCACCACCGAAACGTCCACCACCGCGCGGATCCGCGGCGTGGGCACGGTCGGCGACAATCCGGGCCTGGAGTCCTCGGTGGGGATCACCATCGACGGCGTCTACCGGCCGCGCAACGGCGTAGGCTTCAACGACCTGGGCGAGCTCAGCCGCATAGAGGTGCTCAAAGGGCCGCAGGGAACCCTGTTCGGACGCAACACCTCCGCCGGGGTGATCAACATCATCACGGAAGCGCCCGCCTTTCAGTTCGGCGCGGAGGCGGAGCTGACGGCCGGGAACTACGGGAATTATCGCGCGGCGGGCTCCGTCACCGGCCCGCTCACCGACAGGCTGGCCGGCCGACTGTTCGTCGCTCGAGAGGTCCGCGACGGCTTCTACGACGTCCGGGTGGGCGAAGGTCCGCGCACGGAGACGGAGGACCAGAACCGAAACTTCTACACCGTCCGCGGCCAACTTCTGTTCAACGTCAGCGACGCCCTGAATCTGCGTCTCATCGCGGACTATACCGACCGAGACGAGGACTGCTGCGTCGCCGTTCAGGTCCGGACCGGTCCGACCGGGGCCATCATCGACGCTTTCGCCACCGACGAAGGCGTGCGCAACCCGGCCCGCCCCTTCGACCGGGTGGCCTTCTCCAACCGCGGCACGGAGCAGCTGCTCCAGGACGGCGGCGTATCGCTGGAAGGCAATCTCGACCTCTCGCTGTTCGGCCGGGAAGCGACGCTGACCTCCATCACCGCCTTGCGCACCTTCGAGTCCGTCAACGGCCAGGACAGCGACTTCACCAGCGCCGACATCTACTACCGGCCGGCCGACGGCAGCTTCAGCCAAAGGTTCGACACCTTCACCCAGGAGGTCCGGCTGGCGGGCACGGTGGGCCGCCTGGACTATCTGGTGGGCGGCTTCTACGTCGACGAGCAGCTGGAGCGGAACGATCGCTTCCTGTTCGGCGCGGACAGCGAAGCCTACCTCTCGACCATCATCATCAACAACCTGGCCGGGATCGTCCGGGGGGCCGGCGCCCCGCTCTCGGCCACGGCCACGGCGAACGGCCCAGCCTTCCTGAGCCAGGCCACAGGCCGCGCCTTTGGCACGAACTACGCCGCCGGCGAGGGCCTACGCGATCGCTACGAGCAGGACACCAAGTCCTTCGCCGCCTTCACCCACAACATCCTGGCCTTGACGGACCGGATCGACCTGACCCTGGGCCTGCGATACACGACCGAGGAGAAGTCGGTCCGCTCCCAATTCAGCAACTCCGACAACGCGGTCGGATGCGCCAGCCTGATCGCCAACCCGCAACGCATCCTGGGCGTGCTCGACGCCCGGGGCTTCCCCGTGTTCACCCGCAACGCTGCAGGAAGCATCACCGGGACCACGCCCTTCGCCACGCCGCTGGCCCAGACCACCACAGTGCTGGGCTGCCTGCCGTTCAACAATCCGAGCTTCAACAACCGCACGACCAACCAGGATCGCGAAGAGAAGGAGTTCACCGGCACCACCAAGATCAGCTACCGGCCGAACGAGGACCTGCTGCTCTACGCCTCCTACGCGCGGGGCTATAAGAGCGGCGGCTTCAACCTGGACCGCGGAATCAGCGCCACCGGGCTGAGGACGGGCGGGACGGGGCTGCTGGCCATCACCGACACCAGCTTCCCCGCCGAGTTCGTGGACAGCATCGAGGCGGGCTTCAAGTCGACCTTGCTGGACGGCTCCCTGCTTTTCAACGCGACTCTCTTCGACCAGAAGTTCCAGGATTTCCAGCTCAACACCTTCCTGGGCACCACCTTCGTGGTGGAGTCGATCCCGGAGGTGGAGTCCTTCGGCATCGATGTGGACACCATCTATTTGGCCCCGACAGTGGACGGCCTGACGCTGCAGGGCGGCTTCACCTACGCCGACACTCGCTACAGCGTCTTCCGTCCCGAGGACCTGGCCAACCCCGGCCGGTTCAATCAGCTGCAACTGCTGCCCGGCCAGCGGCTGAGCTTTGCGCCGGAGTTCTCCGGTTCGGCCTCCGCCACCTATGAGCGTCCCATGGGCGCCCTGACGGCCCGGTTCTTCCTCGGGGCCAAATACACGTCCGAGTACAACACCAAGTCCGACCTGCTGCCGGTGGGCAACCAGCAAGGCTTCACCATGCTGAACGGCCGGGTGGGCCTCGGCACGGCCAATGACCGGGTCCGGGTGGAGCTGTTCGGCCAGAACCTGCTGGACGAGGAGTTCTATCAGGTGGTCTTCAACCAGACCTTGCAGGGGGCGGCGTTCCGGGCCCCGGCGGCGGGTCAGGTCTTCGCGCCCTATGATCCGGCGGCCGACACCCAGACCTACGGCGCCTTTCTGGGTCAGCCGCGCACCTTCGGCGTCACCCTGCGCCTGAGATACTGAAGCCGAAGGGGGCGGTTCGCCGTCTCCTGTTTGTTCAGGGCCAAGAAGCAGGCGCCGGCTAGACCCTGATCTCCCCGGACACGATCCGGGCGTACAACCCGGCGTCCAGGGGGACGTAGCCCGCACCGGCGTCCTTGAAGAGCACCGGATCGGGCACGCGGCTGGGGTCGAAACCATCGGCCACCAACTCGGCCTTGCGGTACTTGAAGGTGCCGGTGGTCTCGATCGCGGGCTGGATGCGCAGAAACAGCGGCCGGGCGCAGCCGGGCAGCTCGGCGTCCAGGTGACGGGCTAGGCCCTTGGGATCGAACCCCGGCCCGACCACCAGGGCGGCCATGCCGGCCCGGCCCTCGGCGCCCGGAACCTCCACCCCATAGACATTGGCTTCCTGCACCCCAGGCGCGGCGAGCAGCGCCTCGGCCACCTCGCCCGTGGAGACGTTTTCGCCCTTCCAGCGGAAGGTGTCGCCGATCCGGTCCACGAAGTAGAGATAGCCGTCCCGGTCCTGGCGCATCAGATCGCCCGTGCGGAACCACCGGTCGCCCGCCTTGAAGGCGTCCTTCAGGATCTTGCGCTCGCTCTCCCCCCCAGCGCCCCCCGGCTCCGCATAGCCGACGTACTGGGTGCGGGCCGCGGGCCCGATCTCGCCCAGGGCCTCGCCCACCTCGCCGGGCGTGCAGGCGATGCAGAAGCCGTCCGGCCCGCGGATCGGGAGCTCCAATTCCGGGTCGAAGCGGACCAGGCGGACGTTGAACTTGAACCGCAGATAAGGGGCCACCCGACCGATCGAGCCCGGCCGGCCGTCGAAATTGACCACCGACACATTGCCCTCGGTGGCGCCGTAGAACTCAAGCACCTCCGGTATGGCGAAGCGCGCCTGGAACCGCCGCCAGACCTCCGGCCGCAAGCCGTTGCCAAAGGCCGCGCGGAGTTTGTGCGCGCGCTCGACGGGCCGCTCGGGCTGGTTGACCATGTAGCGACACAGCTCGCCGACATAGACGAACAGCGTCGCGCCCTCCGCCTCAACGTCCTCCCAGAAGGACGAGGCGCTGAACCGCTTGCGCAGCACGGCGGCGCCGCCGGCCATCAGCGCCGCTCCCACGCCCACCAGGCCGCCGGTGGAATGGTACAGCGGCAGGACCACGAAGACCCGATCCTCCCGCGTGGCCCGCAGCGCGCCTGCGAAGCTGCGCAGGTACATCTGGGCGCGGACGTGGGTGACCTTGGCGGCCTTGGGCAGACCGGTCGTGCCGCTGGTGTAGATGTACATGGCCGCATCGCCGGCCGTCATGCCCGCCCGGATCGCCGGGTCCGGGCGACGGTCGGGCGCGTTGTCCAGCGCCGCTTGGAGGTCCGCGTCGCCCGCCGCGCCGTCCAGCGTCCAGAGCGTGACCGGCTGAGCAAGCCGACCGCGGACGGCGGCCACCGCCGGGGCCGTGTCGGCGTCGGCGATCACATGGCGGGCGCCCCCGACCGAGATGCAGTGGCAGAGGGCCGCGCCTTGCAGATTGCAGTTGACCAGGGCCGCCACCACCCCGGCCTTGGCCAGCCCCAGCCAGAGCGGGACATAGTCCAGCCGGTTGGGCAGCACGAGCGCCACCGCCTCCCCCCTTTGGAGGCCCTGCGCGCGCGCCCAGTGCGCCACCCTGTTGGCCAGCGCATCCGCCTGGGCGTAGCTCAGGCTACGCCCATCCATGGACAGCGCGGTCCGGGGCCCGTGCCGGTCCACGGCCCGCTCCCAGTCGTCGCACACCAGGTTGGGGCTGTCGGAGCTGATCGTCCTGACGGCGTTCAACGTCCCGCAGACGCCGCGCAGATAGCGCCCCTCCCGCGCGATCCGTTCCAGCAGACCCATGGCGACCTCACAACAGCAAGGTCGATACAGACGGGCGCGGCGGCCCCGTCAAGCGGCCCTTCGCGCCGCCTCCGATCAGGGGCGCGGGCCTAAAGCTGGCGGGCGTTGAAGGTGTCGCAGCGGGCCGGATCGCCCGATTGCAGACCGACCCGGAACCAGCGGACGCGCTGGGCGGAGCTGCCGTGGGTGAAGCTGTCGGGCGCCACCCGCCCCTGAGCTTCGCGCTGAAGCGTGTCGTCGCCGATGGCGTTGGCGGCGGTCAGCCCTTCCTCCACGTCTCCCGGCTCCAGCAAGGGCACGCCGCGTTCCGCCTGGAACCGCTGGTTGGCGTGGAAGGCCCAGACCCCGGCGTAACAGTCGGCCTGGAGCTCCAGTCGGACCGAGCCGCTGGAGGCGCCGCGCGCGCCTAGCCGATCGGCCTCCTGGTTCGCGCCGGTGAGGTTCTGGACGTGGTGGCCCACCTCATGCGCGATCACATACGCCTGGGCGAAGTCGCCAGGGGCCCCGAAGCGGCTCGACAGCTCGCGGAAGAAGCTGAAATCCAGGTACATGCTTCGGTCGCCCGGGCAGTAGAAGGGGCCCATGGCGGCCACCCCGCTGCCGCAGGCGGTGCCCACCTGCCCCTCGAAGACGTTCAGGGTCGGCGGTTCGTAGCGCGCTCCGCTTTGGGCGAAGAGCGCCGTCCAGACCTCTTCCGTGGACTGGTTGATCCGGTCCGCGAACCGCCACTCGGGGGTCTGCTGCAAAGCCTCCGCCTGGGCCGGGTCCACCGCCTGCGTCTGCTGGGGCAGCTGCTGAGCGCCTTGCAGCACCACGCGCGGGTCGACGCCGAAGAACATGGCGATCACGGCGATGGCCACCACGCCCAGCCCGCCCCCGATGATGGGGACGCCGCCGCCGCCGCCGCCGCCGCGGAACTGGATGTTGCTCCCGCCGCGCAGGTCCTCCCACCGCATCTCAGTCTCCGCTCAGCCTGGAGGAGCGAACGCGCGGGCGCTCCCGCGGCTCCGCCTAGCGCGGGGTGAGGGGCAGCCCGGTGGCGTAGCCCAGCTCCCGCAGCTGCTGGTCATAGGCGGGAGAGGCCGCGCGCAGACGGGCGGCCCTGGCGGTGGAGGCGGCCTGGGTGGCGCGGAGCAGGTTCTGCGCCTCTACGGCGTCCAGCTCGGCTTGACGACGCGAGATGGCGGGATCGGGCGCACGACGCGCCTCCAGCCCGCGCAGCGTCTGCTCGGTCTGCAATCGACCCGCTTGCGCCTCCAGCGCGCGGATCTGCCCCTGCTGCCAGCGCAGCTCGTTCTGCAGCCGCAGCGTCTCGCCCGGATCAAAGACGATCTGGGCGGCGGCGGGCGTGGCGGCGGCCAGGGCGAGCGCGAGGGCGAGGGTAGTGCGCATCCATTGGATGTGGGCGCCCGGGCCTCACCCGTCCAGTGCCGCAGCCAGGGCCGGATCGGGCGTACTCACCTCGGCCAGACCCAGCCAATCGGCGAGGCGCCGCACCTCCGCCGCCAAGGCCCGGTGGAGGTCGGGGTCGGCGCCCGGCTCGAGGTGCACCGCATGAACGTCCAGGCGGCCTGCGGCCCGCACGCTGCGCACGTCCAACCGGGCTTGCAGGCGCTCGCGGTGGAGAAGAGGCAGGACATAATAGCCGTGAACCCGCTTCTCGGCCGGGGTGTAGATCTCCAGGCGGAAGCGGAACCCCCACAGGCGCTCCGCGCGGGGCCGGAACCAGATCAGATTGTCGAAGGGGGACAGCAGGGCCGTCGCCTCCACCCGGCGAGGACGCCGCGCCTCGGGGTCCAGATAGGCCGGGTCGCGCCAGCCCTGCACCGCCACGGGCAGCAGGGCCCCTTCCTCAACCAGGGCTTCGAGTCCGGCGCGCCCTTCTGCCGGGCCGAGCCGCCAATAGTCCCGCAGGTCCCTTTCCGTGGCCACGCCCAGGGCTCGGGCCGCGATCCGGAGCAGGCCCCGCTGCGCCTCGGCCGGGTTCGGAACCGCGGCGCCCGCGACCCCGGCGGGGAGCACGCGCTCGGGCAGATCGTAAAGCCGTTCAAACCCGCGTCGCGCGCCCGTGGTGACCTGACCTGCCCAGAACAGCCATTCCAGGGCGCGCTTGCCGTCCGACCAGCCCCACCAGCTACCCTGCCCCTTGCCGCCGCCGGTGAGTTCGCCCGCCGCCAGCGGTCCGCGCTGCTCAATCTCGCGCAACACGGCGGCGATGAAGTCGGCCCGCTCGCGACCGAAGCGGGCCAGCCCGCCGTAGACGCCCTCCCCCGCCCGCGCGCGCGCCATGCGCCATTGCAGCAGCGGCCAGAACTCGACGGGGATGAGCGAGGCCTCATGTCCCCAGTATTCGAACAAGCGCCGTCGGCGCCCGAGCTGCAGCCGATCCAGCTCGGCGCGCGCGTAGGAGCCCTGGCGAGCGTAGGTGGGAAGGTAGTGGGAGCGGACCACCGCGTTGACGCTGTCGATCTGCAGCAGACCGGTGCGGTCGACCGCCCGCAACACCTTGCGGCGATCGTCCGGCGCGGGGCGGGCGCCGAAGCCCTGGGCCGCAAGCGCGATCCGGCGCGCGACCGCCAGGGACAGGGTTTCGGTCACGCGCCTCCGGTGTGAGCGGCCGGAGGGGACAGATAACGCTCCACAACGGCGGCGATCACCTTGCCCACATAGGCGGCGTCGGCGGGGCGGGTGAGCAGATGGTCCGCGCCCGCCAGCGAAATGAAGCTCTTGGGATGGCGCGCCGCGGTGAAGATGGCTGCGGCGTTGTCGGGGCTCACCACCTCGTCCTCCGGCGCGTGGAAGACGAACAAGGCGCGGTTCAAGCGACGCACATGGTCCAGCAGTTGGTGGCCGGCCGTGGCCTCCACGAATTCCCGCGTGATGCGGAACGGCCGGCCGGCCAAGGTGACCTCGCAGGAGCCGCGCCGCTCGATCTCGTCCAGCTTGCCCGCGAAGTTGCGCAGCACATGGGCCGGGTCAGCCGGCGCGCCCACCGTGACCACGACACGGACTTCGGGCGCCGCCTCGGCGGCGGCGAGCACGGCGGCCCCGCCCAGGCTGTGACCGATCAGAAGCGTGGGGGCCTGGCCGCGCGCCCGGAGCGCGTCGGCGGCGGCGCGGAGGTCGTCCACGTTCGAGGCGAACCCGGACAGTTCGCCCCCGCTATCCCCCACGCCGGCGAAGTCGAAGCGGAGCACGCCCCAGCCGTGAGCGGCCAGGGTGTCGCAGATGCGCCGGGCTGCGATGAAGTCCTTGCCGCAGGTGAAACAGTGCGCGAACAGGGCGTAGCCGCGCGGCGTCCCCGCCGGCCGGTCGAGCACGGCGGCGAGTTCGTGGCCTGCCGGGCTGAGGAAGCGGAAGCGCTCGTCGGGCGGGTTCAGGCCCATTCGCCTCGGACGAGGGGCTCCAGCGGGGTGTCGCGGGGCGACAGCTTCAACCGGCGGAGCACCGCCTCCGGGCTAGGCTCCTGACGCTCGGCGGGAAGGGCGGAGGGATGATCCGTGGCGCCGATCATCACGAACTCCGCGCGCTCGAAGTCGAGCAGATGCTTGTCGGTCGCGCTCCAGCCCGTCCCGTGGAACTGACGCTGCTCCTTCGCCGGGAAGTGGACGCGATCCTCCTCGCGCAAGCCGATGTTGGGCGGGTTCGGCACGTCGGGGTTCTTGAGCGCGATCACATAGGCCGCCTCCTGGACGACGCCCAACTCCTCCTGCACCGGCCCGGGCTCCGTGGGCAGCTCCAGACGATAGGCCAGCACCAGGTTGCGGCCGTCGCGCTGGAGCGCGTAGGCGCCCTCCCCCGCCGGGCGCGCGGCCGCCAGATGGCGCAGGCCCCGCGTCTTGGTCTCGTAGGTGGTCGCCCTCAAGGCTTCGGCCACGGGCGCCACGTCCTCGCTGACCAGGTCCACGAACCCCCACTCCCGCTCGTGCGCCTGGAGGTCGGGCAGGTGCTTGCGCCCGACCGTCAGCATCCGGAACAGCCGTCCGCCCGCCGTCCGCATCACCACCTGGAACCGCTGGACCCCGTCGATCCCGTGCGCCTCCTCCTGCTCCACCTTGGGCCGGTAGAAGAAGAAGATGTCCCCGCGCTCGAGCAGCTCGGGTCCGGCGGGCTCCGCCATCAGCGCCGTTGCACGGTGAAGCGGGCGAGCTCTTGCCGCGGCAGCCCCCAGTCCGGCTTCAGCCGGGCGGCCTCGAGGTAGTCGCGGTAGGCTCCCGCCGCGTCGGACAGCTCCTCCCGCGCGATCGCGCGGTTATAGAAGGCCTTCTCCGGCTGCCGCAGACCGAGCGCCAGGCTGCGGTCGATGTCCGCCATCCCCTCGGAGAAGCGCCCCTGGGCGATGCGCACCGAGCCGCGGTTGAACAGGGCCTCGCCCGAAGCGGGCGACATCGCCAGCGCGGCCTCGAAGTCGGCCAGGGCCGAGGCGTAGTCCCGACGGTTCATCAGCAGCACGCCCCGGTTCACCAGCGTGCCCACGCGGTTGGCGGGCGTGAGCAACCCCTCCGCCAAGGCCATGTTGCACCACTCCAAGGCGGTGGTGGCCGTGGAGCCTGCGAAGGCCGCGTTCATGCACCGGCGCGCGTCCGAAGCGCCGAAGGTCTGAGTTCCTGCAACGGCCGAGCCGGCCGCTCCGAACGCACTCAAGGCCACACTCAAGGCCACCGCCGCGGCCGCAATCCGAGCCATCCCAACCTCCTGCTTCAAGCGGGACGAGACTAGCACGAAGCGCGGCCGTAACGAACAGCTCAATGCGGCTTCAGCACCACCTTGGTGTATTTGTCCTGCTCGGATTTGAAGCCCTTGTAGCCCTTGGGCCCGTCTTCCAGCGACATGCGGTGGCTGATCAGGAAGGTGGTGTCGATGGTCCCCTCCAGGATCATCCCGAGCAGCTTGGCGGTGTAGCGCTGCACATGGGTCTGCCCGCTCTTCAGCGTCAGTCCCTTGTTGACGATCGCGCCCAGCGGGATGTTCTGACCGAAGCCGCCATAGACCCCCGGCACTGAGACCGTGCCGCCCTTGCGCACCGCTAGGATGGCTTCACGCAGCGCATGGGGCCGCTCCGTATTGCCGAGCTTCAGCTCTTGGGTGACGAAATCCAGCAGATTGTCCGGCGAAAAGCCGTGCGCCTCCATGCCCACGGCGTCGATCACGCTGTCCGGCCCGCGCCCGCCGGTCATCTCCGTCAGGGCCTCGCGCACCTTGACCTCGTGGAAGTTCAGCGTTTTGGCCCCGAACCTGGCCGCCAGCTCCAGCCGGTGCGGGTAATGATCGATGGCGATCACCTCGGCCGCTCCCATCAGAAACGCGCTTTGCACCGCAAACAGCCCCACGGGCCCGCAGCCCCAGACCGCCACCGTGTCGCCAGGCTCGATCTGGGCGTTCTCCGCCGCCATCCAGCCGGTGGGCAGGATGTCGGTCAGGAACAGCACCTTGTCGTCGTCCACCCCGTCCGGGATGATCTGCGGCCCGACGTCGCCGAAGGGCACGCGGGCATACTCCGCCTGTCCGCCCGCATAGCCGCCCAGCATGTGCGAATAGCCGAACAGGCCCGCGGGACTGAACCCCAGCAAGGCGTCGGCGATGTCCTGATTGGGCGCCGGGTTGGAGTTGTCGCAACAGCTGAACAGCGTCTTTTCACAGAAGAAGCACGAGCCGCAGGCGATGGTGAAGGGCACGATCACGCGGTCGCCCTTCTTGGGCGCGCCGGCCTTGCCCTTCACGCCCGGACCGACCTCTTCGACGATCCCCATGAACTCGTGCCCCAGCACGTCTCCCGCCTGGAAGGTCGGGATCATCCCGTCATAGGCGTGCAGGTCCGAGCCGCAGATAGCGGTGGAGGTGACCTTGATGACGATGTCCCGCGGATTGACGATCTCGGGGTCGGGAACGGTGTCCACACGCATGTCGTGCTTGCCGTGCCAGGTGAGGGCGCGCATGGGCGAGGTCCTTACTGCTTGACTTTGTCACGGCCGGAGGGCGCGGCGCCCGGGCCTTCGGTGGTGGCGATCTCGCCCGTCTCCATCAGCTGCTTGAAGCGACGGAGGTCGCGCCGGACCTGCAGCTCGGGGGCCTTTTGGGTCACCAGGGCGGCGACCTTGCCCAGCGGCCCGCCGGGCGGATGATAGGTCATGGTCGCGTGGATCTCCGTGCCCCGCCCGCCGGGCGCGTCGCGGAACTCCAGCCGGTTGGTGCTGCGCACCGTGGCGCCTTTGACCGACTCCCAGGCCAGGACCTCGCCCGGCCGATCCTCGGTGATCACCGTGTCGTACTCGATCCGCTTGTCGCCCGGCCCGCGCACCACCCAGTGATGGCCTTCGCCCGTTTCGGAGACGCTTTCCACGATCTCCATCCAGCGCGGCGCCTGGGCGAAGTCCCGCCATTGGGCGTAGAGCGCCTCGCGCGGCATGTTGACGGTGACCGCGCGCTCGATCGCGCCTTTTTGCGGCATGTCGGAGGTGCCGCCCTTGGTCTTCTTGGCGTTCAGCACCGCCAGGGTGACGGCGGCCGCGCCCAAGGCCAGCGCCACCCCCCCACCGGCCAGCACCCGCTTGTCGTCCAGCCGTGCGCGCCGGGCCAGCAGAACGGCTGCAGGCAGGACCTTCTTGGCCAGGTGCGCCTTGTTGGTCAGGTGCGCCTTCTTGACCAGGTGCGCCTTCTTGGTCAGGCGCCCCTTCTTGGTCAGGTGCAACTTCTTGGTCAGGTGTTCGCCCATCATGCCCGCGGCTCCTCTCACCCTTGCGACGCCCGGTAACTCGCGACCGAACAGACCGGTTGCAGGCGCCGGTCGGCCCAGCCGCAGGGCCAGGGCGACGTCGGCCGCCGTGACGGCCAGCACGCCGGCCAGGGCGGAGCGCAGCGCCCTCCGCTTCGGATTGTCCGACCGGTCCCCGGCGATCAGCGTGGCGATGTCCAGCGCATCGCCCGCCACCCGGGCCCACATCCACTCCGGCCGGTGCGGCTGGGCCAGCAGGGCCGCACCCAGACCGAAGTCCCGGGCGCCAAAGGCGGTGCGGACCACCTCGTCAGAGGGATGACGCAGACCGAGCGCGCCTTTCAACGCCCCGGGCGCGATCAGACCGGCCAGGCCCAGCCCCAGGCTGAACACGCCCAAGCCGCGCGCCGCCGCCGGGCCCACCCGATCCTCACGCGCCCGCAGGGCCGCCACTCGCTCCAGAACCCGCATGCCGAAACTCCCGCCGCCGCACGCAAGCGACTGGGCGGGGCGGAGGGTTCCATGTGAGCCGGCGGGCAAGCGTCGGCCCTGTATGGAGCGCGTCGCCGCCGCGCCCAGGCGGCCGAAGCGGCCGGGAGCCGGTGGGAACTGCCGGGACTCTGGCTGAAACAAGGAAGGCCGCCCGGAGAGCGCACGGCCTCCGAACGCCACGGAACCGGCCTAAGCTGAGAAAGCTCTGGTGCCCCGGGTCGGACTCGAACCAACACGACCTTGCGGCCAGCAGATTTTGAGTCTGCCGCGTCTACCATTTCGCCACCGGGGCACGGCGGGCGGCGACTTTTAGCGGGCGGGCGGCAGCGGTCAACGCGTGAGGCGTGTTAGGGTGAAGCATGGCGGTGATCGGTCATGCCCTGTTCCCGACGGCCTTGGGCTGGGCGGGCGTGGCCTGGAGCGCGGCGGGCGTGCGCCGGCTGCAGTTGCCGGAAGCCGATCAGGTCCGAACGCGGGCCAGGCTGCTGGGCTCAGTGGCCGCACCCGAAGCCCCGCCGTCAGCCGCCGCCCGGCTGGCGGTGGAGGGCGTGAGCGCGCTCTTGGCTGGCGGGGCGCCCGACCTGTCGGCGGTGGACTTGGACATGACAGGGGTCAGCCCCTTCGAACAACGCGTCTACGGGGCGCTTCGCGAGGTCGGCCCCGGCGAGACGGTCACCTACGGCGAACTCGCGCGGCGCATCGGCGCGCCTCGGGCGGCCCAGGCGGTGGGGCGGGCCATGGGGCGCAACCCGTTCGCGCCCGTCGTGCCCTGTCACCGGGTGTTGGGCGCAGACGGGCGGGCCGGCGGCTTTTCGGGGGGCGCCGGAGTGTCCACCAAGATGCGGCTGCTCCAGATGGAGCGCGCGGGCGGCGGCGGCCTGTTCGGCGACCTCCCGCTGGCGGTGCGGTCCTAGGCGCCGCCCGGCGGGACGCCGGCCGGAGGGCGGGGGTCACCACCCCGGGGCGCGGAACTCCACCCGGCCGTCCACCACCGTCATCAGCGCCTTGCCCTTGGGGATGTCCGCCACCGGGGCCGTCATCAGGTCTACGGAGAAGACGCTCAGATCGGCCGTCTTGCCCACCTCGATCGTGCCCAGCTCGGCTTCCGCGAACCGCGCATAGGCCGGCCAGGCCGTGAACAGTTTCAGCGCCGCCTGCCGCTCCAGCGCCTCCTCCGGATGCCAGCCCGGGCCGGTGAAGCCCGACAGGTCGCGCCGCGCCACGGCCGCATAGAATTCGATCAAGGGGTCGCCCCGCTCCACCGGCGCGTCCGAGCCGCCCACCACCACGGCGCCGGCGTCCAGCAGCGTTCGCCAGGCGTAGGCGCCGTCCAGCCGGGCTTGGCCCAGCCGCGCCGGGGCGAAATGCAGGTCGCCGATCGCGTGGCTGGGTTGCATGGATGCGATCACGTCCAGCTCGGCGAAGCGCGGAATGTCCGCGGCCCGGACCACCTGGGCATGCTCGATGCGGAAGCGCGGCTCCAGCACCGCCCGCTCGGCCGGGGGCGTGTTGCGCATGGCCTCGCCGTACCAGTCCAGCACCAGGCTGTTGCCCCGGTCGCCGATGGCGTGGGTGGTGATCTGGACGCCGCGCCTGAGCGCGCGCTCGAACAGCGGCAGGGCCTCGTCGTGCGCCAGGGTGACCAGGCCGCGCGTGTCCGGCCGGTCGCTATAGGGCTCGAACAGCGCCGCCCCGCGCGAGCCCAGCGCCCCGTCGACATACAACTTCACCGCCCGCGTCGTGATCCGCCCGTTCGGCGAGGCCCGCGGCCCCTCGCGCAGCAACACCTCCGCCCCGTCCGGCGTGAGCGAATTGTACACCCGCACGGGCGCCTGACCCCGACCCGCCATGCGCTCCATCAGGGGCACGTCGGCGGGCTCCACGCTCATGTTGTGCACACCCGTCCAGCCATAGGCCGAATAGACGCGGAAGCCCGACTGGTAGGCGCGGAGCCGCTCGGCTTCGCTGGGCGCCGTCTGCAGCTTGGCCACGAGGTTGGCCGCATTGTCGATCAGCATGCCCGTGGGCTGGCCCGCCGCGTCCTTGAGTATCTCGCCGCCGGAGGGCGCGGCCGTGGCCGCCGTGATCCCCGCCGCGCGCAGGGCCGCGCTGTTGACCACGGTGGCGTGCCCGTCCGCCCGCTCCAGCAACACGGGGTTGTTAGGCGACACCGCGTCCAGGTCGGCCGCCGTCGGGAACCGCCCTTCCGGCCAGCGGGTCTCGATCCAGCCTCGGCCGCTGATCACGGCCCCCGGCGCAGCCGCGCCCACGCGCTTTCGCACCGCCTCCACCAGGGCTGCCAGCGAGGGCGTGCCTTCCAGGTTCAGCGTCAGCTCCCGTTCGCCGATCCCGCGCAGGTGCGCATGGGCGTCCGTGAAGCCCGGGTAGAGCGAGGCGCCGCGCAGCTCGATCACGCGCGTGCCGCGGCCCACAAAGGCCTGAGCGCCCGCGCTCGGCCCGACATAGACGATGCGGCCGTCATCCACGGCCACCGCCTCAGCCGCGGGCTGGGCGTCGTTTGCGGTGTGGATGGGTCCGCCGCGGAACACGAGGTCGGCGGGTTCGGCCGCCAGCGCGATGGTCGGGAGCAACGCCAGAACCAGAGCCGCCCCCCAAACTCCTCTCCCGGTCACGGGAGAGGAAGGCGCCCGCTCGACGTCAGCCGAGTGGGAAGGTGAGGGCGAGCCCGTCCGGGCCGGCCGACCGAGTTCGCGGGAGCGAGCGCCCGTTGAGTTCCGCCTCATAGCCCTCACCCTCCCACGCCGGCTTCGCCGCCCCGGGCCCCGCCCTCTCCCGAGACCGGGACATGGGAGACGGTCTGCTCGATGGCTCCGAAGATGGAATGCCCCGCCTCGTCCCTCATCTCGATGCGCACCCGGTCGCCGTGCTGCAGGAACGGCGTCTCCGCCCCGCCGCGCAGGATGGTCTCCACCGTGCGCACCTCGGCGATGCAGCTATAGCCCACCCCGCCCTCGCTGACCGGCCGCCCCGGCCCGCCGTCCGGCCCCCGGTTGCTGACGGTGCCCGAGCCGATGATCGACCCCGCCCCGACCGAGCGCGTCCTGGCCAGGTGCGCGATCAGCGTGCCGAAGTCGAAGGTCATGTCCTGGCCCGCGTCCGCCCGCCCGAACTCCCGCCCGTTGAGCTCCACCAGCAGCGGCCGGTGCAGCTTGCCGTCGCGCCAGGCCGCGCCCAGGGCGTCCGGCGTCACCGCCACGGGCGACAGGGCCGAGGCCGGCTTGGACTGGACGAAGCCGAACCCCTTGGCCAACTCCGCCGGGATCAGGTTCCTGAGCGAGACGTCATTGACCAGCACCACCAGCCGCACGGCCGCCAGCGCCTCCTCCCGCGAGGCCCCCTGCCGCACGTCCCCGGTGATCACCGCCACCTCCGCCTCCAGGTCGCAGCCCCAGCTCACGTCCGCCAGGGGGATCGGATCGCGCGGCGCCAGCATGGAGTCCGAGCCGCCCTGGTACATCAGCGGGTCCGTCCAGAAGCTCTCGGGCATCTCCGCCCCCCGCGCCCGCCGCACCAGCTGCACATGGTTCACATAGGCCGAGCCGTCCGCCCACTGGTAGGCGCGCGGCAGGGGCGAGAGCGCGTCGCGTTCGTGAAATCGTCCCTTGGGCACGGCGTCGTGGGCGAGGCTCTCCGCCAGGCCCCGCAGCTCCGGCTCGCACCGCTCCCAGCTGTCCAGCGCGGCCTGCAGCGTGGGCGCGATCAGAAAGGCGTCGGTGAACCAATGGAGGTCGTTGGACACCACGACCAGCCGCCCGTCCCGGTTCTTCGGATCGGCGGACTTCAGGGACGCTAGCTTCACAAGGAACTCCCGCGGCGGTTAAGGGGGTCTAGCAAGCTCGGCCGCTCCATGCTACGCGCTCCGCCGCCGAGAGACCCCATGATCTGCAAAGGCTACCCCGTCCGCACCACCCGCATGTTCGCCCGCCTGGGCGAGCAGGCTGGTGCGCGCGCACGGGAGGGCGGCGGAGTCTGAGGTCAGAGACCTCGGCGTTCGTAGAACCCCTCCCGGTCCGGCCGGGAGGGGTTCTTCGTTTCTGGAGGCATCCTTGACGGTTCGGCTCGGGAGGCGACCGGAGAGGAGAGCGTCCAGATGTCTGGATACGACTTCATCGAAAGCGGGGGCGCGCCCATCAAGGCGTGGACCCGAGGCGTGCCGCTCGAAGAGGCGGCGCTGAAGCAGCTGCACAACGTCGCCAGCCTGCCGTTCATCCACAGCCACATGGCCGTCATGCCGGACGTGCACTGGGGCAAGGGCGCGACCGTGGGCTCGGTGATCCCGACCGTGGGCGCCATCATCCCCGCGGCGGTGGGCGTGGACATCGGCTGCGGCATGGTGGCGGCGCGCACCTCGATCCGCGCCGAGCACCTGCCCGACAACCTCCACGCGCTGCGCACGGCGCTGGAGGCGGCCGTGCCGCACGGGCGGACGGAGAACGGACAGCGCGGCGACGTGGGCGCCTGGCAGGGCGAGCCGCCCGCCGAGGCCGTCCAGGCCTGGGCCGGGCTTGACGCGGGTTACCGCGCCATCGTGGACAAGCATCCCAAGGCGCTGCATCCGCGCACCCTGGGCCACCTCGGGACGCTGGGCACCGGCAACCACTTCGTCGAGCTCTGCCTGGACGAGGAGGACCGGTTATGGGCCATGCTCCACTCCGGTTCGCGCGGCGTGGGCAACAAGATCGGGACCTACTTCATCGAGCGGGCCAAGGCGGAGATGCGGCGCTGGTTCATCAACCTGCCCGACGCCGACTTGGCCTATTTCGCCGAGGGCTCCGAGGGGTTCGACGACTATGTCGAGGCCGTCGGCTGGGCGCAAAGCTACGCCCGGGCCAACCGCGAAGTGATGATGGGCCGCGTTCTGGACGTGCTGCGGACGGCCTTTCCCGGCCTGGCCTCCACGGAGGTCGCGGTGAACTGCCACCACAACTACGTCGCGCGGGAGAAGCACTTCGGGAAGTCGGTGTTCGTGACCCGCAAGGGCGCGGTACGGGCCGGCCTGGGCGAACTCGGCATCATCCCGGGGTCGATGGGGGCCAAGTCCTTCATCGTCCGCGGCAAGGGGAACCGCGACTCGTTCGAGACCTGCTCGCACGGCGCGGGCCGGGCGATGAGCCGGAACGAAGCCAAGCGGCGCTTCACCGTGGCCGACCACATCGCCGCCACCGCCGGCGTGGAGTGCCGCAAAGACGAAGGGGTGATCGACGAGACGCCGATGGCCTACAAGGACATCGACGCCGTCATGGCCGCCCAGGCCGACCTGGTGGAGGTGGTGCACACCCTTCGCCAAGTGGTGTGCGTGAAGGGCTGAGGGGGAGGGACGCCGCCTGTCCAAGCGCGGCGTCCCTCTTCGCCCTGCCCGGGGCTCCGCCCCTCCGCCGCCTTGACTTCAGGCGGGGGGCGGCCACCTTCGCCGCTCCCCAGGCAAGGCTCGGAAACATGGCGCCTTCACTCACCCTTCCCGCCATGCTGCTCCTGCTGAGCTGGGCCGCGGCCTGCGCTCCGTCGGGCGCGCCCTCGGGGTCGGCGAGGTCCTCAGCCGTCGCGGCCTCCCGAGAGGACGGGGTGCACCGCTTCAAGCTGGGCCGCCTGGATGCGGCCGTTATCAACGACGGCTACCTCCGCATGGCCAACGACGGAAAGGTCTGGAGCGACCCGGCGCCCGCCGAAATCGGCCGCGTGCTCGCCGCCGCCGGCCTGCCCGCCGACGCCACCTCGCTGGACGTGGACGTGCTGTTGATTCGCAGCGGGGATCGCGTGGTGCTGATCGACACGGGCCTGGGCGCGAAGGCGCCCACCACGGGCCGGCTGGTTCCCAATCTGGCCAAGGCCGGGGTGGCCCCGGCCGAGGTCACCGATATTCTCATCAGCCATGGCCACGCGGACCACGTGGGCGGACTGGTGACGGCTGCAGGCGCCCTGGCCTTCCCGAACGCGGAGGTGCGCATGACGGCGGCCGAGTGGGCCGCCTTGCGCGGGTCGCCGCCTCCCGGCTTTGTCGCCGCCGTCGGTCCGCAGGTGGTCACCTTCGAGCCGGGCGCCGAGATCCTGCCCGGATTCACCTCGGTGGAGGTGCGCGGCCACACGCCGGGGCACACGGCCGTCCGCATCCAGTCCGGCGGTCAAAGTCTCCTCGCGATCGGCGACACCGCCCACCACTATGTCGTCTCGCTCCGCGAGCCGGAGTTCACCATCAGCTTCGACGCGGACGCCCCCACTGCGGAAACCAGCCGCCGCGCCCTGCTCACCCGCGCCGCGAACGGGCGCGAGCGCATCTTCGCGCCGCACTTCCCCTTTCCCGGCCTGGGCTCCGTCCGCCGCGAGGGCGACGGCTTCGCCTGGGTCCCGCGCTGAGCCGATCCGGGGCGAGAGCCCTCAGCTCAGCTCATTGAGCCGCACGCGAGCTCGGCAACTTCCACCGGCGGCGGCGGTTCCGCTCGGGAGTCTCCTCTCGCGGACGCACCCACATGCGACATCCGACACGACCGACGCAGGCGGCCCGGCCTACACCCACGGGCCCGCCGCCTTGTTCGATCCGCTGCAGATGCGGGCCTATCTGCGGCTGATCTTCGCGCCCCAGAAGCCCACGCCCGAGTTCAAGCGAAACGTGCCCTTTGCGCTCGCCAGCCGCCCGGTCTCCATGCGCTCCGACAGCGTCGACTTCACCGCAACGGCCCTGGCGCTCCAGGCCATGCAGGCGCGCTACACCGACTATCCCGCCCCCGTGCACCTAGTGGTGAGCCTGAAGGACAAGATCCTGAAGCCCAAGAAGCACGGCCTGCGCCTGGGCGAGGTCCTGCCGGATGTGCGGGTGACCACCGTCCCGGGCCAGGGCCACATGGGTCACCACTTCTCGCCGGAGCTGGTCCGGGCGGCGGTGGACGAAGTCCGGGCACGCGCCGGCGCTCCCGCCGAACAGGCCCTGGCCGCCTAGTTCGGCCAGCTGCGCGCGCCCGCTCGGCGCACGAGCCCGCCCCCTCCGTCCCGCTCTCCCCGGCGAAAGCCGGAACCCAGGCGCGCGACGTGTATCTGGGTCATGGGCTCGGCTATCTGGGTTCATGGGCTCGGCGCGAGCCGAGGGTCCGCGGCGAGGTGGGTCCCGGCTTCCGCCGGGGAGAGCGGCATTGGGAGGCTCATGCCTCGCCTGGCGGGCGCCATCACCGGGGCGACTGGCGCACGAGACCACAGGCCAGACGCCGGTCCGCCGCAAGCCACCGCCCCACCTTCCGCTCTCCCCGGCGAAAGCCGGGGTCCAGGCGCAGCCTCCCGAGCACGTCCGGGTCTGTAGCGCCGCCAGCGCGAGCCGAGCGTCTGAGGCGAGATGGACCCCGGCTTTCGCCGGGGAAAGCGGGAAGTGGAGGGCTCCCCCGTCGAAAGCCGCTCTAGCGGCGGATCACGCAGGAGCGCCGGATCACATGCCCCGACCGGTCGGGCAGCTCGTGCACCGTGACCTCGCAGACCATGTCGCCGCCTTCCGTGTCGGCCCAGCGATAGCTGCGGGTCACCGGATGCGGGCGCCGGTCGTCGGCTGGCAGGGCGTCCGTCCAGGGGACCAGGGTCTCCAGCTCCAGCCATTGGTGGGTGATGGCGTGGCTGAGCTCGTCGTCCGCGTGCCGCTCCATGGCCGGGTGCGGCTCTGGATTGAAGGCGGCCGGAGAGTTGGGCTGGGCGCTCATGCGGGTCTCCGAATCAGCCGGGTGCGTCTCGCCGCATGGTCCTGGAGTTCCGGATGGACGTAAACCGCCACCTCCACCAGCACGTCGCCGCCTTCCTCCTCGGCCCAGAGATAGCCCCGCTCATAGGTCGCGCCCTGTCCGCCCGGCGTGATCCCGTCATAGCTGTCGCCCCAGGGCGCCACCCGCGCCAGCTGCGCCCAGCTGAGGTCGCACGCCCGCGCGATCTCCTCCTCGGCCGCCGCCTCCAGGTCCGGGTCCAGGCGCCCGCCCATCCCTGCCATCCTCAGCCCCAGCCGTAGTTGAAGGACAGGCTGATCCGCTCGGCGCCCGGACTGGTCTTGCCGCCGTGCGGCATGACCTCGTGCCGCAGCCAGCTCTCCCACAACAGCAGGTCCCCCGGCCGGGGCTGGTGGGTGTGGAAGCTCCGCAGCGCCGCGTCCGCGTCGGGCCCGACGGGCGGCCGGGCCATCATCATGGGCAGCCGCGGGTCCTCGAACCGGATCGCGCCGGCCCCTTCGGGCGTGGCCACATACAGGGTCCCCGACAGCACGCTCAGCGGGTGCAGATGTCCCGAGTGCGCCCCACCCGGGCGCAGCAGGTTGACCCACAGGCTGTCCAGCTTCAGCCGCCGCCCGCCAAGCTCCAGCCCCAGCTCCGCCGCAAAGGCCGCCGCCTCCCGGTCCAGCCGCCGCTTGAGCGCGCCGAACACCGTGGCCCGGCGCGGCAGGTCGTCCAGCGAGGCGTAGGAGGTGTAGCCGCGATAGCCGTGCCGCTTCGCCCAGGCCCGCCCCGCCGCGTCCTCCGCCGCCAGCCCACGGCAGGCCTCCTCCAGCTCCAGCCCCAGGGCCGGCCACCCCGGCTCGCTCGACAGGGCCGTGTGGCGAATCCGCGTGGGAAAGAGGGACAGGGTGGGCACGTCCTCTCTCCGCACACCCTCGATCCCGCCGCAACCCTGGCTGAGCCGCAAGGGGGTCTTGACGACCTAGGGAAGAGGCGCGGAGATCACGCCCTTCCCTGCTCTGGAGCCGCCCGCCTCCAGAGCTTGATGAGCCTCCGGGGTGCGGGTGAAGACCCCCGGCCGCGTGTGCTAAGCCGCCTCATGGCCCCGCCTCCCGCCCCACCGCTGCAGACCGACGCCGCCGCGCTCTCCCACCGGCCCACCCGCGACTTCGACCTGGTCATGGCCGCCTTTGTGGCCGTGCTCCTGCTCAGCAATGTGATCGGCGCCGGCAAGCTGGCCGCCCTCGATGTCCCGGGCCTGGGTCCGGTGACCTTTGGCGCGGGCATCCTCTTCTTTCCGCTGAGCTATGTGCTGGGCGACATCCTGACCGAGGTCTACGGCTACGCCCGCGCCCGCCGCTGCATCTGGGCCGGCACGGTCGCCATGCTCTTCATGGCCGCCATGAGCCTGATCGTGGTGGCCCTGCCGCCGGCCCCCGACTGGCCGAACCAGAGCGCCTACCAGCAGGTGTTCGGCCAGGTCCCCCGCATCGTGGCGGCCTCCATCGCCGCCTTCTGGGCCGGCGAGTTCGTCAACGCCTTTGTCCTGGCCCGGCTCAAGATCCTGACCGCCGGCCGCCTGCTGTGGCTGCGCACCATAGGCTCCACGGTGGCCGGCCAGGGCGTCGACAGCCTGATCTTCTACCCGCTCGCCTTCGCCGGCGTCTGGTCGACCGAGACCCTGGCGGGCGTGATCGTGACGCAGTGGGCGCTCAAGGTGGCCTGGGAGGCGCTGCTGACCCCGGTGACCTACGCCGCCGTGAACACCCTCAAACGCCGCGAGGGCCTCGACGTGTATGACCGGGGGACGGATTTCACGCCGTTCAAGGCGGGGGTGTAGCCCGCCCCAACCGGGCCCGCTCCCTCCAGCCCCTAATTCGACGCGCCGCAGGCCGTCGAAACTCAGGCGGGACGCCCCTCGTCCTGACCTTGCCAGGTCCGCCGTCGCGCGCAGGGCGGGTCAAGGCAGCGCGAAGCGCTCCCCGCAGGGGTCGCCTTGACCCGCCCGAGCCCGGCGGCACGCCTTCCTTCATACGCTTGCAGCCCGCCCTCGAACCACGCGACAACAGGCGGGTGACCGCCGCCGAGTTCATCCGCAAGTGGAGCGACAGCACGCTCCGCGAACGCCAGGGCTCGCAGGAGCACTTCATCGACCTGTGCCGTCTGCTGGGCGAGCCCACCCCGGCCGAGGAAGATCCTGCGGGCGAGCGCTACTGCTTCGAGCGTGGCGCGGAAAAGGTCGGCGGCGGGGACGGCTGGGCCGACGTCTGGCGCCGCGGCTGCTTCGGCTGGGAGTACAAGGGCAAGCACAAGGACCTAACCGCCGCCTACAATCAGCTCCTCCTCTACCGAGAAGACCTCGAGAACCCGCCCCTGCTCGTCGTCACGGACATGGCCCGGATCGTGGTCCACACCAATTGGACCAACACCGTCTCGCGCCGCATCGAGCTCTCCCTCGACGACCTGCACGAGCCCGCCAATCTCGATCTGCTCCGCGCCGTCTTCCAGGGCAGCGAGCGGCTCAAGCCGCGCCTCACGCCCCAGGACCTCACCGCTACCGCCGCCCAGCGCTTCGGCGAACTCGGCCGCCGCCTGCAGGAGCGCAAGGCGCCGGGGGGCGAGCCCCTCCACGACCCGCGCGCGATCGCCCACTTCCTGAACCAGCTCGTCTTCTGCATGTTCGCGGAGGACGCCAAGCTCCTGCCGGACGGCCTGTTCACGCGCACGATCAAGGCCACCCGCACCCGTCCCGCCGCGGCGCGCGCCCAGCTGCGCGAGCTGTTCCGCAAGATGGCCACCGAGGCCGAAGAGGACCGCTTCTTCGGCCCCGACCTGATCCGCTGGTTCAACGGCGGCCTGTTCGACGGCGCCGAGCCCCTGCCGCTGGAGGCCTCCGACCTCGAGCTGGTCGCCAGGACCGCTGAAGAGCACGACTGGTCCCAGATCGACCCCGCCATCTTCGGGACCCTGTTCGAACAGGCGCTCAAGGCCACCCGTGAACGCCCGGCGCTGGGCGCCCACTACACCGACCGGGCCAAGATCCTGAAGATCGTGGAGCCGGTGATCATCCGCCCGCTCCTGGCCGAGTGGGCCGGCGTGCGGGCCGAGATCACAGCCGCCATGGCCGACGCCCGCGCCGCCGAAGACCGCCGCCGCGCCGTGTTCGAAGCCGCCGCAGAAGCCATGACGGCCGGCGACGCCAAATCCGGCGAGGCCGCCCGTCGCAAGGCGGTGGCCGCCGCCGAGCGCGACCGCGTGGCCGCCGTGGGCCGCGCCACCGAGCTGCTCGACCGGTTCCAGACCCGTCTCGCGGCCTTTCGCGTGCTGGACCCCGCCTGCGGCTCGGGCAACTTCCTCTATGTCGCCCTGCACGCGCTGAAAGACATCGAGCTCCGCGCCCTGGTCGACGCCGAGCGCCTCAAGGCGCGGCACGGCTCGGCGCTGCCGTCGAGCTCCGATGAGAAAGACATCCTGGCGATACCCCCTGTAGGCGAGGACGTGCGCGATCACCCCAACACGGTGCCGCGCTCGGCGCTGACCCGCATCATCCGGCCGCGGGTCGAGGAGACGCTGGAGATGGCGCGCGACATGCTGGTGAAGTCGGGCTTCTCCGGCGAGATCGGCAAGC